>NZ_JAKUVW010000004.1:992153-1322871 GCF_026782085.1 Streptococcus oralis
TTATAATAGAGGTCAGAGGTAAAAAAATGAAAAAACAAGCTTTTAGTTCTGAACAATATTTGAATCTACAGCGCGACCACATTTTGGAGCGCATTAACCAATTTGACGGCAAGCTCTACTTGGAGTTTGGTGGCAAAATGTTAGAAGATTTCCACGCTGCTCGTGTCCTTCCTGGTTATGAGCCTGACAATAAAATCAAGCTCTTGCAAGAATTGAAAGAGCAGGTTGAAGTTGTGATCGCCATTAACGCAAGCAACATCGAGCATTCCAAAGCGCGTGGTGACCTAGGCATTTCTTATGACCAAGAAGTTCTTCGCTTGATTGACAAATTCAATGAACTGGGAATTTTTGTTGGTTCGGTTGTCATCACACAATACGCAGGACAACCCGCTGCAGATGCCTTCCGCAACCAGTTAGATAAAAACGGGATTGATTCCTATCTTCATTATCCAATCAAAGGATACCCGACGGATATGGATCACATTATTTCTCCCGAAGGCATGGGGAAAAACGACTACATCAAAACCAGTCGCAACTTGATCGTCGTAACAGCTCCTGGACCTGGTTCTGGAAAATTGGCCACTTGTATGTCCAATATGTACCACGACCAACTTAATGGCATCAAGTCTGGTTACGCTAAGTTTGAAACCTTCCCAGTTTGGAATCTTCCCCTTCATCATCCGGTCAACTTGGCCTACGAGGCTGCAACCGCAGACCTTGATGATGTCAACATGATTGACCCCTTCCATCTTCAAACTTACGGAGAAACTACTGTCAATTACAACCGTGATATCGAAATCTTCCCAGTACTCAAACGTATGTTGGAACGCATTCTCGGTGAATCTCCATACGCTTCACCAACAGACATGGGTGTCAACATGGTTGGTTTCGCTATTACAGATGATGAAGCTGCTGTCGAAGCTTCTAAACAAGAAATCATCCGTCGCTACTATCAAACTGTTCTTGATTTTAAAGCTGAAAAAGTCGGAGAAACTGCTGTCAAGAAGATTGAACTTCTCATGAACGACCTCGGCATCATACCTGCAGACCGTAAGGTTGCTGTCGCTGCACGCCAAAAAGCAGAAGAAACTGGTGGCCCTGCCCTAGCCCTTGAATTGCCAAATGGGGAAATCGTGACTGGTAAAAACTCTGAACTCTTTGGTCCTACAGCTGCTGCCTTGATCAATGCCATCAAAAAATCAGCTAACATCGCTAAGGAAGTGAAACTCATCGAGCCTGAAGTCGTCAAACCAATTCAAGGTCTTAAAATCAATCATCTCGGTAGTCGCAATCCTCGCCTCCACTCAAATGAAATCCTGATTGCACTTGCAATCACAGCTATGGAAAATCCTGATGCTGCGCGTGCCATGGAAGAACTTGGGAATCTCAAAGGAAGCGAAGCTCATTCAACCATCATCTTGACCGATGAAGACAAGAACGTCCTTCGCAAGCTAGGCATCAACGTAACCTTTGACCCATACTACCAATACGATCGCTTGTATCGGAAGTAATTAAACGAGGCTGGACAAAACTCAATTTGAGAGAAAAATCCAGTAAATCTTTACATAATAAAAAAATCAAACGCATAATATCAAGTCTTTTGGACACTTGGTATTATGCGTTTTTATGATTTTCCATTCTCATTTATTTCAATGAAATTGTCAACTCGACAGAGGCTCCTCCTTGGTCTGGATTGAGCAGGGTCAGACGACCACCATGCAAGAGAGCTACCTGCTTAGAAAAGGCTAAGCCGATACCATGATGGGGATTAGTTGAATTGCGGCTTTGGTCACTCTGGTAAAAGAGCATTTCTGCTCCCAGCAGCATCTCCTCAGAAAATGCAGGGCCATTGTTCCAGATAGCAAAAACCAACTGGTCCTGCTGCACTGATACCGTTAGCTTGACTTCCTTTTGGTCCTGATTAGCATGTTCAAGCGCATTCAGTAAGATATTGAGCAAAGCCCGCTTGAGATAGTCCAAATGAATGGACAATCTCAAGCTAAGATCACAATCTTCTTGGAGATAAAAATGATAGCTTTCCTGTTTGCTGAACAGTGCCCAATCATCCTGTAGATAAGCCAAAAAATCCCCTAAGGAAAGCTGACTGAACTGATTAGAATCAATCTGAAAAGTCTTAGCGTAATCAATCAAAGAGCCACAATACTCTTCCATCTTGTGACTAGCCTGCAAAATCTCAGAAGCATAGTCTGCCTGTGGCTGGCCTAACTGCGCCAATTCCAAGAGTTCAGCATTCCCCTTAATTACAGTTAGGGGCGTCTTCAAATCGTGCGATGTCGCTGATAGCTGTAAAATCAACTCCTGATTATGCTGCTGCTCTCTTTCTAGAAGATGAGCATTTTCTTGGTGGCTGCTCCGTAAATCGCTATAAACTTCTAGCATTTCCTCAATCCGAAAAAGCTGACTTTGATTTTCTTCTAAAAGCTTCTCGCTCTTTAGCATTTTTATTTCCCTGTCGATTTTTCGGAGCAATTTCAAAATATGATAAAAAGTAATCAGCAGCAAGCTCCCTGCCCAGAAGAACAAGGTGAAAAGAACGTAATCACTTCCTTGCGTAAATTCATAGCCTATAAGCACAAAAATCAAAACATGAAAAAAGACGATTTTCAAGCTAGTTGTCCAGACTAGGCTTTTGAAATTTCGGGTTCTAATTGCCATCTATAGCCTACTCCTCTCACTGTTGCGATTGCTTGCAGACCTTCTTGTTTGCATTTTTGGCGAATCTGATATACGTATTCTGAGATAGAGCGAAGCTGTGTTTCTGAGCTTTCTGGGTAAAGCAAGGTATGCAGGCGTTCAGCTGAAAAGGTCTGCTTGGGATTGCTAGCTAGTAAATGTAGCAACTTAAACTCTCGCTCTGAGAATTTCAATACTTTACCAAAACAGATAATTTCATAGCGCTCTGGATAAAATTGACAAGAAGCAATCTCAGAATAGCGCTCCTCACGTCTTTCCTCCCGCCGAAGATGCGCCCTGACACGCGCCAGCAATTCGTTGGTCCCAAAAGGCTTGACAACATAGTCATCTGCTCCGCGAAAGAGCCCTTCCACCTTGTCCGCCTCCAATTCCTTGGCCGTCAAAAATATGATGGGACACGAAAGATGAGGACGAATGTAGGAGCACAGCTCAAAACCATTAACAGGCTCCATCATCACATCTAGCAAAATCAAGTCATATCCGACAAAATGCGTCAGCTCTAGCTCTTCTATTCGATCAAGCGTCGTCACATCATAAGCATCGAGCTCTAGGACATTTTTCACCAGCTTCAAAATGCTCCGGTCGTCATCAACCACCAAAATACGATACTGTCTCATGATTTCCATTATAGCATACCTCTAGCGAACATCTCGTTTCAAGGTCAAGAATATAGCAGAGCTCCAAATCAAAGCTAGCCAGAACAGCTGTATTCCCAACCCTGATAGATCTATTGAATGCTGAAGCCCTTCATACTCAAAAAGATTTAGCGTAGCCAGATCGGGCAGGTACTTTGCTTCTTTGATAAAAGTTGCCAATAAACGGCTAAGACCAATCAAGAGAGGAAATAGCACCGACACCGGCACAACCCAAGATTGAAAGAGCAAAGCGAGGCCAGCAGCTAAAAGAGCCAGAAAAAGATTGCTGAGAAGACCAAAAGAGCTGTAATAGAGGAATTTCCCCAGTAAGGGCCAGCTAAAGTCTAGGTCAAATCGAGCCAGCATAACAAAGAAACAGCTGCCTATCATGACACTGTAGAGAACCAAGAGCAGAACGGCCAGAAAAAGGAATTTCCCAGCCAACCAAGCCTTTCTATTTGATACGGTTAGAAAATTCGTTCGTATCCCAGACTTGACAAACTCCTGGGCAAAATAGAGGGAAGTTAAGATGACGATGACAGGCTGCGCCAGATAGAGGGCATGTAAAGCCTCACTCAGAGCCTTCGTCTGACCAACTGCTGTCTGACTATAGTCAAGATTCATCAGGAAAAAAGGAACGACTACCAGAACCACCAAGGCTGCACCAAGAGCGAGATAGTAAGAACGGAACTTAATCCATTCACTTTTAAGCAGAGCTTTTATCATCAGTAGCGTCCTCCTAAATCCGTCTTCAAAAAGCGCAGAGAAGCCATGCCGCCGATGACTAGCAACCATGCACCAAGTATCAACAGCCCTTGCAAGGGATTGTTAGCATATTGGGAAGTTGGCGTTGCAGCAAACAACTCTCCTGCTGGCTGTGGCAAATAAGCCCCCCAACTCGTGTGAGCTGCCAGGTAGTTTCCCAGATTATAGAGCTGGGGCACAAGAAAGATTAAGGGAAGCAACATCGTCCGCCCAAGCAATCCCAATAAAAAGGACAAGAGACCTAGCAATGCAGTAGCTAGTGCCTTCCATAAAAGATGACTCCAGGCAACTTGATTAAGTAAAATTGGATGTAGCCCTTCTTTTCCTAAAGCCAAGTGCATGACAATATAGCTCAAATAAATGGATAAAAAGCTAATGGCAAGAGAAAAGCAAGTAAAGGTCATGAGTTTCCCCACAAGCAGCTTCAGGCGGTTATTACAGGATAAAAGACTGGTTCTCAAGCTATGAGACTGAAATTCCATAGCTCCCAAAATTCCAGCTAAAATGACCAAAACCATGACCGCCATAGAAGCCCCGTTGAGACCTAGATATTCCAGCGGATCAATGGCGTTTATCAGATTAGGAACCGTCTCAGGCGTAGCATCCAAGCCGATAGACAGATACTGTCGGCCCTCCAACCAGGATACGACAGGCACCAATAGCAGCATGAGGGCCACACTCACTTTGAAAGCCTTGATTGATCGGATTTTCAACCATTCTGAATGCAATAAGGACATCGTTTCTTTCATCTTAAACCTCCTCTGTCAAATCAAAGAAGAGATCTTCTAGACTGTCTGAATCTTGCAGCACCTCTTCCAATCGTCCTTGCTCAATAATTTGCCCATGATGAATCAAGACTACATCATCTGTTACCATTTGTACCTCAGACAGGATATGAGAGGATAGAAGGACGGTTTTCCCTAAATCAGCCTGCTTGCGAATGAACTTTCTAAACCACTTAATCCCACTTGGATCCAAGCCATTGGTCGGCTCATCTAATATTAGAAACTGAGGATCACCTAGTAAAGCTACTGCCAACCCCAGGCGCTGCCCCTCTCCTAGAGACAGGCTTGATAAGAAATCCTTTTTCTTATGAGCGATCCCAGTCATATCCAATACCTCATCAATCCGAAACTTCGGAATAGCATTACTTGCAGCAATAATATGCAGATGGTCGTAAACCTTTCTATTTGGCAGACCTCCAATACCGTCAAAAGCTGCACCTACTGTTTTGAGAGGATAAATCATTGACTGATAGGTTTGTCCATCAAAAGTCGCAGTTCCTGCTGTCGCCCGATCTAAGCCCAAGAGAATCCTCAAGGTCGAGCTTTTTCCTGCACCATTATGTCCTAGAAAAGCCGTAATGCGACCACTCCTAGCTGTAAAAGAAATATCCTTTAAAATTTGCTTGTCTCCATATTTTTTAGAAACACGATCAATTTTTACAATATGTTCCATACTGAACTCCTTTATCTTTATTTTCTCCAGTATACCCAATCTAGTTCAGAATTAGTTCAGAGATTAAACAGAAATTTCAGAAAAAGTTGATCCACTTTTCAAAAGTCACCTGAGTTCCACTAGAAAAACTAAACTTTTCTTTCACAAGGTATTCTTCTCTCCATTCTTTCTTTATAATTCTGAGGTTTATGTATAGAGACTTTATTATAAAAAGTCATTTATCAAACTCCATCAACAGCACCCTTTATGTTATAATGAAAGAAGAAAACTGAAAGGATTTACCATGTCAAAAGAAGTTATTGTTGAAAGTTTTGAACTTGACCACACCATTGTTAAAGCACCTTATGTTCGCTTGATTGGGGAAGAAACGGGGCCAAAGGGAGACATCATCTCCAACTTTGATATTCGCTTGGTACAGCCAAATGAAGACTCTATCCCTACTGCTGGGCTTCACACTATCGAACACCTCTTGGCCAAACTCATCCGTACCCGAATTGACGGCATGATTGACTGTTCACCATTTGGTTGTCGCACAGGCTTCCACATGATTATGTGGGGTCGCCATACCAGTGCTGAAATTGCAGCTGTTATCAAGGATTCGCTCAAGGAAATTGCTGAAACCACTACTTGGGAAGATGTCCCTGGAACAACCATCGAATCTTGCGGAAACTACAAGGACCACAGCCTCTTTTCTGCTAAAGAATGGGCAAAACTCATCCTGGAACAAGGAATCTCAGATGATGCCTTTGAGCGCCATGTCATCTAAACACAAAAAGGAACCAGCTTTTAGCTAGTTCCTTCTTTTTTTATTCTCAAAATCTTGAGTTAGGCTTTTTCACGAATAACCAAAACGCCATCTTCCATATCTGCTTCCAAATGTTTAGCATCTAGATGATCCAAGTGGAAGTCCGTCACCTTATCACGAATTTGTTGTTCAACCACGCGACGGAGAGGACGAACACCCATAACTTCGTCATAGCCTTCTTCTGTGATAAAGTCCTTAGCTGCTTGGCTGACTTCCAAATCAATGTCTTTCTTAGCCAAGGTTTGGTTGACTTCAGCCAACATCAAGTCCACAATCTTAGAAAGGTCTTCCTTATTCAAGTGTGAGAACTCGATAACTGCGTTAAAGCGGTTAAGGAATTCTGGACGGAAGTATGGTTTCAAACGATCCATTAATTCTGGTTTATCTGCATCTTCTGTCAAGTTAGCTTCATAGCCAAATCCAGCATTTGATGTCGCGATAATGACCGTGTTCTTGAAGTTCACTGTATTTCCTTGACCATCAGTCAAACGACCGTCATCCAAGACCTGAAGGAGAAGGGTGATTACTTGAGGATCCGCCTTTTCAATTTCGTCCAAGAGAATGATAGAGTAAGGATTACGACGAACACGTTCTGTCAAAGTATTGCTATTGTCATCATAACCCACATAACCTGCTGTTGTACCGATTAACTTAGATACAGCTGTGCGGTCACTGTATTCAGACATATCCAAACGAATGATAGCATCCTTAGTTCCAAACATATCCAGTGCCAATTGCTTAGCGAGCTCGGTCTTACCAACCCCAGTTGGACCTACAAAGAGGAAGCTACCGATTGGGCGATTGCCTTCATCAAAACCAGCACGGTTACGACGAATAGCACGAGCCACTGCTTCTACTGCCTTGTCTTGGCCGATAACCTTGTGTTCCAAACGATGAGCCATATCTTTTAGGCGTTCGATATCAGATGCCCCCATTTGAGAAACTGGGATACCAGTCATACGCTCTACGGACTCGGCCACATCATTGACAGTGGCAGTCACTTTCATGTCTTCTGTGTGGTTTTCGACTTTTTTCTCTAATTCTGCAATGCGAGTTTTAGCATTGAGAGCTGCTTCAAAGTCTTCTGCCTCAACTGCTTTTTCTTGCTTGTCTTTTTCTGCCTCAATTTCCCGTTCAACAGCATGCACATCTGTTACAGGATGTTGAGCTGCCAAGTGAGCAGCCGTTACGTCTACAAGGTCAATAGCCTTATCTGGCAAGCTACGTTGAGGAATGTATTGGATAGAATAATCCACTGCTGCTTTCAAGACTTCGTCTGGCAAGATGACATTGTGGTGTTGTTGATAGAGGTCACGAATCCCTTGAAGGATTTTAAAGGTATCCTCTGCTGAAGGAGCATTGACCTTGACTTCGTTGAAACGACGAGCAAGAGCTGCATTTTTCAAGATGGTGTTACGGTATTCGTCTTGAGTTGTCGCTCCAATAACGGTCAATTCACCACGAGAGAGAGCTGGCTTGAGAATGTCCGCAAGCCCTTTAGAACCACTGTCTCCTCCGATTGAGCCAGCGCCAAGGATTTGGTGAATTTCATCAAAGAAGAGGATAATATTCCCTGCTTCTTTCACCTCATTGACTAGATTTTGAACGTTTTCTTCAAAGCTACCACGGTATTGAGTACCAGCCTCAAGACCTGAGATATCAATAGAAATAATTTCCTTGTTCTTGATGGCAGCCGGAACATCTCCATTCACAATAGCTTGTGCTAGACCTTCGACAACGGCTGTCTTACCAACACCTGCATCTCCGACAAGTACAGGATTGTTCTTGGTACGACGCGAGAGGATTTCAGATGTTTCTTGAATTTCCTTGTTTCGTCCAATAACAGGATCCAACTTGCCTTCACGAGCTTCCGCTGTCAAGTTACGACCTAGTTTAGCAAGGACACCGTCTTGTTTCATACCTGAAGCGTGTTGTTGCATTTGTGCATCAGATTCTGCATTACCTGGCAATTGACCAGTTGCACGATAGTGAGCAAATTCCTCAGGTGTCACTTCACGTCCATTAATCAAGTAGCGACGATTTTCAGAACTATATCCTCGCATACCTCCCATCAATTGGTTAAATAAATCATCCATGTTGTTAAAGTTATTAAAGTTGTTGTTCATATTCTTTACCTCGTTTATTCTTAATTATATGCGATCTCTGATATTGACTATCTTTGATCTTTGTTTTAAAAATTTTAGACTAGCTAACTAGCTACCCTACGTATAATTTCTGGTTTTTCTTTCTTAAATAAGCCTTTTATCATCTTCTTTTCAAAATCTGTTAGATTTAACATAGGCCTCACCCCTTTCTAGGGTATCTATCATACATTTTCAAGAAATAGGATCATTGAAAATGAAGTTTTCTAAGGAATTCATTTTCCTTATGTTTCTACTATACCACTTTAGTCAGTAAAAGTCAATAACTTTTTGACCAAATTTGACTATTTTTTTAAAAAATTTTTTGAAGTACAAAAAAAGCCCCTAGAAAACGAATTTTCTAGAGACTTTCTCTATCAGGTTTAAGAGAGAAGTAGAATTCTCACTTACCAAGTTTCATGTTTCTTCTACAAAAGCTTAAGCTTTGCGTTTTACGAAGAATACCAATCCACTCAATGCCAAGACTACAAATCCAAGCGCAGAAAGGATAGAGGTTGCTTCCCCTGTGTTTGGAAGTTCAGCTTTACCTTTAGTCTCAGTAGCTGGAGGTGCTGGTTTTGGATCCTCTTTTTGTCCTGGACCAGTTGGTTCTGTTCCTGGAGTTGGATTTGTTCCTGGATTATTTGGCGTTGGATCTGGTGTTGGTGTTGGATTATTTGGAGCTGGATTTGGAGCTGGATTTGGTTCTGGTGTTGGTGTTGGAACAGTGTATTTATTTGTAAATACAACTGCTTTACCATCTGCATATGAGACAGTCGCAGTCAAGAGACCTTGACCATCTGCAACTACAGTGACTGTTACAGTATGCTCAGTCTTATCGTATTCAATACCCTCTTCAGTACCAACTTTTTCAACCAAGGTATAAGTGTGAGTACCTGCTTCTTCGAATGAACGAACAAAGGCTACTTTACCTTCGGCAGTATTCTTAGCTGTAGCTACAACGGCGCCTTTCTCTTTCAATTCGAAAGTATAAGCATCAGCCGCAAGTTCTTTACCTTCAAGTTTCTTAGTTGCTTCAATCGTAGCTTCTACCGCTGGTGCTTTGAAGCTATTCTTGAAGACATTACCTGCTGGATATTCAACAGCTGCCTTCAAGGCGTTGGTTGCTGCATCTTTGGTTACTGTTACCTTTGCAGTCTTTTCTGTATCGTAAGTAATACCAGTTGCTCCAGCATTCACTTCTTTTACAGTATAAGTATGAACACCTTCTGCATCATAGTTGATTGCATTAAATGTTACTTTCCCACCTTGGTTTGTTTTTGTATCAATTTTTTGTCCATCTTTGTACAATTCAAATTGGAACTCACCATCAACCAAAGTACGACCAGTCAATTCTTTCGTAAACTCAAGTGTTGCTGATGTAGCTGTTGGAGCTGGTGCTGTATAAATATTTGTGAAGACCCGTTCTGTATCCGCATCTTCTACAGTCGCAACCAATTGGCCTTTACCATCATCCGCAACAGTGACGAACACTTCATACGCAGTTTGATCATAAGTGATTGTTTTATCGTCACCAGCTTTTTCAGTAATAGTGTAAGCGTAATCGCCTGCTGCTGAGAAAGTGACGTTGAAGACAACTTCTCCTGAGGCAGTATTCTTAGCCGTAGCTACAAGGTCTGAACCTTCTTTCAGTTCGAAAGTATAAGCATCAGCTTCAAGCGCTTTTCCTTTCAAGACTTTCTTAGCTTTGATTGTAGCCTGCGCAGGTTCCGCTTTATAGTCATTAACGAAAACTGGTGTTTCACTTGTAACTGTCGCGACAAGTTGACCTGAGCCATTATCTTTCACTTCTACAGTTGCTGGATGTTCTGTTTTATCATAAGTTACACCAAGTTTATTGCCAACCTTTTCTGTAATAGTATAGTTATATACTCCTGCTTTTGAATAGCTAATTTCAGAAAAACGAATCAATCCACCAGCAGCATTCTTTGCTGTCGCAACAACCTTATCACCCTCTTTCAGTTCAAACTCAAACTCATCTATCTCTAGCTCTTTACCGTTCAAAACTTTTTTAGCTTCAATAGCAATTTTTGCTGGAGCTGCTTTATAAGTGTTGGTGAAGGTTGGGTTGTTACCTGCAACAGCCGCCTCAAGTTGACCTTGACCGTTATCTGTAACGTTTACTGTCACTTCATGTGTAGCAGTGTCGTATGTCACACCTGCTTCGCTACCTGCTTTTTCTGAGATAGTGTAAGTGTGGTCGCCTGCTTCATTGTATTCGATTTCTTTGAAAGTAACAGTACCGTCTGCAGCGTTTTTAGCTGTCGCAACGACTTTGTCACCTTCTTTAAGCTCGAATTCGTATTTATCAGCTTCAAGGGCTTTACCTTCCAAGACTTTCTTAGCTGTAATCGTTGCACTTGTTTTAGCTGCTTTATAAGTGTTGGTGAAGGTTGGGTTGTTACCTGTAACAGTTGCAACAAGTTGACCTTGGCCGTTATCTGTAACTTTTACCTTAACTTCGTGTTTAGCAGTATCGTATGTCACACCTTTTTCACTACCTGCTTTTTCAGTGATAGTGTAAGTGTATTCACCTGCTGTTTCTAACTCAATTTCTTTGAAAGTAACGGTGCCGTCTGCAGCGTTTTTAGCTGTCGCAACGACTTTGTCACCTTCTTTAAGTTCGAATTCGTATTTATCAGCTTCAAGGTCTTTACCATTCAAGACTTTCTTAGCTGTGATAGTTTCTTTAGCTGGAGTTGCTTTATAGGTGTTAGTGAAAGTTGGTTCTGCAGATGTGACAGTTGCTGTTAAAACTCCACTTTGGAAAGTTGCTGCTACAGTAACTTCCTTGGCTTCTGTATCAAATGCAACGCCTGCAACTGCTGTTGAAGTGTCTTCTTTGATGATGTAGTGATAAGTTCCCGCACCTTTTACTTGGAGATTCTCAAAGGTAATAGTCCCATCAGCTTTTGATTTTGCTGTAGCTACAGGATCCTTCAAGTTCTCTGCAGTAAACAGGTTAAAGGTAAACTCATCTGCTTTTGGAAGTTTATCTGTACGTCCTTCTACTACTTTCTTAGCCGTCACATTGAATACAGCTGGAACAGGTTCGTCTTTAAGATGAATAGTAGAACCCGCAGCACCGAGTTTGACTGTATACTCTTTTTCATCTAGTTTATAACCTGCTGGAGCAGTCTTCTCTTTGATCTTAAACGTTTTACCTTCCCATTTCTGATCATAAGTTTTCGTAAGCGCTACTCCTTTTTCATTCGTAGTCACTTCTGTTGTTTCACTTGCATCATCTGCTGCTGTCACAGTATATACCGCACCCGAAACCGGAGCAAGAGTGAAGGCATCAGTCTTATGAATCTTAATTTGGTAAGCAGTAGATGCTACAATCGTACCAGAAATCAAAGATGTCGCCTCAGCTGTCATATCAAGTGCTCCCGGACGACTTGTATTCTGTGCTAATTTAGTCCCGTCAGCCAATGACAGAGCAACCCTATTTCCTACTTTACTTCCATCATTAGGAGTTGTTGTGTTATAAGAGACTATATAAGAGGTCGTTCCATCTTTAAAAATGATATCAAATGAAGTATAGTTTTCGTTCCACGAAACGGTATAGTCTTGTCCCTCAGTTAACAAAACTGCATCATCTGGAACAGCAGAAGTCCCAACAGTGATATTTGCCTTATACACTTTTAGAGTCTCAGGAATATACTGTGCAGGAGTGTAACTAGTATCATCATTTGGTATAGTATCATGTAATACAATATTTTGTCCTAAGTCTTGTTTCTCTGTATTTACACGTACACGCCAGGTAGACCATGCATCTCCCTTGCTAACCGAACCAATCTCAGCCAGTTTTGGAGAGTTCCAATTTTCAAGGGCAGCACGACCCCCAATTTTAGCATAATTTTCAGTACCAACTTTGGGACCATCGATTGTTTTTGATGAATAAATGTGAGTCACTTCTTGCTTCAATGAGGATGAATTAAAGTTTATGCGGGTTTTATTCTGATCCTTTAAGAATCTAAAAGTAACAGAAAAATTCCCTGACACATCCTTTACCTTATCTCCACCAGTTTTCTCTAGATATTTATCCAAGTTTTTCAAGGTGATTTTTGCTTTCCCACCTTGATCAGTCCCATTTGAAGTCACTTCAGCTTCTCCAATAGTAACTTTTGTTGTCGGATCGATTAAATCCTGACTCCCCTCATAAACTGCCATAGGAGCAGGTATATCAAAGGTAAAATAATCTCCATTATTCAAATGTTCATTATACTGTTTGAGATCAAAAGTCACGCGAAGCTTATATGCTAAATTCGTACGAAGCGAGAAATCTCCTTCTGAACTCACATTTTGCTTAGTATCTGAAGCATCTAACAGATCAATACCTGTAATGACTTGTGTCAATTCTTTTGAAACAGGATTATCTGCTTTAACAATGCCTATCAAAACAGATGCTAGGCCTAAAATAGCAAAAGCTAACGCAGAAAATTTAGAAAGCATATTTAACGCTTTGCTTTTCGACATTTCTTCTCCTCTTTTCTTTATGAAATTTTTATTTCTAATCTCCCTAAGAGATTACATCATACCATTTTGACAACCCCTATCACTAACTAGAGTTTATCTATTGTATTATAACATCTCAATACAATCTATTCAAGTTTAATAACTAGAAAATAAGTTTTTATAAGATTTTATTATATTATTCTCTCGAATTTCAACACATTGTCACAAGAATTAACAAAATCTCTCAGTATTTTTCATATGATATGTCGAAAATTTATCTTTTAGATATAGAAAAAAGCCAGTCCTATAGACTAGCTTTCTTTCTATTCTAATTGAATCTTAGCTCAAGGCGTCATCCATTGAAAGAACTTCGTGGAAGACACGTTGTGTCAATTCAGTTTTTTGTTCTGGAGTGAGGTATTTAGTGTTTACACAGTATCCAGAGATACGTACGATAACGTCTTCACCTGACATGATCTTTTCGTAAACATCGTTCAAGTCCATAACGTTCAAGTTAACGTGTTGTCCACCGTTTTCGAAGTAACCATCAAGGATTGTTACCAAGTTATCAACTTGTTCGTCACGAGTCTTACCAAGAGCACGTGGAGAAACTTGAGTTGTCAATGAGATACCGTCAGCTGCGTAACCAAAGTCAAGGCTAGCAAGTGAGTTCAAGTTTTGCAACCATCCACCTTTAGCTTTGTTAGATGGGTTCGCACCTGGTGAGAAGAATTCAAGTTTAGACAAGTTCACAGAACCATCTTCGTTGAGGTATACACCTTTGTGGACTGGTGAGTTACCAGTTTGTTTAGAGTAAGCAACGTTAGATGTGATTGTCAAAAGTGATACAGTAGCTTCTGCGTCTTTGTATAGTTTGTGGCTACGTAGACGAGTTGTATAAGCTTCGATCAACCATTCTGCCAATTCGTTTGAACGTGGGTCATCTTCACCCCAACGTGGGTATTCACCGATTGTTTCGTAATCGTAGATGTATCCATTTTCGTCACGGATTGGTTTAACGGTAGCGTATTTGATAGCTGACAATGTATCAACTGTGTTTGCAAATCCACAGATACCGAATCCCATGTTAGCACGTTGTTTAGTTGGCAAGAAGGCCATTTGAACAGCTTCGTAGTTGTACTTGTCAGTCATGTAGTGGATGATGTTCAAAGCATCTACATAAGTGTCAGTCAACCAGTCAAGAGATTTTTCAAAGTTCGCTTTAACTGATTCGAATTCAAGAACTTCGTCACGGATAGGATCGATGTCAAATACTTTGTAGTCTTTGTGAACATCGTCGTAACCACCGTTCAAACCAGTAAGAAGGGCTTTCAAAACGTTTACACGAGCACCGAAGTACTGGATGTTGTGGCGTTGATCTTCGTTTTCTGGGTCAAGTGGTGACACACAGCATGAGATACAGCTCATTTCTCCGTATCCGTCTTTAGCCATTGTTGTTACACCTTCATATTGGATAGAAGAGTGTTTGTGGCTCATGTGCATACAGTAGCGACGGAAGTTGTATGGCAATTTGTCAGTCCAAAGAACTGTCAAGTTCGGCTCTGGAGAGTTACCGATGTTGTCAAGAGTGTTCAAGAAACGGTAGTCCATCTTAGTAACACGGTGACGACCATCGTTACCCATACCAGCCATAGAAGTTGTGATGAAGGTTGGGTCACCTGAGTACAATTGGTCATAAGCTTTTGTACGAGCAAATTTAACTGTACGAAGTTTCATAACGAAATCATCAACGAACTCTTGGATTTCTGATTCAGTAAATGTACCGCGAGCAAGGTCACGTTCTGCAAAGATATCCAATACGATTGGCACACGTCCTAGAGATGTAGCAGCACCGTTAATCACACGGCAGACAGCCATGAAGGCGATGTTAACCCATTGGATTGCTTCTTTCGTGTTCATCGCTGGTTTGCGGACATCAACTCCGTAAAGGTCACCCAAGCGAACAACTTGTTGCAATGCTTGGTATTGAAGGTTTACTTCTTCACGAAGACGGATTGTTTCTTCATCAATTTCTTTGATCGCATTCCAGTCGTTTACTTTTTCTTGCATCAAGTAGTCTGCACCGTAAAGAGCAAGACGTGCGTAAACACCGATGATACGTCCACGTGAGTAGGCATCTGGAAGACCAGTTACAGTGTGAGCGTGACGAGCGCGACGAATGTTTGAAGTGTAGGCACGGAAGATACCGTCGTTAACTGTTGTTACGTATTTAGTGAAGATTTCGTGAACAGCTGGATCTGGTTCATATCCATTTTCCTTCAAAGTAGTTTCAGCCATACGGATACCACCTTTTGGCATGAAGTTCAATTTGAAGAGTTCATCGTTTTGGATACCGAAGATAACTTCATTTTCTTTGTCGATAAATCCAGCAGGAATATCAGCAATAGATGTTGGACGAGTGTCCATTGGGAAACGAGTTTCTTCGTAGTGTGCTTTTGTTTCTTCTACGATTTTTTTGATGTGGAGTGAACGTTCTGTTGGTCCAGCAAGGAAACTTTCATCTCCATCATAAGGTGTGTAGTTAGCTTGAACAAAGCGAGAAATACTTGCTTTTTCTTTCCAATCTACGCCTTTGAAGCCTTCCCAAGCTTTATCAAAAATGTCTTGTGCTTCAACAACTGTCTTAACAACCATGTTAATGTCCTCTTTTTTCTAGTAACAGTCATCTGTTACATTCTTGAGACAAGTATACCATACAGTAACCGATTTCAACAAGAGAAAATCGGCATTTTAGACGCTTTCTTTTATAATACAGTCTCTTTTTTGTTCTTATCTGTATTATATTTTTGAAAGTCAGGTTGAACTTTCCCATTTTTTCAGAAAAAAGGGTATAATAAATAGAAAATGACACTAGAAAGGGATTGGAATGCTCATATTTCCATTGATAAATGATCTGTCCAGAAAAATCATCCATATCGACATGGATGCCTTTTTTGCTGCGGTGGAAATCAGAGATAATCCCAAGTTAAAGGGCAAACCTGTTATCATCGGAAGTGATCCCAGACAAACAGGTGGTCGAGGTGTCGTTTCTACCTGTAGCTACGAGGCACGAGTTTTTGGTGTTCATTCAGCCATGAGTTCTAAAGAAGCTTATGAGCGCTGTCCCCAAGCTGTCTTTATCTCTGGAAATTATGAAAAGTATAAGACTGTGGGACTTGAGATTCGAGCTATTTTTAAACGCTACACTGATTTGATTGAACCTATGAGTATCGACGAGGCATACTTAGATGTGACGGAAAATAAACTCGGTATCAAGTCAGCCGTCAAAATAGCCCGCCTCATCCAAGAGGATATCTGGCAGGAACTACACCTGACCGCTTCTGCAGGCGTTTCCTACAATAAATTTCTAGCTAAAATGGCCAGTGATTATCAGAAGCCACATGGTTTGACAGTGATTCTACCTGACAAAGCCCAAGACTTTCTCAAACAAATGGACATTGCTAAATTTCATGGTGTAGGAAAGAAGACAGTAGAAAAGCTTCATGAAATGGGCATTTATACTGGTGCAGACTTATTGGATGTCTCAGAAGTTACTTTAATCGATCGCTTTGGCAGACTTGGTTATGATCTTTATCGAAAGGCTCGTGGTATTCACAATTCTCCAGTCAAGTCCAATCGCATCCGCAAATCAATCGGGAAGGAGAAAACCTATAGTAAGATTCTCCAGGATGAAGAAGATATCAAAAAAGAGCTGACTCTTCTCTCCGAAAAGGTAGCTCACAATCTCAGCAAGCAGGACAAAGCTGGAAAAATCATTATCCTAAAAATACGATATGCTGACTTCTCCACTCTGACTAGACGAAAAAGCCTCCCACAAGCTACACAGGACGCTAGTCAGATTTCTCAAACCGCCCTTCAACTCTACGAAGAGCTAGCTGAAAAAGAAAAAGGTATCCGTTTACTAGGAATTACGGTGACAGGATTTTAAAAAGCTTGAAGGAAACTTCCCTCAAGCTTTTTTCTTATACAAACAAACGCACAAAACTATAGAGCAACAAGACACTACCGAGTACGATACGGTATTTACCAAAGAGTGTAAAGTCGTGTTTTTTCACATAACTGGTCAAGAAACGAATAGCAACCATGCTGACCGCAAAGGCAACACCCATGGCAACCAAGAGCAAGAACAGTTGTCCAAAACTCAAGAGTTGACCTGCTTTAATAAATTTGAAAATCTTTAAAGCGCTGGCTCCGAACATAACAGGAATTCCGAGATAGAAGGTGAACTCTGTTACGACTGAGCGGCTTGTTCCATTTAACAAACCACCAACGATCGTCGCACCTGAACGGCTCGTTCCTGGAAAGAGGGCGAGGACTTGGAAGAGCCCAATGTAAAGGGCTGTTTTATAGGGCAACTTGTCTAGCTCTGTCACTGTTGGTTCAATGGCTTGCGCCTTATTTCGTTTTTCAAGGTAGATAAAGGCAACACCATAGATAATCAACATGATTGCAACTGAAACCATGTTATGGAAGTTGGCATCAAACCAATCATCTAGTTTAAAAACCAATAGCAAAGGCAAGGTCGCAACAAAGACTTTTGACCACAACTGCCAAGTTCTACGAACTTCTACCTTAGTTTTACCAGGTTTGAAAGGATTAAGCTTGTTAAAGTAAATGACCATAACTGCTAAAATGGCACCAAGCTGGATGACAACATTAAACATGGACATGAAGGCTTCATTCTGGTCCTTGTATTGGACAAATTCTTCAACCAAGATCAAGTGACCCGTACTTGAAATGGGCAACCATTCTGTAATTCCTTCAACAATCCCAAAAAAGATCGACTTCAAAATTTCAATAAGATACATGTATTACTCCTTTTTCTGTCCTCTATTATAGCACAATTTCGGATGTTGCGATAGATTTTTTCTAGAAGGCGCCGATGCTTCCACCGCCTCCGCCTCCTGAGAATCCGCCACCAGACGAACCACTTCCAGAAGATACAGAGTAGGTACTTGCTGTGTTTGCAATACTAGCATAGTGGCTCATTTGAGCAGTTGAATGATAAAACATACTGTGCCAGCCATAAGCTACGTAAAGATTGATATCTGGATTCTCAACTTGAATCTGATAAGATTTCATCAAATGACTCACCTTGTCCGCATAACCAAATAAAGTAGCATAGACAAGGAGGCGATTCCAAAGAACAATACTCTCTAATTCTGCCTTGTCTAGATGGGCGATATCGCGAAGCATGTTTTCAAAACTAGTCCAGAGATAGTACGCTTCTAGTCCTTCTTCGTTTAAAACACCATCACGAGTATCAAATCGGGTCGTCCAATAATAGACGGCAGCTAACATCAAGCTCACAAACCCAAGGATAGGAAGTGGCAGGGAAAGATACCCGTGAGCATCCAAACTGTACAAGAACCAGCCAAAACCAACGAAAGTAGGTAGAAGAGTAGAGACACCTATCGTCAATCGCAGGATTTTTTCCCCATTACTCAGTGGACGATAATAATCTGGAAGTTGCAAAGAGGAAACCCGCTTTCTCACTCCATCCTGCATCTGCTTCAGAGCTTGCTCAAAAGACGACTTAAGTTTACGTCCTGTTTTCTGAATTCGTTTTTCATCAGCTGCTTTTGCACCTTGGTAAAGACTAGTTGACACTTGGTAATCTGCAAACAAATCTGAAACAAGCACTTCTTCTCTTCCTGAAAAGGCCAAATTAAGACAATCTTTTTCAAAACTTGCCAATCCTTTTTCTTTTACGACTTTTAGACGGACCTCATCTCCATTTGAGATGATTGAAATATTTCCACGGTCGATCACATCCAATAAGGTTGCCTGAACGAGTTGGTCAAAGGTGAACTTCCCTCCTCCCTTGGTCAAGGGACTGACTTCCTCTAAAGAAGTGGAGTAAACAGATTCCGATAAAACCATCGGTTCTAAGTCCATTGGCGGTTCGTAGAGACGGTGATTTTTAGCATGTTTCTTCGATGGGGAGGTTTTTCTTCGGTAAATGCGAGAGAAAATGGCACTAAAGACTAAAGAAAGCGAGAGTAGAGAAGGGATAATCCACGTAACCAGAGCTTTGCTTTGAGCTTTTTCAGCAGCAATGGACTCCTCTATTTTTTCAAATTCTGCTAAACGATTGCCCTTCAATCCCTGATCCAAATCAGTTCCAAAATCTTTTCTAGGCCAATAGGCATGCAATTCAACCCCACGCTGACGAGGTAGGTTCTGCAAATGAACACGATAATCACCACCTGTCTTCTCTACCTTGCCCTCTGTAAAGAGTTTCCCTGTATGAAAGAAAAGTTTTTCAGCTCCATTAAAGCCTGTTACCCGAAACTCAAAATTTTCGATAGGTTCTGAACTATCTGTCAAGGGTTGCCAATTAAGTTCCGCGATATCATCATATAGAAATAGGAGGTTTTTTAGTTGCCATGTGATTACCACTTCAACGGTATCCCCTTCTTGGCCTGGATTATACACTTTTACAGTATAACCTTCCGATTCTTCTATCACTTCACTATTGACATTCTCAATGGCGCTAGCATTTTTCCATACCTGAACCTTCGGACTGGGATCTATTTCAAAGCCCTTTGGCATCTTACCAGAACGGCCAAGTCCTACTAGTTGTCCATTAAAGTCTTCATCAAAATAATAGACTACTTTCTCCCTAAATTCTGCCGTATTATCTGCATGAATATACAAATCACCTTGATAAGAGCGAATCTTAAAATCAACCGCAAAAACAGAGAGTGGTAAAATACAAAACAAGCTAAATAAAAGCACGAAAAAAGTCTTTTTCACAACACAATCCCCCTTTTTATCTTTGCTATCATTATATCATTTTTTATAAGTAAAGGCTTACTTGTATTGAAAATCTCACTATTTTTAGATACAATAGAGAGAGTCATTTTTAGACTAGAAATAGGAGAAAACATGAAAAAATTATGCTTATCTATCCTTGCTAGCCTAGCCCTTACCTTAGGACTAGTTAGCCAAGTCCAAGCCGACGAATATTTACGCATCGGGATGGAGGCTGCTTACGCCCCCTTCAACTGGACCCAAGACGACGATAGTAACGGCGCCGTCAAAATCGACGGTACCAACCAATATGCCAACGGCTACGATGTTCAAATTGCTAAAAAGATTGCTAAAGATCTTGGCAAGGAACCTTTGGTTGTGAAAACCAAATGGGAAGGACTTGTTCCAGCCCTTACTTCTGGCAAAATCGATATGATCATTGCCGGTATGAGCCCAACCGCTGAACGCAAACAAGAAATTGCTTTTTCAAGCAGTTACTATACCAGCGAACCGGTTCTATTGGTCAAAAAGGACTCTGCCTATGCGAATGCCAAATCTTTGGAAGACTTTAGCGGAGCAAAAATCACGTCTCAACAAGGTGTTTATCTTTATGACCTGATTTCCCAAATTCCAGGTGCCAAAAAAGAAACAGCTATGGGTGACTTCGCCCAAATGCGTCAAGCTCTGGAAGCTGGTGTTATTGATGCCTATGTTTCTGAACGACCTGAAGCAATGACTGCTGAGTCTGCTAACGCTAAGTTCAAAATGATCCAACCTCAACCAGGTTTCAAAACTGGCGAAGAAGATACAGCTATTGCCATTGGACTTCGTAAAGATGACAGCCGTATCAACCAAATCAATGCGAGCATCGAAACCATCTCAAAGGATGAGCAAGTAGCCCTCATGGATCGTATGATCAAAGAGCAACCTGTGGAGTCTACAACAACAGAGGAAGAAAGTAGTTTCTTTAGCCAAGTCGCTAAGATACTTTCTGAAAACTGGCAACAACTCTTGCGTGGTGCTGGTATCACACTCCTAATCTCCATTATCGGAACCATCACAGGTCTCCTTATCGGACTTGCGATCGGGGTCTTCCGTACCGCTCCACTATCTGAGAACAAGGCAATGTACACCCTACAGAAACTAGTCGGTTGGATTCTCAATGTCTATATCGAGATCTTCCGTGGTACACCAATGATTGTTCAATCTATGGTTATCTACTATGGAACTGCCCAAGCTTTCGGTATCAATCTTGACCGCACACTAGCCGCTATCTTCATCGTCTCAATCAACACGGGTGCCTACATGACAGAGATCGTTCGTGGTGGTATTCTAGCAGTTGACAAAGGACAGTTTGAAGCTGCAACTGCTCTTGGTATGACCCACAATCAAACCATGCGTAAGATTGTCTTGCCTCAGGTTGTCCGTAATATTCTACCTGCTACTGGTAATGAGTTTGTCATCAACATCAAAGATACCTCCGTATTGAACGTTATTTCAGTTGTTGAGCTTTATTTCTCAGGAAATACTGTAGCAACACAAACCTATCAATACTTCCAGACCTTTACCATCATCGCCGTGATTTACTTTGTCCTCACCTTTACTGTGACCCGTATCCTACGCTTCATCGAACGTCGTATGGACATGGATACTTACACTACAGGTGCTAACCAAATGCAAACGGAGGATTTGAAAAAATGACACAACCAATTCTTGAAATCAAACACCTCAAAAAATCCTATGGGCAAAACGAAGTGCTAAAAGACATTTCTCTCACCGTCCATAAAGGAGAGGTTATTTCCATCATCGGGAGCTCAGGAAGTGGAAAATCAACCTTCCTTCGTTCGATTAATTTACTAGAAACACCTACAGAGGGTGAGATTCTCTATCGAGGAGAAAATGTCTTAGAAAAAGGCTATAACCTCACCCATTATCGTGAAAAGCTCGGTATGGTTTTCCAATCTTTCAATCTCTTTGAAAATCTGAATGTCCTTGAAAATACGATCGTTGCCCAAACAACTGTACTCAAACGTGACCACTCTGAAGCTGAAAAAATTGCCAAAGAGAATCTCGAAAAAGTTGGTATGGGAGAACGTTACTGGCAAGCCAAACCGAAGCAACTATCAGGTGGTCAGAAACAACGTGTGGCTATCGCCCGCGCTCTCTCCATGAATCCTGATGCCATTCTCTTCGACGAACCAACATCTGCTCTTGACCCTGAAATGGTCGGAGAAGTCCTCAAAATTATGCAGGATTTGGCTCAAGAAGGCTTGACCATGATCGTTGTAACCCACGAAATGGAATTCGCTCGCGATGTCTCTCACCGTGTCATCTTTATGGATAAGGGCGTCATTGCTGAAGAAGGTAAACCAGAAGAACTCTTCACGAACCCTAAAGAAGAACGGACAAAAGAATTTCTTCAACGCTATCTCAGCTAATAAACAAAGACTGCATAAAGAATGCAGTCTTTTTAATTTGTAATTGTAAAGAAAAGGCAGACTCGATTCAGGAATCTGCCTGTGACCACAGTTTAATCTTCAAATTTTTCATGATTTTTTTCATAGAAATCGATTAAACCAAGAGCTGTTTCAAATGAAATATTTTTAACTTTTGCGCGTCCTTGTGCTAGAGCAATGATAGACATTTCACGCGCATTCGTTTCTTTAGAGATACGGTAGCCTGTGATTTTCTTATCACGAACCCAGCCAACAACTGCTTCTACTTTTTCAAAGTTCGACTTAGCCATGTTCTTCTCCTAAATTATTCTTTACAATACTTAATTGTATACGTTTTTATTTCATTTGTCAATAAAAAAACATATATTCGTCGTAACTATATTATTCTGCATATTTTTATTTGGCTTTTAAAGCCGATAATATATGAGTTCTTATGTCCTCGACTCCATTAGGATTTGCTGGTAGGAAGATTGTATTATTACCCTCTTTATCTGCAAAATTATTCAACGTATCTAAATACTGGTTCGTTAATAGGATAGACATGATTTGTTCTTCAGTTAGCTCAACATTGGCTCCCTTTAACTCTTGGATAGAATCAGCTAGTCCGTCAACAATTGCTTTACGCTGCTCTGCAATCCCTACACCATGTAGGCGATCTTTTTCTGCTTCTGCTTCTGCTGCGGTCACGATTTTAATCTTATCTGCTTCAGCAAGCTCTTGCGCCGCAACTCTCTTACGTTGAGCCGCGTTAATTTCATTCATTGATTGTTTTACTTCAGCATCAGGTTCAACCTTAGTAATCAGCGTTTTGACAATGATATACCCATACGTAGACATTTCTTCAGCCACTTGTTTTTGAACTTCTAAGGCGATTTCATCCTTCTTCTCAAACAACTCATCTAGGGTTAGCTTTGGTACAGATGAACGCAAAGCATCTTCAATATAGGATTTAATTTGGGCTTCTGGACGCATCAATTTATAATAGGCATCTGTGACGTTATTTTCATTTACTCGATACTGAGTTGCCACATTCATCGTTACAAATACATTATCTTGCGTCTTTGTCTCTACAACAATCTCACTTTGCAACAAGCGTAGTTGAACTCTTGCCGCAATCCTATCAATTCCAAAAGGAGCTCGTAAATGAATACCACTATTGCTCAACTTTTGGTATTTACCAAAGCGTTCTATGATAGCGACCGATTGTTGTCGAACCACATACACAGAACTAATCATAATCACTGATGCAATCACCACTAAAAACAATAAAATAAGTAAAATTTGTAAAACCATGGGAATCTCCCCCTTTCGTCACCCTCATTATAGCACCATCAACATCATTACGCAAATAATATGATAATAATTTTATTTTAGCTTAAACTAGCATATTATACAATGTTTCGTTCCCATTCAAATTAATATAAGATGGGTCAAACTTTTCCATTCGATGAATCAAGCCAGCATAATCATGCTTATTGGCAAGAGCTACCCCAATCAAGACAGGGCCTGTCCCCTTGCTTGCTCGTTTGATATATTCAAAACGAGTGATGTCATCATTTGGCCCCAAAATGTCATTTACAAACTCTCGTAGAGCTCCTGGACGTTGTGGGAAATTCACTACAAAGTAATGCTTGATTCCATCGTAAATCAAGGCACGTTCTTCCATCTCTGGCATGCGGTTGATATCGTTATTTCCTCCAGAAATAATACAACAAATCGTCTTGCCTTTGATATAGTCTGATAAAACTTCCAAGGCTGCAACGCTGGCAGCTCCGGCTGGTTCTGCTACAATACCTTGTTTGGAATAAAGATCAATCAAGGTTTCGGAAATCAATCCCTCGTCCACCCCAATCAGCGTTTCAACATTCTTACGGGTCGCTTCATAGGTTAATTGTCCAACCTTTTGTACGGCTATCCCATCAGCAAACTTATCAATTTCTTTGAGCTTAACTGGTCCCCCAGCTTCAAAGGCAGCTTTCATAGAGCGAGCACCATTAGCTTCTACCCCAATCACTTCAATGGTCGGGTTGGTTTCCTTAATATAAGTAGAAACACCGGCAATCAATCCGCCACCACCTACTGGTACAAGTACTGTGTCAAAATCAATAGACTCTTTACGGGCTTCTTCAAGAATCTCATAGGCTACAGTCCCTTGACCAGCCTGAACATGCGCATCATCAAAAGGATCGATAAAGGTGCGGTTTTCTGTCAATGTAAATTCTTGTGCTGCCTTAGCAGAAGCATCAAAGGTATCCCCAACCAACTTGATTGTCACGAACTCTCCACCGAAAAAGCGAACCTGCCCAATCTTTTGTTGCGGTGTTGTGATGGGCATAAAAATTGTTGCAGGAATCTTCATCTCATTACAAGTATAGGCGACACCTTGGGCATGATTTCCCGCAGAGGCACAGACTACACCACGCTCGCGTTCTTCTTTTGATAGTTGAGAAATGGCATAATAGGCTCCACGAATCTTAAAAGAGCGAACTCGTTGCGCATTCTCCTTTTTGAGATAAATCTTTGCTTGGTATTTTTCTGATAAATAATGATCATATTCTAGTGGTGTATCAACTACTACACCACTCAAAACTTTGTGGGCTTTCACCACATCTTTTGCACTTAGCATTGTCTCCTCCTCATATACTTTTCAAGATAAAAAACGAGTTAGGTACCCCCAACTCGCCTTCTGTCTCTCTTTACAAGAATTAATTGTAGATTTTGAATGCGTCGTCGTCGTTTTTACCAACGAAAGGCATTGCTTTACGCAATTCTGCACCAACTTTTTCAATTTCAAGGTTAGCTGCTTGTTCACGGTAAGCAGTTAATTTTGGACGACCAGCCTTGTAGTCATTTACAAAGTCATTTGCAAATTTTCCATTTTGGATATCTGCTAAAACAGCTTTCATGTTTTCTTTCACTTGCTCAGTAATCACACGTGGACCTGATACATAGTCACCGTATTCAGCAGTGTTTGAAATAGATTGACGCATTTTCTTGAATCCACCCTCATAGATCAAGTCAACGATCAATTTCATTTCATGAAGAACTTCAAAGTAAGCCAATTCTGGGGCATAGCCTGCTTCTGTCAAGACTTCAAAACCTGCTTCGATAAGAGCAGTCAAACCACCACAAAGTACGGCTTGTTCACCAAACAAATCTTCTTCAGTTTCTTCTTTGTAAGTTGTTTCAAGCAAACCAACACGAGCTGCCCCAACACCTTTACACCAGTCCATAGCAATGTTTTTAGCATTTCCTGTAGCATCTTGGTAAACTGCGTAAAGAGCTGGCACACCAAATCCTTCTTCGTAAGTACGACGTACCAAGTGTCCTGGTCCTTTAGGAGCACACATGAAGACATCTACATCTGCAGGAACTTTGATAAATTCAAAGTGGATATTGAAACCATGAGCAAATCCAACTGCATTTCCAGCTTCCAAGTTTGGAGCGATTTCTGCTTCGTACAATTCTTGTTGGATTTCGTCTGGTGCCAAAATCATAATAACGTCAGCCAATTTAGTAGCTTCTGCTACTGTGTAAGTGTCAAATCCGTCTTCTTTTGCTTTGTCAAAAGATTTACCTGGACGCACACCGATGATGACATCACGACCTGAATCACGCAAGTTTTGCGCATGCGCATGTCCTTGTGAACCATAACCGATTACGGCGATTTTTTTACCGTCAAGCGCTGCTACTTTAACATCTTTTTCGTATTCCATTTGAACTGCCATAGTTTTTCTCTCTTTTCTATTTTTATTGCCTTATAGGCTGGTTAAACAAATTTATGCTGGATTTTATACTCATTGAAAATCAAAGAGTATTAGTCGCGGGTAAATCCAGTTGCACCCGTACGAGCGATATTTTTAATACCATATGGTCGAATCACTCGTAATAAAGCTTCACTCTTCTCAGCATTTCCCGTCATCTGGATGGTGATTGAGCTTGGAGCCACATCTACTACCGTTGCACGGAAAGGTTGGATAATGGCCAAGATTTCTGCACGCTTCTCAGCAGGAGCAGATACTTTTACCAAGATAACTTCTCTTTCCAAGTGCGGTTTATCTGTGATATCTCGAATGCGAATCACATCAATCTGACGATTGAGCTGTTTAATGATTTGCTCTACTTCATCATGAGATGCTACATCAATAATGATGGTGATACGAGATACATTGGGGTTCTCTGTCGCACCAACCGAGATACTCTCAATATTGACTTGACGACGAGAAAGGACACCTGTAAAACGATTCAAAACTCCTGAACGGTTTTGCAATCTAGCTGTTAACATTCTACGCATGGAACTTCACCCCCAACATCTCATGATTGCTCTTACCAGCTGGTACCATCGGTAAGACCTGTTCCTTACGAGAAATATCCACCTCGATAAACATGGGCACATCCTCCAGAATGACTTCTAGATCCTTCTCTATCGTCTCTGGATTATCAAATTTATAGTTTTTGATGCCATAAGCCTGTGCCATCAACTGGAAGTCAGGAAGTGTATCAAAGACTGACTCAGAAGTTCTACCCTCATAGAAGGATTCCTGCCACTGACGAACCATTCCTAGTGAGTGGTTATTCAACATGACAACCTTAATCGGCACCTTGTAGATGTTTAGGATCGCTAGCTCTTGGTTGGTCATTTGGAAGCCACCATCACCGACAAAAAGGATGACTTCTTTTTCTGGATTGGCAATCTTGGCTCCGATAGCTGCAGGAACTCCGAATCCCATGGTACCCAAACCACCTGAAGTGACTAACTGACGCTCATTTTGGTAAGGATAATACTGGGCTGTCCACATTTGGTGTTGTCCAACGTCAGTAACAACAATAGCATCCCCATGCGTCAACTCACCGATGCGTTCAATGACAGCCTGAGGTTGAACCACACGTTCTTTCCTATCATAAGAACGAACTCGATTCTTGTCCTTGGTGACTTTTTCAATCCATTTTTCAGTATTGTTATGAACAGTTGGTTCTGCCAGTAGCATCTGCAAGGCTTTCTTAGCATCCCCCACTACAGGAATATCTGCACTGATAATCTTACCAATCTCAGCTGGGTCAACATCGATATGGGCAACCTTAGCATTCTTCGCGAAGGTCTTAGGGTTCCCAGTCAAGCGGTCATCGAAACGGCAACCAATACTAATCATAAAGTCCGCTTCCGTCATTGCAATATTGGCTGCGAAAGAACCGTGCATTCCTCCCATCCCTAGAAAGAGCGGATGACTCGTTGCAATGGTTCCTTGCCCCAAAAGACTAGTGACTACTGGAATTTGGTAACGTTCAGCAAATTCATTGAGCTCTTTAGAAGCTTCCGCATAGCTGATACCACCGCCTGCTAACAAAACAGGTTTCTTGGCTTTTGACAATTGCTTCAAGATTTTCTTGATTTGCATGTCATTCGGTTCAAGCGTCGGTTGGTAACTTGGTAAATTCACCTCCGGTGAATAGATGAAATCTGTCTCTAGAGCTGATACATCCTTTGGCAAGTCAATCACAACAGGACCTGGACGACCTGTCGTTGCGATATGAACAGCTTCCGTAATGATACGGGGAATATCTGCTGTCTCACGAACTTGGTAATTGTACTTGGTAATGGGCATGGTAATCCCCACGATGTCCGCCTCCTGAAAAGCATCTTTCCCAATTCCAGCTCGCGCAACCTGACCTGTAAAGACCAAAAGGGGAACGCTATCGCTCATGGCATCTGCAATCCCTGTAATGGCATTTGTTGCTCCCGGCCCACTCGTGACGACGGCAACGCCCAACTTTCCAGTTGATTTGGCATATCCTTCAGCTTCGTGCAAACAACCTTGCTCATGGCGTCCCAAGATGTGGCGAATACCTTTAAAATTGTATATCGCATCATACAAAGGTAAGACCGCACCACCAGGATAACCAAAAATGGTATCAATCCCTAAGTCCCGAAGTGTTTCCAAAACTAGGTCCGACCCCGTCTTAGGAGATTCTAAACTGATTTTCTCCATTATTCCCCTTTCTCTTCTCTTAAAAAAATAGCTTGTTACTATCATACCATTTTTTCAAAAATTTTCAAGGCAAAAGAGTCAATTTTCTGAATTTTCTATCTAAAAGTGTATTTATGAATTTTTCCCTTATTTTTATTAAGTTATCTACGGAATTAGGAACCTTTATTTACTTTAATTTATCAAATTAGAATATTTTCTTTCTGGATAGAATTAGTATTTTTCTCACTTGGCGACCAAATTTGTATACTATATTCAGCAAAAATGAATAGTTAAAGACAAAAAAGGAAGCCACTAAGTGACTTCCTTCTAGAGTGAGGACTGATTAGTCTTCACCTTTGTTTTTCTTAATGATTTCTTCTTGTACTGACTTAGGTACATCTTCGTAGTGGTCAAATACCATCATGAAGGTACCACGTCCTTGAGATGCAGAACGAAGAACTGTTGCGTAACCGAACATTTCAGCAAGTGGAACGTAAGCACGAACGATTTGGCTGTTACCGTGTGCTTCCATACCATCTACACGTCCACGACGAGCAGTTACGTGACCCATAACATCACCAAGGTTTTCTTCTGGAACAGTGATGGTTACAAGCATCATTGGTTCAAGGATAGCTGGTTGTGCTGATTTAGCAGCTTCTTTAAGGGCAAGTGAAGCCGCGATCTTGAAGGCTGTTTCAGATGAGTCGACATCGTGGTATGAACCGTCGTAAAGCTTAGCTTTAACGTCAACCATTGGGTAACCTGCAAGAACACCGTTAGCCATAGATTCTACCAAACCTTTTTCAACCGCTGGGATAAATTCACGAGGAACCACACCACCGACGATTGCGTTTTCGAATTCGAATCCTTTACCTTCTTCGTTTGGACTAAACTCAATCCATACATCACCAAATTGACCTTTACCACCAGACTGACGTTTGAAGAATCCACGAGCTTGAGTAGAAGCGCGGAATGTTTCACGGTAAGATACTTGAGGAGCACCTACGTTCGCTTCCACTTTGAACTCACGACGCATACGGTCAACAAGGACGTCAAGGTGAAGTTCACCCATACCTGAGATAACTGTTTCACCAGTTTCAACGTTTGTTTCAACGCGGAATGTTGGATCTTCTTCAGCCAATTTTTGAAGTGCGATACCCATCTTATCTTGGTCAGCTTTAGATTTTGGCTCAACCATCAACTGGATAACTGGTTCTGGAACGTGGATTGACTCAAGGATGATTTTAGCTTTTTCATCTGTCAATGAATCACCAGTAGTTGTATCCTTCAAACCAATAGCAGCTGCAATATCACCAGCATAAACGGTTTCGATTTCTTGACGACTATTGGCATGCAATTGCACAAGACGTCCGATACGTTCACGTTTACCTTTAGAAGTGTTCATTACGTAAGAACCTGATTGAAGAACACCTGAGTATACACGGAAGAATGTCAAACGACCTACAAATGGGTCTGTTGCAATCTTGAAGGCAAGAGCTGCGAATGGCTCTTCGTCAGATGCTGGACGAGTTTCTTCTTCGTCTGTATCTGGGTTGATACCTTTGATTGCTGGGATGTCAAGTGGGCTTGGAAGGTAGTCGATAACCGCATCAAGCATCAATTGAACACCCTTGTTCTTGAAGGCAGAACCACACAATACTGGGAAGAATTCAACGTTGATAGTTGCTTTACGGATAGCAACTTTCAATTCTTCGTTAGTGATTTCTTCACCTTCAAGGTATTTCATCATCAAGTCTTCATCAGTTTCAGCAACTGCTTCCACCAATTTTTCACGGTATTCTTGAGCTTGGTCAAGGTATTCAGCTGGAATATCTTCTTCAAGGATATCTGTACCAAGGTCGTTAGTATAGATTTCAGCTTTCATCTTGATCAAGTCGATGATACCGCGGAAGTCATCTTCAGCACCGATTGGCAATTGGATTGGGTGTGCGTTTGCTTGAAGACGGTCGTGAAGTGTGCTTACTGAGTAAAGGAAGTCAGCACCGATTTTGTCCATTTTGTTGGCAAATACGATACGTGGAACTCCGTACTCAGTTGCTTGACGCCAAACTGTTTCAGTTTGAGGCTCAACACCTGATTGTGAGTCAAGAACAGTAACCGCACCGTCCAATACACGAAGAGAACGTTGTACTTCGATTGTGAAGTCCACGTGTCCTGGTGTGTCGATGATGTTTACGCGGTGGTTGTTCCATTGAGCTGTTGTCGCAGCAGATGTGATAGTGATACCACGTTCTTGCTCTTGCTCCATCCAGTCCATTTGTGACGCACCTTCGTGAGTTTCACCGATTTTGTGGATTTTACCAGTGTAGTAAAGAATACGCTCAGTAGTTGTTGTTTTACCGGCATCGACGTGAGCCATGATACCGATATTACGAGTTTTTTCAAGTGAAAATTCGCGTGCCATGAGGTTTGTTTCTCCTATTTATTTTTAATTTCTATTCTATTATAACACGATTTTAATAAAAACGGATAGGCAGGACCTACCCGTTCTCAATGTTTATCTTGTTTTTGTTGGTTTCAACTTGTATACAAGTTGAATTGAACTCGGGCTAGAAGCTCAAGTTAACTGATTTGAACCCGAGCGAGGCCCGGTGCAAAAAAGATAAACTGCTTTGTGTTCACGGAACACTGCATCAGTTTCCTATTTTTGCCTTGGGCCTTTGCCGCTCTTGGTATCATTTTATTACCAACGGAAGTGTGCGAAGGCACGGTTAGCTTCAGCCATACGGTGAGTGTCTTCACGTTTCTTAACAGCTGCACCAGTGTTGTTCGCAGCATCCAAGATTTCTTTTGCAAGACGGTCTTGCATTGTGTGTTCACCACGAAGGCGAGCGATGGTTACCAACCAACGAAGTCCAAGTGTTGTACGACGTTCTGGACGAACTTCAACTGGGACTTGGTAGTTAGATCCACCAACACGACGTGCACGTACTTCAAGTACAGGCATGATGTTTTCCATAGCTGTTTCAAATACTTCAAGTGCATCGTTACCAGTAGCTTCTTTGATTTGCTCAAAAGCACCGTAAACGATTGAAGCAGCTGTACCACGTTTACCATCAAGCATAACGCGGTTGATAAGACGAGTAACTAGTTGTGAATTGTAAAGCGGATCTGGCAATACGTCACGTTTTGGAGCTCTATTTTTACGACTCATTTCTCTTTATCCCCTTTCCTTATGCTTTTGGACGTTTAGTACCGTATTTAGAACGGCCTTGTTTACGATCGTTAACACCTGCAGTATCAAGTGCACCACGGACGATATGGTAACGTACCCCTGGAAGGTCTTTTACACGTCCACCACGAAGAAGCACCACGCTGTGCTCTTGCAAGTTGTGTCCGATACCTGGGATGTAGGCAGTAACTTCGATAAGGTTGCTCAAACGTACACGAGCGAATTTACGAAGGGCAGAGTTAGGTTTTTTAGGTGTCATTGTTCCCACACGAGTTGCAACACCACGTTTTTGTGGTGAAGAAACGTTTGTTTGAACTTTTTTATGACTGTTGTAACCAACGTTCAAAGCTGGTGATTTAGATTTTTCTACTTTTGATTTACGCGGTTTGCGAACCAATTGGTTAATTGTAGGCATCTACATTCTCCTGTGTTTTTTTATTTTTGGTGATGATACACTTGGTGACAGCTACCATCTGTGTGTACTTTTGCAACATTTGTCAGCACGTCCCTGTACACTTTTGAGAGACCAAAAGTAAAAAGTACCGTCTATTATTGTAACACAATTTTTCCTTCATTGTCAAGATATTTTTCATTTTTATTCTGACCTTTTAACTCTTTGACACTAGCTTTCACCGCTTTTCTAAACCAGAAAAGGAGGCAATTTGCCTCCTCCTTTCTAGTATGGTTTTCCTTTGATTCAAGTTGTCATTTCGGAATTTTTTAACCCTTCTTATCAAAGCCAACCAGATTCTTTTGCAATGTTGGCTGCCTCTGTTCGATTACCAGCATCTAGTTTCGAAAGAATATTGGTGACATAGTTTCGGACGGTTCCATTTGATAGATAAAGCTGATCTGCGATTTCTTGATTAGACAAGCCCTGAGCGATTCCCTTTAAAACAGCGATTTCTTGCTCTGTTAACGGATTGGGGTGTGTCATCACCACTTCCATCAATTCAGGCGAGTATTCCTTACGTCCTTCAAGAACAGTGTGCAAGGTTTGCATGAGGTCTGCAATGCTTCTTTCTTTCAAGACATAAGCATCCACTCCAGCCTTGACCGCACGTTCAAAATAGCCGGGGCGTTTGAAGGTCGTTACTACAACTACCTTTGTTTCTAGCTTTTCTGCTCGTATCCACTCCAAGACTTCGAGGCCTGTCTTAACAGGCATTTCTACGTCAAGAATGGCGATATCTACGGGCTCCTTTTCTAAAAGTTGGATTGCTTCTTGGCCATCCTTGGCTTGTAGTACAGACTCTACATCTGTTTGAAAGGTAAGCAACTGGCACATAGCATCTCGCAACATACTTTGATCTTCTGCAACAAGTAATTTCATCTTAGTTTCTCTCCTTGTAAGGTAGTCGAACCTGCACTTCAGTCGGATGTTTCTGACTGATCACTTTTACTTCTCCTGAAAAAGGAAGGACACGGTCTCGAACGGTATGGAGCTCATCCCCTTTTAGAGAAGCAAAGCCACAGCCATCGTCTCTCACTGTTAGAATGAGCTCTTTCTCTGTGCGTTCTAATTTCAAGTAAGCTTTCGATGCTTTGGCATGTTTGATGATGTTGGTCACCAATTCAAGCAAAATCATGGAGGCCGTTGATTCTAATTCCTGAGTTAGGCTAGCTGTATCTAGTTGGTGATTGATTTCCGTTTCAATTCCTGCAATTTCCAGCATTTTTTTAACAGTCGCAAATTCGGAAGCAAGGGTTCTTGTTTTAAGATTTTCGATAATTGTACGAACTTCATTCATGGATTCTTTACTGATCTGATGAATTTCTTTTAATTCTTTTTCCACTTGAGGATAGGCCTGCATTTGAAGAAGCTGGAGGGCAAGATCTGTCTTCACACTCAACATGGCAAAGGTATGGCCTAGACTGTCATGAAGATCCTGACCGATACGACTGCGTTCGTTTTCAGCCAAGAAAAGATTAAGCTTAGCATTTTGCTTTCTCTTTTCTTCTTTTATGTCCTCCGACAATCGAATTCGATAAAGACCAAAGGTCATTGCATCGGAAAAGATAAAGGTCACCAAGAAAAAGAGTAGCTGCCAGGGACTAACATGATTGACCATATAGATTCCGGTCAGAATAAATGGTTGCAGGACAATAAAACTGACAAAACGCCAAGAGTGAAAAGAAATCTCATCCAGCTCATAAATAAGGAGATTGGATAAATAAAAGATAAACCATGTGAAACCTGAACTTAGCCAAACAGATGTATAAAAAATGTAGACAAGCATGGACCACCATGCTAGCCACTGCACGGTGCGATTCTGACTGATTAAAACCGAATAGAAGGCAAGTACAAATAGTAGGGTCCATAGCAAGGTTAAAAGCGGGTAATCTCCAACGATGACACCCGCTATAGGAAAGATGATAAACACAATTGAAATATGAAACATATAATGAATGTTTTTAAATTTTTCCAACATAGATTTATTTTACCTCAATCCTTTTTTTCAGCTGGATTACCAGTACACCAAAGAAAACTGTATAGCCTAGCACAACCAAGGCAGAAAGAATATTAAATTCATGGTGTTCCAAATAAGTAGAGACGACCTGCATCAGTTGATAGGTTGGAGTCAGCTTTCCAATAGATTGGAGCCATTCTGGGAAGGAATCCAAGGGGAACCACAGTCCACCTAGAACAGCCAAAGCAATATAGGCAATATTTCCAACAACCGTCATCAGTTGAGCACTGGGTAGCAAGCTCACCAAGACCCCCATGCTGATAAAGACCACGCTTCCGATCAGCAAAATAGCACCAATTACCATCCAGTCAAGCCAAGGCAGAGTCACTCCACGGACAAAATGACCAACTGAAAAGACAACTGTAATTGATAACAAGAAAGTCAGTAGGGTACTGAACAGTTTTGATACATAATATTCTACCATAGATACGGGAGAATGTTGAATCAATTTTTGCCAGTTGTTTGTCTTATCAGACTCGAGTGTGCTTGGGATACTGAAAAAAGCACTTGACATGATACTAAAGAGCGTCATGGCAAAAAGATAGGCTTGAAGAGCAATTTCTGGAATATCTGACCCTGACATCATACCAGAAAAGATAAGGTAAAACACACTTGGAAGTCCGATGGATAGCAAGTAGTAGACTGCTTGCCGTTTCATCAGAATGATTTCCACTTTCATGAGACTTGTCATATTTTTCATCGTCAATCTCCTTTAGTCTTGAGTCGTTTCGAAGATACTGTCTAAGAGAGTTCGATTGCGAACTTCAATTTCTTCGATCATGCAGCCCTGTTCTTGCAAGACTTTCCATACCTGGCTGGCTTCTTTGGTTGTGAAGGAAAGAGCATTTTGCTTGATTTCAAGCCCTTGAATCTGGTCCAAAGTGCTGATAACTTCCTGATAAGTTAGTGGTACCGTAAAATGTTTTTCTTGTTCTTCACCACGCATGGCATAAGGTGTCGTATCCCGGATCAATTCACCCTTGTGGAGGACCAAAATGCGGTCAGCCGTATGTTCTACCTCTTCGATATAGTGAGAAGAGTAGACAATGGTGATACCATTTTTCTTTAACTGATTGACAATTTCCCAAAAATGCTGACGTGTCGAGGTATCCATGGCAGCAGTTGGTTCGTCCAAAAATAGAATTTTCGGACGACCTATTAGTGCCAACACGAAAGAGAACAAACGTTTTTGCCCACCAGACAACTTGCCCGCTAGCTGATTTTTCTGTTTGTCCGAAAATCTCAGCAAGTCATCAATTTCTTGATTCGAGAGACAGTTTGGATAGATTGATTGAAAGAAGGATAAGAGTTCTTTCACTTTCAAGTCTTGAACCACCGTATTTTCTTGAGGTAAGATAGAAATAAGCTGCTTTAATCGAGGATCTGTTGGTGCAAAGCCTTGAATAGCTATCTGACCTGAGCTCACGAACTTGTCGCCCAAGAGGCAATCAATCAAGGTCGTCTTACCTGCTCCGTTAGGTCCGATCAAGGCGACACATTCACCATCGTTGATTTCAAAGGAGATGTTCCGCAAGATCTCCTTGTCTTTTATTTTCTTACTCAATTTCTCAACTTTAATCACAGTCATGAGATTCTCCTTTCAACCACTTCATTCCCATAGGGAAAACGACGAAAATCATAAACCCAAAACCCCAAGCACCACGAATAAATTGGCGAAGCACGGTTTGGTCAAACCAACCAGTAAACATTTCCACTAACCATACCAAGAGTGACAGGCCGATAAAGAAATAGATGATTGCTTTTTTCATTCCTCAAACTCCTTTTTTACATCTCTGACTAATTTCAAACCTTCTCTGACAAGCCAAGACATCATTCCAAAGCCAGCAAAGAGCTCCCAAGGAAAATGATAGAAACCCTCGTCCAATCCTGAAAACATGAGATAGGTCATAACTCCTGCTGCTACTAAACTCACTGCGACAATCATTTTATTTTTCATTTTTTCTTCCTCCATTTCATACTTCAATTATAGTCCTTTGAAGTTAACTGAGCTAGATGCTTCTGTCACTAGGAAATATGACAAATGTCATAAAAAAGAACCGATTTCTCGGTTCTTAAAAATGATTAGTCTGATTCATCGTTTCGTTTCTTTTTACCTAGCAATCCAAGTGTCATGGCACCTGCTAGGGCTGTCAGAATTCCTAGATTTTTCAAACCATCTTCTTGACTTCCTGTATTTGGAAGTTGATTTTTTTCTACAGAGATGTTTTGGGTCAATTGATCTGGTTTCGAATCAGGTACTGAAAGTTCTTTTTTATCAGACGGCTTCACTTGCTCTGGAAGTTCTACTACTGTTGGAGTATAGAATCCTGAAATGATATTTCCATTACGGTCTTTACGGATCACTTTCACACCTTTGGCTTGTCCTACAAAGTCTGCCTCAGGGGTAAAGGTGACGGTGCCATCTGGTGAGATTACATAAGTTCCTTCACCTGGAACGACTTTTTCAGTTGTTCCATCTTCAAAGGTTGGCGGAACTGTCAGATCGACATCACCTGTAAAGTTTGGTTTACCAGTCTGAGTTTGACCTTTAAGACCTTCTGATGTCGCATCACTCACTTGTGTTTGTCCAAGGACAGTTGGTGTGTAGCGAGCAGTAACTACATTTCCATACACATCCAAACGTTTCACAACCAATCCTTTAGCTGTACCAACAAAGTCTGGTTCTGGAGTAAAGGTAATCTTACCATCTTTATCAATTGTATAGCTTCCTTCACCCGGAACAACCATAGTCGTGCTACCATCCTCAAATGTTGGTGGTACAGTCGAATCGATATGTCCTTCAAACACTGGTATTGCCACTTGTGGTTGGCCTTTTGCTCCTGTAGAAGCCGTGTCATGACCAGTAGATGGATCTACAACTGTTGGACGATAGCTTGCAGTAACTGGAGTACCATTCTTATCCTTGCGGACAATCGTTACGCCTGTTCCTTTTCCTACAAAATTAGCTTCTGGAGTGAAGGTGACGATGCCATCTAGTGAGATTGCATAAGTTCCTTCACCTGGAATCACTTTTTCAGTTGTTCCATCTTCAAATGTCGCCGCCACTGTTTCATCGATTGGAACAAGCGGATTACCACCTTCAAATGTTGGAGTACCTGTTTGAACAAGACCCTTAATGTTAACTGAAGAAGTATCTTTACCAGTTGGAGTCACCTTAGTAAACTCTGGACTGTAGGTTGCAGTGACTGGAGTACCGTTCTTATCCACACGTTTGACTGTGACTGGATCTGGGTTTCCAACAAACTGTTTGTCTGGAGTGAAAGTTACAGTTCCGTCTGGTGCAATCGTGTAGGTTCCTTGACCCGGAATAGACTTCTCTTTGCTTCCATCTTCGAAGGTTGGCTCAACTGTTTCATCAATTGGAACCAGTGGATCACCACCTTGGAAGGTTGGAGTACCAGTTTGTGGAAGTCCTTGAGGACCTGTGCTGGTTGCGTTAGTGCTGGTTGGAACTACTTCTTTCACCACCGCTTGGTACTTAACGGTCACTGGGGTGCCATTGGCATCCACACGAGTCAATTCAAGCTCTGGTGTTTCACCCTTGAACTGTTTATCTGGAGTAAAGGTCACCTTACCATCTGCGTCCACCTCGAACTTACCGACATTTGGCACTTCTTTCACAGTTGTACCATTGTCAAATAGTGGAGTTGAATCAGCTGGGAATGGAACTGAGTCATGGCCTGGAGTGAAGGTCACTTTACCTTCTTGGACCTGACCTTGCAGACCTTCTGTCTTATCTCCCGTACCAGTCGGAGTCACCTTTGTAAACTCTGGACTGTAAGTCGCAGTGACTGGGGTGCCATTCTTATCTACACGTTTCACTGTGACTGGATCTGGTCTTCCGACAAACTGCTTGTCTGGAGTGAAAGTTACCGTTCCATCTGGCGCAATCGTGTAAGTTCCTTGACCTGGAATAGACTTCTCTTTGCTGCCATCTTCGAAGGTTGGCTCAACTGTTTCATCAATTGGAACCAGTGGATCGCCACCTTGGAAGGTTGGGGTGCCGGTTTGTGGAACACCCTGAGGACCTGTGCTGGTTGCGTTAGTGCTGGTTGGGGTTACCTTAGTCACTGTTGGGGTATAGGTCGCAGTGACTGGGGTGCCGTTCTTATCTACACGTTTCACTGTGACTGGAGTTGGTGTCCCAACATATTGTTTTTCTGGTGTAAAGGTAATAGAGCCATCTGGATTGATGCTGTATTCACCTACACCTGGAACTATTTTCGTTGATTGACCATCTTCGAATGTCATTGGTTTCGTATCATCTAGTGGAACTGCTGGATCGCCACCTTGGAAGGTTGGGGTGCCGGTTTGTGGAACACCCTGAGGACCTGTGCTGGTTGCGTTAGTGCTGGTTGGAACTACTTCTTTCACCACCGCTTGGTACTTAACGGTCACTGGGGTGCCATTGGCATCCACACGAGTCAATTCAAGCTCTGGTGTTTCACCCTTGAACTGTTTGTCTGGAGTGAAGGTCACCTTACCGTCTGCATCCACTTCGAACTTACCAACATTTGGCACTTCTTTCACAGTTGTACCATTGTCAAATAGTGGAGTCGAATCAGCTGGGAATGGGACTGAGTCATGGCCTGGGGTGAAGCTGACTTTACCTTCTTGGACCTGACCTTGAAGTCCTTCTGTCTTATCACCTGTTCCTGTTGGTGTTACTTTCTCAACAACTGGGGTATAGGTCGTTACAGCCGACTCTCCATTTTTATCCACCACTCCAACTTGAACTGGAGTTGCTGGACCATAGAAGGCTTTCAGCGGAGTAAAAACAATTGTTTTATTTACAAGATCTAAATCGTAAGTCCCCTGGTCAGCAATGGTTAGCGAAGTTACCTTTTGCCCATTTTCATCATAAAGAAAAACACTACTTTGGACTAGTTCGACGGATTTCTTTGCTCCATTAATGGTTGTTGTCCCTTTTGTAAAGTAAACCTCGCTCTCGCTTGCTCTATCCTCATCAAATCGAATCGTTGCTAGCTGCTTCTGCCCTTGAATCCCCTTGGATTTCGCTGAACTTGCTGAAGGGACAACTGGAAGTGGAACATAATACACCAACCTGTCCCAATAGAATTCTTTTTCCAAATATTCATCGCTCGGATTTATCGCACTAATCGAATATTGGTCAAGAGCCTCATCTCCCGACATTGTATTTGCGTCAATATCTTCCCCTGGATAATAGCCAGGAATTTCAGGCGAAGTCACCTGAGACCAAGTTTGATCTGCAGACCAGGCTGAGTAAGTCACACCTGCTGTCGCATCATTTGGATGCCGTTTCGCCAAAACCTGATCGACTCTCTTCGTTCGGGTAAACGAATGGGATTCTACATGTCTGGAAGGAAGAAGCGATAAATCAGGATTTTTTGCTTTTCTGTAATACTCATAATTAATTTCGCGAGTTCCACGAACAGTTTCGGTTAGTTCTATAACCTTATGTCTAAACTGAAACTTGAATTGTTTTGGACTAGCCGAGTCACCAAAGGTATGATCTGTAAAATCGTTACTGATCAGTTCATATCCAGCATCTTCCAATTCCTTAATTCGACGAGCGGGGTCATAAGAAATTGGTCCGTTGGGTTTGCCTACAACTGTGTCTACCTGTCCTAGCTGCACTTCCTTAGACGAATCGTTTACATCCACAAAGGTAAAACTTGCAGATGACAGTTTGGTGGACATTTGGATAGAAACATTATTAGACTCTGTATACTTAGAATTGCCATTTGCCAGAGCCGAAGAAAGATAAGCTCTCGCACCTGGGGCAGTATCTTGCCCGATAACTGCTCCATCGATAGGAAACTGAACCCTACTTCCAGCAGCAACCGGAGCAGTCGAATGCCAACGAACTGCACGAATCTCTGACCAATCCGATACCTGTTCTGCTGTGAGCCATTGTGAAGCATTAATTTCTGCAGCAGTACCCGCAGTACGACTATATTGAACTTCCCAGCCTGAAGGTGGTGTTAGAGCTTTTGTCAAACTCACTGTAAATTCAGAACCACGATTTCTGGATTCCAGCTGTTTATCACCTTTCATCGGCAAGGATGATAAAACATAAACGTCTGAAACAGGCTGTTTCGCTGCGTTTTTATAGGTCACTCTGAAATCAATCTCATCACCAGGATAGTGTTCTTGGGTATTGTAGGCAAAGTGTTGATCTGTCGCCCTTTTCACTTCAGAGTAGACACCGCTCGCTTCTGAAGCCTGTACGATCACATTGAAGTCATGAGAGGTCGAATTTTTCGAAGTAACAGTAATGCCATCTAGTTCTCCTAAGTCAAAACCATTCTGAACTTGAACATCTGGAAGTTCTTCGTCCCAGAAAGCAATTGCTTTATAGGTATAGGTCCCATTTGGAATTGTCTTGTTTTCCAACTTCAAAAGCGTTGGGGGCATAGAGGAGTCTGGGGTTCCCTTCACTTGGGCATAGTAGAGAGTTTTCCCAGTATCTTTGTAATTATAATAGACCTTAAAATTAAGGTTTCCACTAAAGTTTAATTGAGGGTCAGCCAAATAGGCTAAATGGTAAACTCCCGTCAAGTTTGCGAAGTTCTGAGTAGGGGTGTCTTTACCCGCAGTCCTTGTGATAAAATCTTCTTTAAAACCAGAAGCATCTGTGTGTCGATTGAAGACATCTGTCCGACGGCGTCCAACCATTGAAATTTGCTGGATAACACGTGTCAATTCGGCTGAAGCCGTTTGAGAGAAGGAAACAGTGTTTCCAGTATTCTTAAAAGTGAAATCCGTTCTAGAATCCAACTTACTAATCGTCGAGTCTTTATAGAGACTTTCCCAATTATTAAAGCGTGTTTTTGTCTGGAAAAAAAATGCCGAAGTATCATTGGTTGAGGACTTCCTCATCTTGATATTTTTAAACTTGTACTCCAGTTCCTTCACATCTTGCTCTTCCGTCAATCGTAGACTACGGGTGTTACTATTAAAAGTCCCTAACAACTCACCTGTAGCTTTATTGTATACTTCTACGGATGCATCCGGCGAAGAGAAAAATTCATTCCAATAACGATCCTCAATCGCATTGACTTCTCGATAAGACTCTCGTGAATCCTGTATTTTATGGGTGACCGTGTAGTCATTGATAGGATAATCTTTTTCAACATCAGCAACTGATGAAAGTCGAACATAAGAACGGTATTCTGTTTCACCATAAGAACGAATTATCTCCGAGTCAGACTGATTATAGTGTCTATATTCAAAGAGAGAAGACTCTGGCTGATCTGTTTTTTGAACAAAGAGAGTATAGGGAAGAACGGCCGTATTTTGATAACTAGTCCCATCTGCTTTTGTATAGATGCCCGTCACAGCTAGCTTTTGCGCTTTTCTATTGATATCTGCTACTTTGACATTCTTTAACTTGAAAGAAATTGGAATGAGCTTATTTTTATTGTTATTAATATCTTGAAGCGGATTGTTAGCTCTGTTAATGGTCAGATGGTAACCCGTCGCATCGGCAGTCCAACCCAGAGCTTTCGCTTCATCTGTCAACTCATAGCCTTCTTTTAACTCTATATTATAGGTATAGGATGTGACAGGATCAATAATATGGCCACCGACATCACTAATCCCCATACCATTGATCATACGACCATCAAAGACACCATTTCCATAGTTGAAGTAATCATTTCTTGCCGTATTATTCTTAGGATCTTTCGCACCATTAAATAGATAGAAGGACACACGAGACGAATCTTCGTCAACGATACCATCATTGTTTCGATCGTAGCCAATGACCTGATTATTAGACATTGGTGTCAGACCCCCTACACCGTTTTCTAAGACTTTCCATGTGTGTTCAATACTTCCAAGTTCTTTAAGGACATTGTCATTTTTATCATAGAGCTTAGCAGTTGCGGTCACCTTATGGTCTGGCCCAATGGCTTGGACAGCACCTCCCCAGTTTTGCGTCAGAGGATCTATCTGAAAAGTATAGACGAAGTTATAGTTTGCTCCACCTCTCAGATTCGCAGGTTCTATCTTTAAATCAAGATCCCCATTCGTTTTTTCTTGGCTAAACTTTACACCACCGACTGGAGAAGGGGTCAACTTAATAGCCTTCCCATTTTGGAAATGAATTTTAATATACCCACCAGAATAGTCTGCTTCGTGTCCAGTAATACTAAAGGTCAAGGATTCACGGACACTATCTACCGCATGGATATCCTTGATTGGCGAATGAGTTTTAAATTCTGCATTGACTTCATCTAGCGATCTCTTGCGCCTAGAAGAAGTTTTCCCGCTAGAGCCACTTTCTTCCTTGCTTTTCTGCTCAGTTTGAGTTGATTCTAGAGATTGCTTTTTCCCCTCATCTAAAGAAGGCTGACTCGCTTCCTTCGTATTGTCAACTTGAGAAACTGGTTGGCTCTGAGCGACTGGTGCAGATACTTCTGTTTTGGACGGTTCAGCTTTATCCTCCAGCTCCTTAACCGCTTCGTTCTGTGTTACCACTTTTTGAGGCTCAGAAATGACTTCCTGTCCATTCTCAGCAGTTTTTTCCTTCTGTTGAATTTCCGCCTGTGTTTGTTGTTCCTTATTGTTGACTTGAGCTTCATCCGCTTGCACTGGAGAAGTAGCTATGACCATAAAAGTTCCTAGCAATACCGAACAGGTCCCAACACTTAACTTTCTAATTGAAAAGCGGGAAAAAGATTGATTAAAAATTTTTTTCTTCATCATTTCTCCTTTATATTCATACTTAATCTAACATAACAGCTTTATCATTATAACTTATAGTAAATAGAATTTCCATTAGAATGTTCATTTCTACAGAAATTTCTTTATAACTCCAATTGCATAGAAAAAAGAAGCTGAAAAACCAGCTTCCTTCTGTTATTTTTATTCCATTTTCACCATTATTCCACACTGAAAAGATATGGATATACGGGTTGTTGACCTTGGTGAATCTCTACTTCAACATCTTCGAATTCTTCTGCGATTTCTTGGGCAATTTCATTGGCAAGTTCTTCGCTTCCGTCTTCTCCGACATAGAAAGTCACGATTTCACTGTCCTCGTCCAACATATGTTTCAATGTTTCTGTCAAGGTTTGGTGCATGTCAGGATTTGACACGAGGATTTTCCCATCTACCATACCAAGATTGTCATTTTCATGAATTGCTAATCCATCGATAGTTGTATCACGAACAGCAGTTGTTACACTACCGCTGATGACATCACCAAGGGCTGCAGTCATACGTTCTTGGTTTTCTTCGATTGATTTGCTTGGGTCAAAGGCAAGAAGACTGGTCAAACCTTGAGGAATTGTACGCGCTTCTACCACAACTGCAGGTTGTTCAAGCACTTCAGCCGCAGACTGAGCTGCCATAAAGATATTTTTGTTGTTTGGCAAGAAGATAATGTTGCGAGCATTGACCTGTTCAACAGCCTTGATAAAGTCTTCTGTTGAAGGGTTCATCGTCTGACCACCTTCGATGACATAATCCACACCTTGGGCACGGAAGATATCTGCTAAACCTTGACCAGCTACTACTGCGATAAGGGCATACTCTTTTGTTTCAGCAGGCTTGTTTCCTTGAGTTGCTTCTTTTTCAACTTGCGCTTCGTGTTGGTTACGCATGTTGTCCACTTTTACCTTGATCAAGCTACCATATTTGAGACCTTCTTGCATGACAAGACCTGGATCTTCTGTATGGACGTGAACTTTGACGATTTCATCATCATTGACAACAAGGAGCGAGTCCCCGAGTTCATTCAAGTAGTTGCGGAATTCATCGTAGTCAAAGTCCTTAGAATAAGTTGGACCTTGTTTGAGGGCTACCATGATCTCTGTACAGTAACCAAAGGTAATATCCTCAGTTGCCACATGCCCTGCTACAGACTTGTGGTGCTCTGCATTGATCATTTCACTCATGTTGGCAGGAGTCGCTACAAAGTCTTCAGAAGCACTGTATTCACCAGTAAGAGCTGAAAGGAATCCTTCGTAGATGAAGACCAAACCTTGACCACCTGAGTCTACCACACCAACTTCCTTAAGGACTGGAAGCATTTCTGGTGTCTTAGCCAAAGCTGCTTTCGCGCCTTCCAAGGCTGCACGCATGACCTCAACAGCATCATCTGTCTCCTCGGCTTTTTTCTTAGCCCCAATAGCCGCTCCACGAGAAACAGTCAAAATGGTCCCTTCAACTGGTTTCATAACCGCTTTATAAGCTACTTCGACACCGGATTGGAAGGCAAGAGCCAAGTTTTGACCTGTTAATTCATCTTTTTCCTTGATAGCCTGAGAGAAGCCACGGAAGAGCTGAGAAGTGATAACCCCTGAGTTCCCACGCGCACCCATCAAGAGACCTTTAGCAAGAATGCTCGCTACTTCTCCAACTGTAGAAGCAGGCTTGTCTGCTACTTCTTTGGCACCATTTTCAATGGTCATTCCCATGTTTGTCCCAGTATCTCCATCTGGAACTGGAAAGACGTTCAATGAATTGACATATTCTGCTTGCTTATTCAAACGAGTTGATGCAGCCTGCACCATCTCTTGGAATAAACTGGTAGTAATTTTTGACACGATTATTCTCCTACAACTTTGATATTTTGAATGTAGACATTCACAGTCTGAGCAGTAATTCCTAGTTGATTTTCTAAACTAAAACGAACACGCTCTTGAATGTTTTTTGACACTTCGCTTATCTTTACTCCGTAGCTCAATACGGTATAAACATCAACTGCAATGCTACCATCTTCGGCTGCTTTTATAACAACACCCTTAGAATAATTTTCCTTACCAAGAAGGGCTTGAAAATTGTCTTTGAGGGCATTTTTACTAGCCATACCGACCACACCAAAAATCTCAGTTGCGGCACCACCTACTACGGTTGCAATCACTTCATCTGTCAGTTCGATTTGACCATCTTTTGTATTAATTTTTACAGTCATTTTTTTTACCTCAACTAGTTGATACTCTATTTTATCATATTTCAGCCCAAGTGTAAAAGCAGAATGCTGTATCGGCGGATATTTACTCTATTTTTCAAATGGTTTTATCCATAGAGCAAAAGAAAAAGACCAGTTAGGTCTTTTCATTTTTATTAAACGCGTTCAACTTTACCTGATTTCAAAGCACGAGCTGAAGCCCAAACTTTTTTAGGTTTACCATCGATAAGAACAGTAACTTTTTGAAGGTTTGGTTTTACGGCACGTTTAGTTTGGTTCATCGCGTGTGAACGATTGTTTCCTGATACAGTCTTACGACCTGTAAAGTAACATACTTTAGCCATTGTGTTTTCCTCCTATTAGATCTAATATAGCGGATGTGCTAGCACCACATACCGTACTATGTTATCACACTTTCTTGAATTTATCAAGGGCTAAACTATTTTTTATTTAACGTAAACAACTCCAAGTTTACCAAAAGCGACTTCCCCACGGATAACCAAGGTTTTGTTTGTTGGCGCTACAGGAGCATCTGCCTTAGCTGCACCAAAGGAGGTTTCTACTTTCAAATCGACACGCCAGTGTTGTGGAACATAGACAGTTGCATTCCCGAAGGCCACTTCAATATTTAAAGTTGCAAAATCACCTAACATCTCTGCATTATCATAGTAGATTTTAGCATCCCCAAAAGCGACTTCCACTTGGTCATCTACGAGATCTTGATCTTGCTTATAGAAGGTCCCGCTACCAAAAGCGACTTCCTTATCTGTGACGACTGTTTTTTTTCCATCGTACCACCATTTTTTTTCATTCCAGAACTTACTTGAATGCGTCAGATAACCAACACCGAGTACCACCAAGATGCTAGCCCAGATGAGAGAATGATTGGTAACTGGTAACAAGTCATAAGCGTAATTTGCAATGATGAGCGCTAGTAACCCTGTAAAAACTGCCGAAGTGAGATGGCGTCTAAGGATGGACTCAATGGACTTATAAGCAAAAAAAACAATACCTAGTAAAGGCCATATTTTGCCATCCAAAGAAGGAATTCCAAAATTCCCTTGCAGCAAGATCCAAGCTGCTAAAACTAATAAAACAATACCAAATGCTTTCTTCTTCATCTTTTTTACCTCATGTTTCTTAGATTTTCTTTTAGGAGGGATTGGTAATGCCGTGAGACATGAACCTCCTTGTGCGTCTGATAAAAGGAAATGGTGCCTGTTCCTGAAAAGGACTTGTCCACTGAGTAAATCTGACGGATGTTTGCGATCGTTGACTTGGACACTCGACTAAAATAGCGAGGTAAGATGGACTCCAACTCATAGAGTTTGAGACGAACTTCATAGGCTTCCTTCTGGTTATGAGCATAAATCTTGCTCCCTTCTGTTTCAAAGAAGAGAATTTCTGACAGGTCTAGATAATATTCACCTGTCCCCTTGTAAAAAGTCAACCTCGGAGACTTTGACTCTTGCAAGAGCCGCTGCAAATCTGCAATTTCATCTGTCAAAGTGGGTGTCTTGATGACAATTTCAGTTTCTTCTAAATCGCCGTCAATCTCAATTCGTAACTTCATCACATCTCCTTTCTGACTCTACTATATCAAAGCTAAGTTAGGAATACAAGGGCAAAAAAGCAAGTGGTCAATTTGAAGCAGTAAGTGGTTGTAGGACTAGCTTAACTTACATGTCAGAATAGGAAGAAAAGGAATCCCCACACCAGACCACAAGCATAGCCAACCAAGACATCCTTGGGATAATGAACGCCCCCTAAAACCCTCACCAAGCCCAGCAAAGCTGAGAAGAGCAAGCATGCTAAGCCAACAGGTAGACTAGCATGCAGACAGGCCATGGAGATGATGGTTGCCGAAAAAACATGGCGACTGGGCATCGACTGTCCCGAGCTATCTTTTTCAAGCAGGGGACAGATGTCCCAAGTTTCATAAGGTCGCGGGTGATTGATTTTCTTACGAAACAGGGACAAGATCACAAAGCCCGAGGCAGGGATAAACAAATAAATCCCAACTTGCTGACTAAGTCCTAGTTGCAGGTAAGTGGTGACTAGCAAGGCCAGGTAGACCAGGGGCATAGCGACTGTCATCAAGCGATTAAAACTGCGTAACAGAAATAGAAGGGTGGGATGGCTGGTGAGTCTGGAGCTGATATTTTGATACCATTCTTGATAATTTTTCATTTATAATTCTCATTCATTACCTTGTTTTCGTCTACTGGTGAGACGTTTGTCTTCTAGTATAGTGCAGAAAAAGAAGGCCGTCAAGCCTTCTTTTGATTTATTCTTCTGCTTCGTCTTCTGTAAATTGGCTATTGTACAAGTCGGCATAGAAACCACCTTGCGCCATCAGTTCCTCATGGTTGCCTTGTTCGATGATATTGCCATCTTTCATGACCAGGATTAAGTCAGCATTTCGGATGGTTGATAAGCGGTGGGCAATGACAAAGGAAGTTCTGCCTTCCATCAAACGGTCCATGGCTTTTTGGATCAATTCCTCTGTACGTGTGTCGACTGAGGATGTTGCTTCATCCAAAATCAAGAGTGGTGCGTCCTTGAGCAGGGCACGAGCAATGGTCAAGAGCTGTTTTTGTCCAACAGACAGGGTCACTGTATCGTCCAAGATAGTATCGTAGCCGTCTGGTAAGGTCATGATAAAGTGGTGGATTCCTACTGCCTTGCTAGCTTCCATCATCCGCTCATCGCTGATGCCCGTTTGATTGTAGATGAGATTTTCCCGAATGGTTCCTTTAAAGAGCCAAGTATCCTGTAAGACCATTGAAAAGGCATCATGTACTTCTGAGCGCTTCATATCCTTGGTATCGACACCATCGATACGGATACTTCCCTTATCAATCTCATAAAATTTCATCAAAAGATTGACAATAGTTGTCTTACCAGCCCCAGTCGGCCCAACAATGGCAACCTTTTGACCAGCATGAGCTGTCGCTGAGAAATCATGGATGATGGTGCGCTCTGGTGTATAGCCAAATGACACCTGATCAAAGACCACTTCTCCTCTCATTCCAGTCAATTGTCTTTCTTTATGAGATTCATCTTGCATCTCTGCTTCAGCCAAAAATTCTAATACACGAGTCATGGCTGCACTCGCTTGTTGCAGGCTCGTAATCCCTTGGGCAATCTGTGACAGAGGTTGGGAGAAGGTCCGTACGTAAACCATAAAGGCTACAATAATCCCTATCGTGATATGCCCTTCTAACGCCAGCGCGGCCCCAACGATGATGACTAAGACATAACTAAAGTTCCCAACAAAGAACATGGCTGGCATCATTATACCAGAGATAAACTGAGATTTCCAGATACTATCATGCAAGTCTTGGTTTAAATCAGCAAATCTCGCTTTGGAGGTGTCCACTGCGTTATAGCTGGTCACTACATTATGGCCAGAGTACATCTCTTCCACATAACCATTGACGGCTGCTAGATTATTTTGTTGGGCTTTAAAATAACCTTGTGACTTGGCCATGATTACGGAAACCGCCGCAAAACCAACAAGGGTTGATACAACGGTTACCAATGCCAAAATCCAGTTCATCCCAAACATGGTCACCAAGACAGCAATCAACAAGAAACTAGCTGAAAGAACTGTCCCTAGACTTTGGTTGAGAGATTGCGCTGCTGTATCCACATCATTGGTCACGCGCGAAAGGGTATCTCCTTGTGAATGACGGTCAAAATAGCCAAGTGGCAAACGATTGATTTTTTCAGCGATTGCTGTCCGCAAGCGTTTTGAAAAATGCTGAATGCTCGTTGAAAAGATATAGGCCTGTGTATAGTTAAGGATAGCTCCAAATACATACAGAACAACCAAAAATCCAGCAATGTTTGACACAGCTACCAAGTCGATTTCTGTAGCCAAGCCATCTGAAATCAAGTTAGTAATTTCTTTAATCTTAGTTGGACCATAAACGGTAATGATACTTGAAATGACTGCAGCCACAACTGCTATTAGGAGAGGGAGTTGGAGGCCTGCCATATAAGGTTTGCACTGTTTCCAGACCGAAACTTTTTTATTTTCCATGTTCCAATTCCTCCTTCGATAGTTGTGAGTAGGCAATTTCTTGGTAGACTTCGTTGGTAGCTAGAAGTTCCTTGTGGGTGCCTTGTCCCACGACTTTACCTTGATCCAAAACCAAGATCAGGTCGGCATCCATGATGGTAGAAATCCGTTGCGCTACGATGAGTTTGGTCATGGATTGTGTTTTTTGAGCAAGTTCTTGGCGCAAGATCCGGTCTGTCTTGTAGTCCAAGGCTGAGAAAGAGTCATCAAAGATAAGAATCTCTGGCTTACGAGCCAAGGCGCGGGCAATAGCCAAGCGTTGTCTTTGACCTCCTGAGAAGTTGGTCCCACCTTGGGCTACTTCAGAGGCCAGACCTGCTTCCTTATCCTCGATAAAGTTCTTAGATTGAGCCAATTCCAAAGCTTGCCACATGGCAGGTTCACTGAGAGGACTTTCTTGACTCTTACCAAAGTCTAAGTTCCCCTTAACATCTCCAGAAAAGAGCACCGCTTTTTGTGGAATATAGCCGACCTTATTACGCAGCTCTTCCAAGTTGTAATCTTGCACATCGACACCATCTACTAGGATTTGACCAGATGAGGCATCATAAAAACGAGGTATTAGGTTGACCAGAGTAGATTTCCCAGATCCAGTTGATCCAATAAAAGCGACTGTTTGACCTGCTTCGGCTTTAAAAGTAACATGTTCCACAACCGCTTCTGAGTTTTGAGAGTAGCGGAAGGTTACGTCACGGAATTCCACTTGTCCTTGAACTGAAGAATTTGCAGCCTGTGCTTGACTCGGATTCTCAATAGAAGGATGCAAATCCAAAACTTGATTGATACGTCCTGCCGAAACCAAGGTACGAGGAAGAACGATAAAGAGTGCTCCCATGAGAAGGAAGCCCATCACGACCTGCATAGCATAGGACATGAAGACCACCATATCACTAAAGAGTGGCAGACGTTCTGTCAAACTTGCATCGTTGATGATATAGGCACCAATCCAGTAAATGGCTAAACTTAATCCACTGGAAATCGCCATCATAATAGGGTTCATAATCGCCATCAAACGGTTGACAAAAAGGTTGAGACGAGTCACCTCATCATTGGCTTCTTCAAATTTCTTATCTTGGTAATCCTCAGCATTATAAGCACGAACAACCCGAATCCCTGTCAAACTTTCACGGGTGATGCTATTAAGTTTATCTGTCAATTTTTGAATGACAGATTGTTTTGGAAAGGCTAGAGTAATGAGAACAGTGGTCATCAAGACATTGACAATGACGGCCACCACTACTGCCCAGAGCCAGTATTCCGACTTCCCAAGGATTTTTCCAATGGCCCAGATGGCCATGATAGGCCCACGAGTCACTACCTGTAAGCCCATAGTAAAGAGCATCTGAACCTGCGTAATATCATTGGTCGTTCGAGTCAAAAGACTGGGGATTGAAAAACGTTTGATTTCCGTTTGCGAAAAATCTAGAACACGATTAAAAACATCTCTTCGCAAGTGAGTCGTGTAAGACGCTGCAACACGAGAAGCAAAAAATCCAACTGTTACAGAAGACAGAAAGGCTAGGAGAGATAATCCCATCATCTTGGCAGCAGGAGACCATAGTTGTCCTAACTCCGTACCCGGTGTTCCAATCAATTCTGTTATTTCTGAAATATAGGTCGGCACTTCTAACTCGAGATAGACCGAGAAACAAGTGAAAAGAACAGTGAGTAGGATCATCCCCCACTCTTTTCCTGTAATACGTTTAGCAAGTTTCTTCATTCTCTCCTCCTATTCTTTCTACATTAGCCTGTAGTTGTCCGAGAACTTCTTCAAAAACGGCTAGCTTTTCCTTTGAAATTCCTTCCAGTAGGCTCCTGGCAATCCGATCAAAAAGTGCCTTAACTTCTTGCATCTGAGATCGTGATTTATCGGTCAAACAAACAAGTTTCGCTCGTTTATCACTTGGACTGGCCTCTAACTCGACCAAACCATTTTGTACCATACGCTTGACCAAGTTGCTAGCAACTGACTTGGTGATATTGAGTTCTGTCTCAATATCCTTGATAAGCGTTAATTCTTGATTATGCTCACGACGATCTAAAAACTGCAGGACCTGCCCTTGCGGTCCCCCCATAAATTCAATGCCGCAACGTTTGGCTTCTTTCTGCAACATCAGATGGATCTGATACCCAAAACGTTTAAAAATCAACAACGATTTGTCCATGATTGCTCCCTTCTCATGATTTTATATAGTTCTCTGGAGAACTAATTTAGTTTCCGTGAGAACTATTTTACCACTTACAGAGAATATGTCAAGAAAAAAGTTTCCTTGGGAACTATCTTGCTCTGAATTGACATTAGCAGCTATTTTCTCTATAATAAACACTAACTACTATGGATTGATATTCATTCACACAAGGAAAGGAGAGAGCTTTCAAATGAAACCAGAGGAACAGAGAGTTTTAGGGATTTTGGCAACCATTTTTGGAGCCATCGCACTTTTAGGATCTTGGATCCCATTTATTAACTATCTATCGTTTTTCATCGCCATCGTCGCATTTATCTTGGGGATTATTGGCCTTATCGTCAACCTAAAAAAACGGAAAACAATGGCCATTATCGGAACATCCCTCGCAGTTGCCTCTGTTGTACTTTTCTTTACGACCCATGTACTGTACGCTAATGTCTACAAAGAGTTTGTCAGGGAGTTTAACCGTTCCTACAGCGAGGCGAGTGCCTCCATTGACCGCGAAGAGGAAGGCGACTTGACAGATGATAGTAGCGATTTCATCCCTGAAGAGGAAGAAGAAGATTCCTTCACTTGGACCCAAAAAGAATTTGACGCCTTAATCGAAGGTGACCTCGACAACAAAGGAAAAGGTGGCACCAACTACAAGGATATCATCAAAAAACACGGTCTACCAGACTCCGAGTTTGACTCCACTATTGGGGGTTACAATACGAGAAAAGTCACCTATCTCTCCATTGGAGACAAGATCAAGACCGTTACCCTAACTTTTGCAAAAGATGACAATGGGCAGCTCTTGCTGGTCCAAAAACATGCAGTTGGTCTAGGTCAAGGAAAAAGCAAGCAACAAAACGATTCTGAAAGCAGAGTCTAAGTTCAAATATCAAAAAAACGAACAGCTAGTAAAACTGTTCGTTTTTCTATTAGAATCCATCTACGTTTGTGTAGATCTTTTGTACGTCTTCGTCGTCCTCAAGAACGCTGTAAAGTTTTTCAAAGGTTTCAAGGTCTTCGCCTGACAATTCCACTTCAGACTGAGGAATCATTTCCAATTCAGTCACTTGGAATTCTTCGATACCAGACTCACGAAGGGCAACGATAGCCTTGTGAAGGTCTGTTGGAGCTGTGTAAACAGTGATTGTTCCTTCTTCTGCTTCTACATCGTCCACATCCACATCTGCTTCTAGCAATTGCTCAAAGACTGCATCAGCGTCCTCACCCGCAAATACGATCACACCCTTGTTATCAAAGAGGTATGAAACTGAACCTGAAGCACCCATGTTTCCGCCGTTTTTACCAAAAGCTGCACGGACATTGGCTGCGGTACGGTTGACGTTTGAAGTCAAGGTATCCACAATCAACATAGAACCATTTGGTCCAAAACCTTCGTAACGTCCTTCTGTAAAGGTTTCGTCTGTGTTTCCTTTTGCTTTATCAATCGCTTTATCGATAACGTGTTTTGGCACTTGGGCTTGTTTCGCACGGTCGATAACGAATTTCAAAGCAGTGTTTGATTCTGGGTCTGGATCACCTTTTTTAGCTGCTACATAGATTTCTACACCAAATTTTGCATATACTTTAGAGTTAGCTCCATCTTTAGCCGTTTTCTTGGCTACGATATTGGCCCATTTACGTCCCATTAGGAATCTCCTTTTTTCACATTTTAATCTTTCTTATTATAACACAAGTTTTTTCGATTTTCACTAGAGGAAATGGATTTTATTCAGCAAATCCAGCTAGGATTGTCCTTTTGTTGCCAAGATTGCCTTGCCTTCTTTTATCAGGGGATGGCGGAAAAGTGAAAAGTACAGTTGTGTAGTCATGGCAACCCAGATAAGGGGTTCACAAAGGATAACCCCCCTATAGCCTGCCCAAGGGATAATCAAAACCACAAAAACGATTTTCCCGATGAGTTCTATAAAGCTGGAAACTAGAGGAAGGACTTTCTGCCCCAAGCCCTGCAAGCAATTACGATAAATCAGCAAGAGGCTCAAAATCGGATAAAAGACTGAACTGATTTGCAGGTAGAGGCTACCATTTTCTACCAAGTAAGTATCTGTCGAACTGGCCAAGAAAGAAACCAAACTAGGACTGGCAAAAAAGAGGAAGATACAAACAAAACCTGCCCAGGACATGCTCAGGCGACTCCCAATACCAAGTCCTTGAACAATGCGGTCTGGTCGCTTGGCCCCGAGATTTTGAGAGGCAAAGGTCGTCATAGCAGAAGAAATAGCAGTCATCGGAAGGAGAGCAAAGGCCATAATCCGTCGAGCTGCTGTTTGTGCACTAATAATCACAGCTCCAAAAGTATTGACAGAAGACTGTAAAATCACGCTACCAATGGACACAATCGAACTCATCAGACCCATAGCCAAACCTTGCTCCAAGAGATCCGCATACAAGGCCTTGTTCCATTTAAAATGCTTGAGTTGAGGAAGCAGTTCTGGAACACTCTTACGGATATAGAAAAAGCAAAGAACCGCTGACAAGCCTTGTGAAATAATAGTAGCAAGCCCCGCAGATTGAACTCCCAGATGCAGTTGCGTAATAAAATACAAATCCAGAACCACATTGACCAAGGCAGAAAAAATCAGGAATCCAAGGGCTGCTAGACTGTCACCAATAGACCGCAACAAGCCTGCAAAAAGATTATAGGCAAAGCTGACACTGACACAAGTCACAATCATAGAAATATATTGATAGGATTGAGGAAGGATTTCTGCCGGGGTATCTAAATATTGCAGGAGTGGATACAGACCGACAAAGCCCATCAGCATGACCACAATGCTCAAAAGAGCACCTAAAATCCAAGTTGCTGCTACTGCTTCTTTAATTTTAGTGAAATTACGAGCCCCATAATAGCGGGCAATGACAATCCCCATGCCATTTCCAACACCAAGCGTAAAGCCTATAATCAAGTCAAAAATGGCAGTTGTCGCCCCTACTGCTGCCAAGGAATCTTGACCAAGAAATCGTCCAACAATCAAGACGTCAGCTGTATTATAAAGCTGTTGAAAGATATTAGACAGCAAGATTGGAAAGGCAAAGCTTAACAGCGCAGGAAGAATAGGACCATGTATCAAGTCCACGGATCGTTTCTTATTCATAAAGCTATTATATCAGCTTTCTAAAGGAGCGACAAGGCTCTGTCACTAAGTTTGCAATCAATTGCTTACAGAGAGACAATTTGCTATAATCAAGAAAAGGAGGTCATTTATGAGTTTGACCAGTCAATTAATTACCGATGTATTTCCCGATCTGGATAAGGTTGAGAAGCTAAACAAGGAAGCATTCCCCGAGGAAGAACGAGTTCCTCTGTCAGAGTTTTTACGCTATCAGGACCGAGAAGACGCCCACTTTTTTGCTTTTTATAACCAAGAAGAATTCGTCGGCTTTGCTTTTGCCATCTCCAACCCAAAGGCCTTCTATATCAGCTTTTTTGCCATCATGCCCCACCTGAGAAGCCACGGGTACGGAAAGGAAATCATCGAGAAGCTGACTGAGTTTTACCAGCGAACCATGTTGCTTGAAGTCGAGCGATTAGATGAAGAATGCGATAACTTGGAGCAAAGAAAGTCCCGCATGGATTTCTATCGCCAAAATGGTTTCAGAACAGCCAACGCTTTTCTAGAGTACGAGGGTTTGAGTTTTGAAATTCTCTACCGTGGCGACCATTTTGACGAAGAAGCCTATCGCGATATCTTCCAAAAGTTACAGAATGAACATTATTTTGACTTTCATATAGAGTATCGTCGTTTTAGTGACCATTAAACAGGACTTGTCCATCTGGTGAAGAACATCTCTTTTTCGATAGAAGCTACATATAAAAATGCATGTAACCACGATTACATGCATTTTTTATTTTCAACTGATCAGAATAAACTTTTATTCTCTCTATGGCTTAAGCTTCTGCATTGCCTTCTGGAAGAAGGAAGTAGAGAACAGCATAAGCTAAGATTCCAGAACCACCAAGTAGGGTGAAGATGATCCAAAGTGCACGAACAAGTGTGTGGTCCATGTTAAAGTAGTCAGCGATACCAGCACAAACACCAGCAATCTTTTTGTCTTGTACGTTACGAACAAGGCGTTTTTCCATTATAGTAGTCTCCTTTTTATAGAATGGTTTAATTTTATCATCAAATTAAAAAATTGCAACAGTTTTTTTAATTTTTTTGATTAAATACTCTTTTATTACGCTTTTGAAGCTTATGGAGACTTAATAATTAAACATAAAAAGCAGAGAAAGACTTCTCCGCTTTTATTTTTAATCTTCAATTTCGATTTCAAGTCCGTCGCCTAGGTCAAGCGTTACTTCTTGGTTAGGTGCTAGATCTTCTGCGCCAGAGATAGGAGTTGTCCCTTCTTCATCCTCAATCAAGCCATATTGAACACGGACTTTGTGGTCAATGGCATCAAAGATTTCTGGGTGATCCGCCAAGTATTTCTTAGCATTTTCAGATCCTTGTCCGATTTTTTCACCCTTGTAAGAGTACCATGCTCCCGCTTTTTGGATGATATCGAGATCACTTGCAATCTTCAAGAGCTCACCAGTCTTAGAAATTCCTTCTCCGTACATGATTTCAACAAAGGCTTCCTTAAATGGTGGAGCCACCTTGTTTTTCACGACCTTGATCTTGGTTTCCTTACCGACATTGGTATCTTTTTGGTCACCAGTTCCCTTGATTTGTGTGCTTCCACGAACATCCAAACGGACTGAAGCGTAGAATTTCAAAGCACGTCCACCAGGTGTTGTTTCTGGATTTCCAAACATAACCCCAACTTTTTCACGCAATTGGTTGATAAAGATGGCAATTGTCTTGGTTTTATTGATAGAAGCTCCGAGTTTACGCATAGCCTGGCTCATCATACGAGCCTGCAAACCAACGTGACTGTCTCCAATATCCCCATCAATTTCCGCACGAGGTACAAGGGCCGCAACTGAGTCGATAACGACAAGGTCAACTGCACCTGAGTCAATCAATTTTCCAGCAATTTCAAGACCTTGTTCACCTGAGTCTGGTTGTGACAAGAGTAATTCGTCAATGTTCACACCAAGGGCTGCAGCATAGGCTGGATCAAGGGCATGTTCCGCATCGATAAAGGCAGCGATACCCCCTTCTTTTTGAGCTTGCGCAACAGCGTGAAGGGCAACTGTTGTTTTACCAGATGATTCTGGTCCGTAGATTTCGATGATACGTCCTTTAGGATAACCACCTGAACCAAGAGCAATGTCAAGAGCCAATGAACCTGAACTCATCACTTGAACTTTTTGCTCCGCGCGCTCACCCAAGCGCATGATTGAGCCTTTACCGAAATCTTTCTCAATCAATTTAAGAGCATCGTTCAAGGCTTTTTCACGATCAGCTCCAAATTTTTTCCCAATTTCATCTAATTTTTTTGTTGGTTTTTTCGCCATTTTGTTCTCCTATATTCTACTGGTCCTTAGACCTATCTTTCATTATACCAAAATTTAGTCACTTAATAAAGCCTTGCGAACTAGGTTAAAGGCATGCATGACCGCAATATGTCGGACATCTGCTCGACTCCGTCCTGCGATATTAGCCTTGATCACCTCTGTCCCTTTGGCATGTGCCAGTCCAATAAAAACTGTACCAGCTGGATGACCCTCTAGGCTATCTGGCCCAGCTACACCTGTCAGACTGACTCCATAATCAGACTGAGTCTTGATCCGTGCCTGCTCTGCCATTTTTCGAGCCGTAAACTCAGAAACAACCCCGTGTTCTTTTAGCTCTTGCTCGGAAATATCCAACATCTTGGACTTTTCTTCTAGGCTGTAAGTGACAAAACCGCCATTAAAGATTGCTGAAACGCCCGAAAAGTCTGCTAATGTCGCTTGAAAGAGACCTGCCGTCAAGCTTTCTGCCGCAGTAATGCTTTTCTGTCTCTTCTTTAGCTCTTCTACAACGACACTTGCGAGGCTGGTTTCTTCCCCATATCCGTAACAGATGTCTCGTAAAGAAATTCCCTCGAAAGTTTGGCGACTCAAGATTTGATTTTCTAAGATATCCAGCGCTTGATCAGCCTTTTCTTGACTAACTGCTTTTGTAGACAAGCGCAAGGTCACTTCTCCTGTTTTGGCATACGGCGCCAAAGTCGGATCGGTTTGATGGTCAATCAAATCCGCCAAAATGGTCACCAACTGACTCTCCCCAATTCCAAAGAAACGGAGCACACGTGAGTATAACTTGGTACCAGTCATTAACTTAGGTAAGAGTTGATTTAAGACCATAGGTTTCAATTCACTAGGTGGTCCCGGGAGGACCACGTAGGTCACGCCATCCACTTCCGACACCCCTCCTACTGCTAAACCTGTCTCATTTGGCAGTGGAGTCGCCCCTTCTACAATTTGGGCTTGGCGCTCATTATTCGGTGTCCGAGCATAGTCAGGTCTATGAGCAAAGAAAATATCCAGTTTCTCTTGCGCTTGAGGGTCAAACACTAGATCTTTTCCTAAAAATTTTGCCAGGGTTTGTTTGGTCAAATCATCCTCAGTTGGTCCCAAGCCCCCTGTCAAAATCACAAGATTACTACGTTGGCTCGCAATCTCCAGCAAGGACAAAAGACGAGCTTCATTATCTCCAACAGCAGTTTGGAAATAGACATCTACCCCGATTTCGGCTAGTTTCTCTGATAAAAACTGAGCATTGGTATTGACAATCTGCCCTGTTAAAATTTCTGTTCCAACAGCAATAATTTCTGCTTTCATGTTTCCTCCTACTTATCTATTCGAATTTTTTTGAAAAAATCGCAGGAAATTTCCCACGATTTGATTCTTTTCTTATTCTGCTTCTTCGTTTGAAGCGTTCGTACTGGTTGAAGGTGCTGTCCGACCAAAGGCTGTTTCGTACAGTACCGCATTGGTTTCCAATTCTGTCACTGGCTCTTTACCTAGCGAACTACGCAAGAGATTTTGCATTTCGAGCATATGTTCTGAAGTGACAATCTGATAAGAAATTCCCTGTAGCTCAGCATCTTCCCCACGCAATTGATGCGTTTCGATATTCTTGAAGGAATCTTGATAGCCGAGCAATTGTGGAATGCTCTTAGCTGACAAGTCCACATTGGTCTGCATGTTATCACTCAAAGCTTTGAGGATACCTTGATAATGACTCACACTGTTTAGGCTCAAAACCTTCTCAACGATCTTTTGAATAACTTCACGTTGACGTTTTTGACGACCATAGTCTCCCTCTGGGTCTTGGTAACGCATCCGTGAATACACCAGAGCTTCCTCCCCATTCAAGGTTTGTTCTCCAACACCGATAGAAATCTTATTAAACTCCTCTTGGTCAGCAATCGAAATTGGGAAACCGAGTGTATTGTTGACGGTAATTCCACCAACCGCATCCACCAATTGTTGAAGCCCCTGCATGTTAACCATCACATAGCGGTCAATGTGGATATTCATCATCTTTTGAATAGTAGAAATTGCAAGTTCCGCACCACCATTAGCATAGGCCGCATTGAGTTTGGCTTCCTGAACTTGACCGTTTCCAGTCTCAATCTTGGTCAAAATATCCCGTTCCAAACTCATCATTGTGGTTTTCTTTGTTTTGGGATTAACCGTCAGGAGAATCATGGAATCACTATTTCCCGCCCACGGGTCTGTACGTTCCACATTTCCCGTATCTACCCCCATCAAGAGGATGGTCAGAGGCTCCGTCGCTTCGATAACGTTGGTTTCTTCCCCGATTTTTTTGTAAGTCTTTTTACTTAGGGTTTCTGTTCCCTGTTGGTAGATGGTATAGCCATAAACCGCTACACCTAAAACTGTTACTGCTAGGAAACCTAGCACCATTCCAATTAATTTTTTAATCATCTCGTTATTTATTTATCAGCTTGCCCATAAGACAAACATCTAAAAATATCCCTTCTGCTAAATAGGCTCCTCTTTCTTGTAAGCCTTCTGTGATAAATCCCATTTTTGAGTAGAGGTGGATCGCAGCCTCGTTTCGTTTTTGTACACTGAGTTGCAAACGGCGCAGGACGCCACTGACTTTCGCCCACTCAATGCCTTCTTCTAGAAGTATAGTCGCCAAGCCTTGGTTCCAGAATTTCCTGCGAACTGCTAGAAAAACATCGCCGATATGTCGAACTCTTAAATGTTGGTCCGCTGTGATATTTAAGACTCCTGCAATCTCATCATTCAGTAAGGCGAGGAGAGTAATTTGATTCTCTGATCCAGCTTGTTTTTCGATAAAAAGAGCCATTTCAGAAGCTGTCATCATGATACCATTTTCATCCAAGCTGGTAAAATCCGTCTCTTGACCGACACAATCTAAAAATGCAATTAAGGCTGTAGCATCTGAAATCTCTGCCTCACGAATACACAACTCATACTCCATCTTGAAGCTCCTTGATGAGTTGTTCAGCCCGAGAGCCATGAGCCGTAAAATGAAGACAACGACCCTCAGCTTCTTTCAAGATTTCCAATTCCAAGTAAGAATCTGGTAAATCTTCACCCAAAAGATGCCCCCACTCAATAACAGTCACACCACCACCAAAGAGAAACTCATCCAAGTCAATAGAATCAGCATCACCTTCGATACGATAGACATCCAAGTGGTAAAGTGGCAAACGCCCTTCGTACTCTCTGACAATGGTATAGGTTGGACTTTTAATCATCTGACGGATATCCAAGCCCTTGGCAAGGCCTTTTGTAAAGGTTGTTTTACCCGCACCCAACTCTCCAGTCAAGATCAGAACATCGTCTTTTTGAAGCAAATGACCTAATCTTTCTCCGAGAGCTAGAAGCTCTTCTTCATTTTTTGTGTGCATGCTACTATTATACCAAAAAGTTTTCTTTTGTGTGAATTTTCTTTATGAACTTACTATAACAATTTTGAAAAATTCTCCTCCATTTAAAAGAATACAACTATTGAAAAAACAAACAGGATATCCCGAATCAGGTGTCCATAAAAGGAGATTTCCCTTTGAATACATTTTGGAAAAAGGAAACGTGCGCATAGAAAACCAACACTGATATAAATGAGAATTGAGGAAATCACTAAGGGATTCCTCAAGAAAACCATCGTAGCTAGAACGGAAATGACGACTGTTTTCTTTTTATTTAGGTAATTTTCTATATCTCGAAAAATTTTATCAAAAGGTAAGAAAATCAATAGATCTACTCCTAGCAAGAAAAAGAAGGAGGGTAAAAAGAGGTCAACCAATTCCTGCTGCAATTTGCTAGTGGTTTGGATGCTTTCTGAGAGAACCAGACAGGTTGCCAAAAGATTGACTACTAAAAGGAGGCAATAAACAAGACTCACTTTCTTTTGAACATGTAAAATACTATGTCTAGACTGGTCTGCTGTATGGAAATAATTTATCCCAGCGCACAAAACAGAAATTCCTACTATCAAAATCAAAAAATAAGCATTGGTCTGTTTTAAAGATAAAAAGGATTCTTTCCATAATAGACAACTACTAAAACTAATCTGGATGACTGCAATCAACAACAATAGGCGAATTGATTTTACCATTTCTTTTCCCTCCCTATATGGGATTATACCTTGTGAGGAGTTTGAAATGATAGTTTCCGCCTCAAATGTCCTTTTTTTGTGCTCAACTGACCAAAAAACAGCTCTGTTGTGAACAGAACTGTTCTTTTACCAGTCTAATCCTTAAACCAGAGAGCAATTTCACGTTTTGCAGAAGCTTCCGAATCGGAGCCATGAACTACATTTTGAATAGCTTGATTGTCTCCTGCTGCTTTAGCAAAATCTCCTCGGATAGTTCCAGGCAAGGCTTCTTCTGGACGAGTAGCTCCCATCATACTACGCCAAGTTTCAATCACTTTCGGACCTGATAGAATGCCCACCACTACCGGTCCTGAGGTCATAAACTGACGGATAGGAGGATAAAAACTTTTTTCAACCAAGTCTTGATAGTGTTGGTCAATCAAAACTTCTGAAACCGCTGAACGTAACTCTAATTTTTCGAGTTTGAAACCTCGTTGTTCCATTCTTTGCAGAATTTCGCCAACCAACCCTCTTTTCACACCATCTGGCTTAATGATAAAGAATGTTTGTTCCATATGGACACCTCCTTGGCATTTTAGTTCTTCTATTCTACCATACTTTATGAAAAAGTGGGAAAATTTTCTGAAATAAAACAAGAGAACCCAAAGGTTCTCTTGTTTGCTTTTATTCTACTGTTTCTTCAACTTGGATTTCCACAACTTCCTCTACAGGAGCAAGTTCTGCCTCTTCTTGTTCTGGAGCCAGATATTCTGCTTCATTGATAGCTTGTGGTTCAAGGTTACGGTAGCGAGCCATACCAGTACCAGCTGGGATGATCTTACCGATGATAACATTTTCCTTGAGTCCAAGGAGATGATCTTTCTTACCACGGATGGCTGCATCTGTAAGGACACGAGTTGTTTCCTGGAAGGAAGCCGCTGACAAGAAACTATTTGTTTCAAGTGAGGCTTTGGTGATTCCCATAAGAACTGGGCGACCAGTCGCTGGAACTCCACCTGCGATAAGAACATCCTTGTTAGCATCTGTAAAGTCGTTGATATCCATGAGGGTACCCATAAGAAGGTCTGTGTCACCTGGATCCATGACACGAACTTTACGGATCATTTGACGAACCATTACCTCGATGTGTTTGTCACCGATTTCTACCCCTTGGCTACGGTAAACTTTTTGTACTTCACCGAGGAGGTAGGTTTCAACTGACAAGACATCACGAACAGCAAGGAGACGTTTTGGTTGGATAGAACCTTCTGTCAATGCTGCACCGCGAGAGACTTGGTCTCCAACTTCGACACGCATACGTGCTGTAAATGGAACCACGTACTCACCTTCGCCAGTTTCACCCTTAACAAAGACTTTCTTGGTACGAGTTGACGCGTCTTCTTCGATAGCTGTAACTTGTCCTTTGACCTCTGTGATGACCGCTTCCCCTTTCGGATTGCGGGCTTCAAAGATTTCTTGGACACGAGGAAGACCCTGAGTGATATCGGTATTTGAGGCAACCCCACCCGTGTGGAAGGTACGCATTGTAAGCTGTGTACCAGGTTCCCCGATAGATTGGGCAGCGATTGTACCAACTGCTTCACCAACTTCAACCGCATCACCTGTCGCCAAGTTGATACCGTAACAGTGACGACAGACACCATGACGGGTGTTACATGTAAATACAGAGCGGATAGTAACTTCTTCCACACCAGCATTGACAATTTCACGCGCCTTGTCTTCTGTAATCAACTCATTTGGACCGATGATCACTGCACCAGTTTCTGGATGTTTAACAGTTTTCTTAGTGTAACGACCGTTGAGGCGTTCTTCGAGAGACTCGATCATCTCTTTTCCTTCTGCGATAGAACGAATCAAGAGACCACGGTCTGTTCCACAGTCGTCCTCACGGATGATCACATCTTGGGCAACGTCAACCAAACGACGAGTCAAGTAACCTGAGTCGGCTGTCTTAAGGGCCGTATCGGTCATACCTTTACGGGCACCGTGAGTTGAGAAGAACATTTCGAGTACTGACAAACCTTCGCGGAAGTTTGAAAGGATTGGCAATTCCATGATACGTCCATTCGGAGCGGCCATCAGACCACGCATACCGGCAAGCTGTGAGAAGTTTGAGATGTTACCACGGGCTCCAGAGTCCATCATCATAACGATTGGGTTCTTAGGATCTTGGTTGGCAACCAAACGTTTCTCCAATTTTTCACGGGCTGCACGCCATTCAGCTGTAACAGCGTTGTAGCGCTCGTCGTCTGTGATCATACCACGACGGAATTGTTTGGTGATTTGTTCTACACGTTTGTGTGATTCTTCGATGATTTCAGCCTTGTCTTCAACAACTGGGATATCGGCAATACCCACTGTCAAACCTGCAAGAGTTGAGTGGTGGTAACCGAGGTTCTTCATGCGGTCAAGTAGGGCAGAAGTTTCTGTCGTACGGAAACGTTTGAAGATTTCAGCGATGATATTCCCAAGATTTTTCTTCTTGAATGGAGGGTTGAGTTCAAGATTACTGATTGCTTCCTTGATATCTCCACCTAGTGGCAAGAAGTACTTAGCTGGAACACCTTCTGTTAAGTTGGCATTTGTTGGTTCTTGCAAGTAAGGCAGACCCTCTGGCATGATGTCGTTGAAGAGGATTTTACCAACTGTTGTCAGCAAGACCTTGTGTTTTTGTTCTTCAGTCCAAGGTTTGTTGAGGCTATCTGTCGCGATACCAACACGTGAGTGGAGGTGAACATAACCATTACGGTAAGCCATAACAGCTTCATCACGGTCTTTGAAGACCATTCCTTCACCTTCACGACCAGCTTCTTCCATGGTCAAGTAGTAGTTACCCAAAACCATGTCCTGAGACGGAGTAACAACTGGTTTACCGTCTTTCGGATTCAAGATATGCTCAGCAGCCAACATCAAGATACGAGCTTCTGCTTGAGCTTCTTCTGAAAGCGGTACGTGGATGGCCATTTGGTCCCCGTCAAAGTCGGCATTGTAGGCTTCACAGACAAGCGGGTGCAAGCGAAGGGCCTTACCATCAATCAAGACTGGCTCGAAGGCTTGGATACCCAAACGGTGAAGGGTCGGTGCGCGGTTCAAAAGAACTGGGTGTTCTTTGATTACTTCTTCAAGGATATCCCAGATGCGTTCGTCTCCACGTTCCACCAAGCGTTTAGCCGCTTTGACGTTCTGCACGATGTCACGAGCAACGATTTCACGCATGACGAATGGTTTAAAGAGCTCAATCGCCATTTCACGTGGCACACCACATTGGTACATCTTAAGAGTTGGACCAACGGCGATAACGGAACGTCCTGAGAAGTCAACACGTTTACCGAGCAAGTTTTGACGGAAGCGCCCTTGTTTCCCTTTAAGCATGTGGCTCAATGATTTCAGTGGACGGCTACCTGGTCCTGTGATTGGACGGCCACGACGGCCATTATCAATCAAAGCGTCAACCGCTTCTTGAAGCATACGCTTCTCATTTTGAACGATGATACCTGGTGCATTCAACTCAAGCAAACGAGCCAAGCGGTTGTTACGGTTGATAACACGGCGGTAAAGGTCGTTCAAGTCAGATGAGGCAAAACGGCCACCATCCAACTGCAACATTGGACGAAGATCTGGTGGAATAACCGGAAGGATGTTGAGAATCATCCATTCAGGTTTATTTCCAGACTTGTAAAAGGCATCCAAAACATCCAAACGGCGGATGGCTTTGACACGTTTTTGTCCAGTAGCTGTTTTCAACTCTTCTTTGAGTTCAGCAATTTCTTTTTCAAGATCTACTTGTTTCAAAAGGTCTTGGATGGCTTCGGCACCCATTTTGGCAACGAATGATCCATAGCCATACTCACGCAAGCGCTCACGGTATTCGCGCTCTGTCATGATAGACTTGTGCTCAAGCGGTGTATCCTTAGGATCAATTACCACGTAAGCCGCAAAGTAGATAACTTCCTCGAGGGCACGAGGGCTCATATCAAGGGTCAAGCCCATACGGCTTGGAATCCCCTTGAAATACCAGATGTGAGATACAGGAGCTTTCAACTCGATGTGCCCCATACGCTCACGACGAACTTTCGTACGCGTTACTTCAACCCCACAGCGGTCACAAACAATTCCTCTGTAGCGAATGCGTTTGTACTTACCACAAGCACATTCCCAGTCCTTTGTAGGACCAAAGATGACTTCGTCAAAGAGTCCTTCACGTTCTGGTTTCAACGTACGGTAATTGATTGTTTCAGGTTTTTTGACTTCTCCATAAGACCATGAACGGACTTTGCTTGGAGAAGCTAGGGTGATTTGCATACTTTTAAAACGATTTACATCAACCACTATTTCTTCCCTTTCTATTCTAAGTGAACTGCTTATTCTTGTTCAGCAGCTTCTTCTGTTGCTTCCGCTTTTGTTGCTTTCTCAGCTTCTTCAGCTTCAAAGGCTGCTTTAGCCTCTTGGGCTGCTTTTTCGCGGGCTTTTTCAAGGTCATCTACGTGGATGACATCTTCGTCCATTCCTTCATCCAAGTCGCGAAGTTCCACTTCTTGGTCATCTTCGTCAAGGACACGCATGTCAAGACCAAGAGATTGCAATTCTTTGACAAGAACTCGGAAGGATTCTGGAACACCTGGTTTTGGAATTGGTTTTCCTTTTGTAATAGCTTCATAAGCTTTCAAACGTCCGTTGATATCGTCAGACTTGTAAGTCAAGATTTCTTGGAGAACATTTGACGCACCGTAGGCTTCAAGAGCCCAAACTTCCATCTCACCAAAGCGTTGTCCACCAAACTGAGCTTTACCTCCAAGTGGTTGTTGGGTAACGGTTGAGTATGGTCCGACTGAACGCGCGTGCAATTTATCATCAACCATGTGGTGGAGTTTGATCATGTACATGACACCAACTGATACACGGTTGTCAAACGGCTCACCTGTACGTCCGTCGTAAAGGATTGTCTTAGCATCGCTATCCATACCTGCTTCTTTAACAGTGTCCCAAAGGTCTTCAGAACTTGCTCCGTCAAAGACTGGTGTTGCGATGTGGATACCAAGAGTACGGGCTGCCATACCAAGGTGGAGTTCCATAACCTGACCGATATTCATACGTGATGGTACCCCAAGTGGGTTCAACATGATATCGACTGGAGTTCCGTCTGGAAGGTAAGGCATGTCTTCTACAGGAACGATACGAGAGACAACCCCTTTGTTTCCGTGACGTCCGGCCATCTTATCTCCAACCTTGATTTTACGTTTTTGAGCGATGTAGACGCGAACCAGCATGTTAACACCAGATTGCAACTCATCACCATTTGCACGTGTAAAGATCTTAACATCACGAACGACACCATCGGCACCATGAGGTACACGAAGCGAGGTATCACGTACTTCACGAGACTTGTCTCCGAAGATAGCGTGCAAGAGACGTTCTTCAGCAGAAAGGTCTTTTTCACCCTTAGGTGTGACTTTACCTACAAGGATATCTCCTTCTTTAACCTCAGCACCGATACGGATAATGCCCATTTCGTCAAGGTCTTTAAGAGCATCTTCACCAACGTTTGGAATTTCACGAGTAATTTCTTCAGGCCCAAGCTTTGTATCGCGTGTTTCTGATTCATATTCTTCGAGGTGGACAGATGTGTAGACATCGTCTTTGACCAAGCGTTCGCTCATGATAACGGCATCCTCGAAGTTATAACCTTCCCATGTCATGTAGGCAACGATTGGGTTTTGTCCAAGCGCCATTTCCCCTTTTTCCATAGAAGGTCCGTCAGCGATAAAGTCGCCTTTTTCAACGACATCGCCAACTTTAACAAGCGTGCGTTGGTTGTATGCAGTACCTGAGTTTGAACGACGGAATTTTTGGATGTGGTAAACGTCCAATGAACCATCTTCACGGCGTACTTCTACCTTGTCAGCATCTGCGTAAGTAACTTTACCACCATACTGAGCAATGACTGCTGCACCAGAGTCATGAGCTGCTTGGTATTCCATACCAGTACCAACGTAAGGTGCTTTTGGATCAATCAAAGGCACAGCCTGACGTTGCATGTTGGCACCCATGAGGGCACGGTTGGAGTCATCGTTTTCCAAGAAAGGAATACATGCAGTCGCAACGGCAACTACCTGTTTTGGTGACACGTCCATGTAGTCAACCACTTCTGCTGGATATTCTTGGTTGACCCCTTGGTGACGTCCCATGACAACTTTCTCAGCAAAAGTACCGTCCTCGTTAAGACGAGAGTTAGCCTGCGCTACAGTAAATTCATCTTCTTCATCGGCTGTCAACCAAACGATTTCATTGGTCACAACACCTGTTTCACGGTCAACCTTACGGTATGGTGTTTGAACAAATCCATACTTATTCAAGTGTCCGTAAGATGACAAGTTATTGATCAAACCGATGTTAGGTCCTTCAGGTGTCTCGATTGGACACATACGACCATAGTGAGTGTAGTGCACGTCACGGACTTCATATCCAGCACGGTCACGAGTCAAACCACCAGGCCCCAAGGCTGACAAACGGCGTTTGTGAGACAACTCAGAAAGCGGGTTGTGTTGGTCCATGAACTGTGACAACTGTGATGAACCAAAGAATTCTTTAACCGCAGCTGTTACAGGACGGATATTGATGATTTGTTGTGGTGTTAAAACTTCATTGTCTTGAACAGACATACGTTCACGGACATTACGTTCCATACGAGAAAGTCCAAGACGTACTTGGTTGGCAAGCAATTCACCAACTGCACGGATACGACGGTTCCCAAGGTGGTCGATATCATCCACACGTCCGATACCTTCTGCCAAGTTAAGGAAGTAGCTCATCTCTGCAAGGATATCCGCAGGAGTTACAACACGAACCTTGTCGTCAGGGTTAGCATTTCCGATGATGGTTACAACACGGTCTGGATCCGTTGGGGCAACAACCTTGAATTTTTGAAGCACAACTGGTTCTGTCAGAACAGCTGCATCGTTTGGAATATAAACGATTTTGTTCAAGTCGCCATCCAAGTGACTCTCGATACTTTCAATCACGCTACGAGTCATAACGGTACCAGCTTCTACCAAGATTTCACCCGTTTCAGGATCTACCAATGGCTCAGCGATGGTTTGGTTGAGCAAGCGTGTTTTGATGTTGAGTTTTTTATTGATCTTGTAACGACCAACGGCTGCCAAATCGTAGCGACGTGGGTCGAAGAAACGTGCCACAAGTAAACTACGTGAGCTTTCAGCGGTCTTAGGCTCACCTGGACGAAGGCGTTCGTAGATTTCTTTCAAGGCTTCGTCTGTACGAGAGTCCATTGGATTCTTGTGGATATCTTTTTCAACAGTATTGCGAACCAATTCGCTGTCCCCAAAGATATCAAAGATTTCATCATCACCTGAGAAACCAAGCGCACGAACCAAGGTCGTAAACGGAATTTTACGGGTACGGTCAATACGAGTGTAGGCGATGTCTTTAGAGTCACTTTCCAGTTCCAACCAAGCTCCACGGTTAGGGATAACAGTTGAACCGTAGCCAACTTTACCGTTTTTGTCTACCTTGTCGTTAAAATAAACACCCGGAGAACGGACCAACTGAGATACGATGATACGTTCACCACCGTTGATGATGAATGTTCCCATCTCTGTCATGATTGGGAAATCCCCAAAGAAGACTTCTTGGGTCTTGATTTCGCCTGTTTCTTTATTGATCAAGCGGAAGGTTACAAAAATAGGTGCTGAGTAGCTAGCATCGTGGATACGAGCTTCTTCGAGCGTGTATTTGGGTTCCTTGATCTCATAGCCAACAAACTCCAACTCCATAGTTTCTGTGAAGTTTGAAATTGGCAATACATCTTCAAAAACTTCCTTAAGTCCGTGGTCTAGGAAATCTTTGAATGAATCCGTTTGAATTTCAATCAAATTTGGTAAGTCAAGAACTTCTTTGATTCTTGAAAAACTACGACGGGTACGATGTTTCCCGTATTGAACGTCATGTCCTGCCAAGATGATTCTCCTTTGTAAATAAATTCCAAGCCTTATCAATCAGGCTTTTCTAATCGTCATATGGTTTTAAAAACCCCTATCACCGTGTCCCTTTGATGAATTTTCAGAATCTTTAAATCTTTGTTACAAGCACTCAAAAACCTGAAAAAAAGCACAAAAAGAGCAGCTAAATCTGACTTTTTCAGAAGATTTAACTGCTGTGAGCCTTGTCTGGACAATATTTCAGACAAAACCTACGACAAATGATTACTCTTATTATACCTTATTAGCCAAGATTTTTCAAGATTTTTTTACTATTTTTTAAACAATCTTTTCCTATATATTATTTTAAAATTTCAAGAGAATGAAACATTGTATTTTCTCTTAAAATCAGGAAAACGCTTGCATAAATGTTTACCTCATGCTATACTGATAAGGAATAACTACACAAGGAGAATTGTGATGAAAAAGATCCCATCTCAAACTGAGAAGAAAATGGTTTACGGTATTCGTTCCTTGAAAAATGGAACAGGCTCTGTCCTTATCGGTGCCAGCATTGTCCTACTTTCTGCTGCAATGCCAACCATTTCGGCTAACGAAAACCTCCCCCAAGCTCAGGAAAATACCAGCGCTGTGACCAAGGCCCCTACTGAGACTGAAACGAGTCAAACTCAAAAGGAAACGCCTATTTCTAAACAAAAGAATGCAAACGCTTCCCTTGACACTAAAAAGGACGCCCCAGCAACTGACGCTGTTCTAGCATCTGAAACACCTAAAAAAGAAGCTCCAGCTGTGGAAACTACTACAGCGCCAGAAACACCTAAAACAGAAGACGCTAGCACAAACCAGGCTAACAGCAAGGAAGAGAAAGTAGACGCCAACACTTCGACGCAAACTTCAGGCCAAAAACCACAAGCTGACACATCTTCTGAAGAGCCCATCGCAGACAACCACTTCCGCATCCATGTAAAGAAACTCCCTGAAGAAAATAAAGATTCTCAAGGTCTTTGGACTTGGGACGATGTTGAAAAACCTTCTGAAAACTGGCCCAATGGAGCCAAGTCCTTCAAGGATGCCAAGAAAGATGACTACGGCTATTATCTCGATGTCAAACTCAAAAATGAGCAAGCCAAGAAAGTCAGCTTCCTTATCAACAATACCAAGGGGGATAACCTGACAGGGGATCGTTCTGTAGAGCGCCTCTCTCCAAAAATGAACGAGGCCTGGCTAGATGAAAACTACAAGGTATACAACTACCGTCCTCAGCCAGTGGGAACAGTCCGTGTCAACTACTACCGTACTGACGGAAACTATGACAAGAAATCACTCTGGTATTGGGGTGATGTCAAGAATCCTAGTAGCGGAGAATGGCCTGACGGGACAGACTTTACTGCAACTGGAAAATATGGCCGTTACATTGATATCCCACTCAATGAAGCTGCAAGAGAATTTGGATTTTTATTACTAGACGAAAGCAAGAAAGGCGATGATGTGAAAATCAGAAAAGAAGATTATAAATTCACAGATCTAAAAAATCACAGTCAGATTTTCCTCAAGGATGATGACGAAACCATCTACACTAATCCCTACTATGTGCACGATATCCGCATGACTGGTGCCCAACATGTGGCCAAGTCTCGTATCGAAAGCAGTTTTTCTACCCTTGTTGGAGCTAAGAAAGACGATATCCTTAAACGCTCTAATATCACTGATCATCAAGGGAACAAAGTAACCATTACTGATATCAAGGTTGATGAAGCAGGTAAAAAAGTGACCTACATCGGAGACTTCTCTGACACCCAACACCCTTACACAGTCAGCTACGATTCAGACCGCTTTACCACACGTTCAAGCTGGCGCCTCAAGGATGAGTCCTACAGTTACGATGGTCCACTCGGCGCAACTCTAAAAGAAGATGGCAAGCTTGTTGACCTCACCCTCTGGTCTCCAAGCGCTGATAAGGTTTCCGTTGTCGTATATGACAAGAAAGATCCTGAAAAAGTAGTCGGAACTGTTGCCCTTGAAAAAGGAGAAAAAGGAACCTGGAAACAAACTCTGGATGCAAACTCTGGTCTCGGTATCAGCAACTACACTGGCTATTACTACCACTACCAGATCGAGCGCCAAGGTAAAACTGTCCTCGTTCTTGACCCTTATGCCAAATCATTAGCGGCTTGGAACAGTGACCTAGCAAAAACAGATGCCGCTCATAAGGTCGCTAAAGCTGCCTTTGTCGATCCAGCGAAGTTAGGTCCGCGAGACTTGACCTATGGAAAGATTCGTAACTTCAAATCACGTGAAGATGCCGTTATCTATGAAGCTCATGTACGTGACTTCACTTCGGATCCTGCGATCGCAAAAGACTTGACCAAGCCATTTGGTACCTTTGAAGCCTTTATCGAAAAACTGGACTATCTCAAAGACTTGGGTGTGACCCACATCCAGCTCCTTCCAGTCTTGTCTTACTACTTTGTCAATGAATTGAAAAACCATGAACGTTTGTCTGCCTACGCTTCAAGCAACAGCAACTACAACTGGGGATATGACCCTCAAAACTACTTCTCCTTGACTGGTATGTACTCAAGCGATCCTAAGGATCCAGAAAAACGAATTGCAGAATTCAAAAACCTCATCAACGAAATCCATAAACGTGGCATGGGGGCTATCTTGGATGTGGTCTACAACCATACTGCCAATCTCGACATCTTTGAAGACTTAGAGCCAAACTACTACCACTTTATGGACGCAGACGGAACTCCTCGTACTAGCTTTGGAGGCGGTCGTTTGGGAACAACCCACTACATGTCTAAGCGTGTCTTAGTAGACTCTATCAAGTATCTAGTTGAAACTTACAAAGTAGATGGTTTCCGCTTTGATATGATGGGTGACCACGATGCGGCTTCTATCGAAGAAGCGTACAAAGCTGCACGCGCCCTCAATCCAAATCTTATCATGCTAGGTGAAGGCTGGAGAACCTATACTGGTGATGAAAATACGCCTGTACAACCTGCTGACCAAGATTGGATGAAGAAAACAGATACTGTCGCTGTCTTTTCAGACGACATCCGTAACAACCTCAAGTCTGGCTATCCAAACGAAGGTCAACCTGCCTTTATCACAGGTGGAAAACGCGATATCAATACCATCTTTAAAAATCTGATTGCTCAACCAACTAACTTTGAAGCAGACAACCCTGGAGATGTTATCCAGTATATCGCAGCCCATGATAACTTGACCCTCTTTGACATCATTGCCCAGTCTATCAAAAAAGACCCAAGCAAGGCTGAGAACTATGCTGAAATCCATCGCCGTTTGCGACTTGGAAACCTCATGGTCTTGACTGCTCAAGGAACTCCCTTTATCCACTCTGGTCAGGAATACGGACGTACCAAACAATTCCTTGATCCAGCCTATAAGACTCCTGTTCCTGAAGATAAGGTTCCAAACAAGTCTCACTTGTTACGTGACAAAGACGGCAAGCCATTTGTCTATCCTTACTTTATCCATGACTCTTATGACTCTAGTGATGCTGTCAACAAGTTTGACTGGACCAAGGCTACAGATGGCAAAGCATATCCTGAAAATGTCAAGAGTCGTGACTACATGAAAGGATTGATCGCCCTTCGTCAATCGACAGATGCCTTCCGACTCAAGAGTCTGCAAGACATCAAAGAGCGCGTCCACCTCATTACTGTTCCAGGACAAAATGGCGTTGAAAAAGAAGATGTGACCATCGGCTACCAAATCACCGCTCCAAATGGAGATATCTACGCTGTCTTTGTCAATGCGGATGATAAGGCTCGTGAATTTACTCTAGGAACTGCCTTTGCTCACTTGAGAAAGGCCGAAGTTCTCGCAGATGAAAACCAAGCAGGACCAGTAGGAATTGCTAACCCTCAAGGTCTCGAATGGACTGAAAAAGGCTTGAAATTGAACGCTCTCACTGCTGTCGTTCTCCGCTTGTCTCAAGGTGGTGCCATTGTCGCTCCAGCTGTGGAAGAAAAACCAGAATTTGACCTTTCTAGCTTGGAAGTCGAACCAGAACAAGGTCAAGCTCAAAACCTAGCAGCCAATCCTGAAACTCAAGAAACTGCTGCAGAGGCTCACTCTCAGAACCTCCTTCCAAACACAGGAACTGAGAGCAAATCCCTCCTTGCCCTTGCTGGATTCAGCATCCTTGCCCTTCTCGGACTTGGATGGTTGATAAAGAACAAGAAAAAGAAATAACACTCAATGAAAATCAAAGGGTAAACTAGGAAGCTAGCCGCAGGCTGCTCAAAACACTGGTTTGAGGTTGTAGATAAGGCGAAGCTGACGAGGTTTAAAGAGATTTTCGAAGAGTATAACCTAGCCCTCCTATAGAAAAACACCCTATGATTAGAAGAATCTTCTAGTCATGGGGTGTTGTTTTTATGATACACTTAGCTATCAAATCATATATTCTACACTATAGCTAGCGTCTGATAAGATACGAGCCAGGAACTGCTTGGTTCGTTCTTCTTGTGGACGACTAAAGAAATCGTGGGGATTGTTCTCCTCTACGATACGGCCTCCATCCATGAAAATAACGTGGTTGGCGACATCTCTAGCAAATCCCATCTCATGCGTGACGACCACCATGGTCACACCTTCTCCCGCCAACTGTTTCAGAACATCCAAAACATCTCCAACCAACTCAGGGTCTAGTGCTGATGTTGGTTCATCTAGCAAAATGACCTCGGGTTTGACGGCAATAGCACGCGCAATTCCTATTCGTTGTTGTTGCCCTCCAGATAGTTGTGAAGGGTAGTAGTCTTTGTAGGCCAGTAAACCAACTTTTTCCAAGGCAGATTCTGCACGTTTGAGCGCTTCTTCCTTGGGAACTTTACGAGCCACGATTAGGCCTTCTAGAATATTTTCCAGAGCAGTTTTGTTTGCAAAGAGATTGTAGTGTTGGAAAACAAAGGCTGTTTTTTGGCGAATTTCTAGAATGTCTTTCTTGCTCAATTTGGATAAGTCATAGGTCTTTCCTGCCAAGGTCAAACGGCCACTGTCAGCTTTTTCTAAGTGATTAAGACAACGGAGAAAGGTCGTTTTCCCCGAACCTGATGGTCCTAAAATAACGACGACATCCCCTTGGTTAACCTGAAGATTGACATCCTCCAAGACCTGCCTCTCACCAAATGTTTTTGCGATATGTTCTACTTGTAACATCCTGTCCTCCTATACGAAACGCGCGCTAGATGCTTTTGCACTTTTTTCTTTTTTCACATAGCCTTTTTCCAGTAGGGAGAAGCCCCACTGAATCAAACCACAGATCAAAATATACTGCAAAAAGATCACAAAATAAGACTCAAAATACTGGTAACCGTAGGACGCTTCTACACGAGCAATAGCGGTGATGTCCTTGATAGTCATAACAAAGACCAGGGAGGTCCCTTTGACGATATTGATCACCAGATTGGCCAAGTTAGGCAAGGCTGAGCGCAAGGCTTGTGGAAAAACAATCCTTAGATAAGCCTGAGTCGTAGTCAGCCCAATCGCATGCGCCGCCTCTAGTTGTCCCTTGTCCACCGTCAAGATAGCTGAACGCAAAATCTCCGACAAACTCCCGACTGTCATCAAACTATAAATGATAAAAGCATAGTAGAGAGGATCAAGCTTGAAAATATCAAAGTCACTTCCTATGCTTTTGAGAAATTGATTCAGCAAACTTGGAAACAAACTATAAAAGAAGAGAATCAATAAAATCGGTGGAGTCGCTCGGATAAAAGCCAGATAGACCAGAGAAAAACTCCTCACCCCTCGAACCTTATAGATCTGCCCTAAGGCTAAAAATAGAGCTGGTAAAAAGCTTAAGACCATAGCCACAATCATGATAATCAAGGTGATTGGCACACCCTTCAAGGTCTCCAGAAAGGTCTTTACAATATAGTCTATATCCATTTCTTACCTCCCTTTTGTTTCCAAAGACTTCTCAAGCAAACGACTCAAGCTAGAAATAACCAAGGCAATCCCCCAGTAAAGAAGCGCAACTGCCGTATAGGTTTCCAGAGAGTAGTTCCCTAAATTGCGACTAATCAAGAGATTGCCTGCCCCCATAACATCAACAAAACCAATCGTATAAGCCAAGGCAGCATCTCGCATGAGATTGAGTATAGCGGTCGTTATATTGGGAAGAGCAACTTGAAAAGCTTGGGGAAAAATGATTCTCCAAAAAGTCTGACTTGGAGTCAAACCAATACTAAGCCCGGCCTCTGTCTGCCCCTTTGGAATAGCTTGATAGGCCGCCTTGAAAACCTCGGCAACAATAGCCGCAAACAAGAGAATCATCGTCAAGAGAACAAAAATAGTTTTAGACCAGTTGTTGATATCCAAACCAAGCCACCATTTCAGAAATTCTGGCAAGCCATAAAAGACTAGAAAAAGCAAGACAATCGGCGGTGTACAACGTAGGGTAAAGATATAGCCTTTGGAAATCGCTGCAAAACTCTTGTCTTCTCCTACTTGTGCCCAGGCCAAGAGACCTCCAAAAAGGGACCCAAGAAGAGTGGTAAAAAAGAGAATGAACAAGGTCATAGGAAGTGCCTGCCATAAGGTCGGCAAAAACTGAAAGACCTTGGAAAAATCATAAGAAACCATGCAAAACCCTTTCTAGTCTTGGAATTTCTGGCCTAGTCTTTGTCTACATAACTAAAGACATCTTCTTTAAAGTATTGCTGAGATAGCTTAGCAAGCGTACCATCTTCTTTCAACTCTTTGATTGCTTTTTCGTATTCTTTAGCGAATTTCTCACCCTTTTCATCACGGTGAATCAAGGGATAAGTTGGAATACCCTTGTATGGGAACCAGCTGAGTTTATCCGCATATTGGTGGTAAGGGCCATCTTCTGCGGTAACTGCTTTTTCAAAGGACAGTTTGATATCAAAGAAGGCGTCATAACGTCCTTCTAAGACCCAGGCATAGGCATCTGCCACTTTAAAGGATTCAGCTGCTGTTAGCTCAATCGGTGCATCCTGATGTTTTTCATTGTAGCTGGTGATGACATTCCATTGAGCATTCTGTGGAGAGATGGGAACCAATTTCCCTTTATTCTTAGCAAAGTCATCAATGGTTTTGTATTTCTGTTCATCTTCTTTTCTGACAGTAAATCCGATGATGCTCGCTCCCACTGGTTCAGATGGAATGACAAACTTTTTAGCTCGTTCGTCTGTGTACCAAGCTCCCTTGGTTCCGATATCATACTTGCCTGATTCCAGACCAATCAAGAGGTCGTCATCACTGGTACCCGTATATTCAAATTGATAGTTTGCCAACTTCTCATCAACAGCCTTCAAAACAGCTACTTCATAACCATCTGATTCCCCTTTTTCATTGACAAAGTCATAAGGTACATAGTTTTGTGTATGGGCAACCTTCAAGGTTATAACTTCAGCAGACGAAGCCGTTTCTCCATCCTTGGCTGGAGCACCAGCTAAACTTCTCCCGATAATCGTCGCCCCAATTACTGCAACAACTGCTACACCACCGATAATCCATGCTTTTTTACTCATCTTTTTCTCCTTTAGTTTTCAAGCGCTTCTCTCACCCACTGGATACGTTCAACTGTGATATCACTTGGAATGGTACAATCTGCCCCAAGTACCAAGCCCTGTTCCCCAGCTTCTGCAACTAGTTTCTTTGCCTCAGCCTGAATGGCATCCTTGCTACCAGTATACAGTAAGCCTGTCTTGCCATTTTCGAATCCTCCAAGAACCGTACGTCCCTTGAAAATCTCACGACCTTCCTTGAGAGTGATTCCCTCTGGTCCTACAGCCCAGTTAAAGACTTGGGCTGGATAGTCTGCAAAAAGGTGAATATCATTTCGCGCTCCCTCGTAGCCACAGATATGAAGAACCGTGACACCACCAACCGCACTAGCTGCTTCCAGAACTGTTATCTCGCTAGGTGCAATGACGGCTTGATAATCTGCTGCCGACACTCGTTGATTTTGGATACTCTGCACGCTGAGGTAGATTCCATCTGCACCAGCCTCTTCGATGATAGCTCGACTGAGACTCGCAATATCCTCTGCAATCACATCCAACACCTTCTTAAGAGCTTTAGGATCTTCCACCAAAAAATCAGCAATGAGGTCATCCCCACCAGACACTTCCCCCAGTAGCCACTTGAGATAGGTCACAGGAGCAAAAATATTGTAAATCGCAACGATATCTTCTGTAAACTCTTGCTTGATTTTCTTAACCAAGTCCACTTGCTCTTTTATCCAAGCGTGCTCTGGTCCGAGTGGTTGAATGGTTGCCAATTCTTGAAGTGATTTTCCTTTGGCAATCGCTGGATTTGGATAAGCAAAGTAGCCATCACTCATGAGTTTGATAAAGTCCGGCTGAACTTCTCGGATAAAGCGCTTATGGCCCTCGATATTCTTCTCGATAATGACTGGATTTGAGAAACCTTGTAGCCATTCGTCTTCGGATGTGAAATGGTGCCAAAAGCCAACTGGCACACGATCAACCTTTTCACCTCTAAATGCTTTTAAAACCCATTCTTTTTTTTCTGACATTCTTATTCTCCATTTCTTACTTTTTCAACTAATAAACTGCTTGCGATATCATTCGAGCGTAGAAAGGGAAGACTGGACTTGGAAAAATCCTGAACTCCACGACATCTCTCTCCATTTTTGCAGTGCCCATTTTTTACGACGCTTATGGCAACCAAGGCCAGCAAACCGACAACTGCAATGAAGATGCCCCATCTTTTACTTTTCATAGCTCCTCCTTTTAGAGAACAGCTGCCTGCCGAATCCAGTCCAACCTCTCTAAGTCAAAGTCATCTGGAACAGTACAGTCAGCTCCCAGAAGAACGCCTTTACTACCAGCTTCAGCCAGCAACCGCCTTGTTTCATTTTGCAATTCCGCCTTGGAACCTTGATAAAGCAAGCTTTTCTTGCCATTTTCAAATCCACCTAAAACGGCCTTGCCTGGAAACAACTCTTGCCCCTGTGTCAAACTAACATCCTCATGGTGGGTCGCCCAGTTGACCACTTGAGCCGGATAGTCCTTAAATATCGTCACATCATTGCTCGCACCTTCAAAACCACAGATATGAAGGATATTGGTCCCACCCACCTGATTAGCTGCCTCCAAAATCGCTATATTGCTCGGTTCGATATAGGTTTGGTAAAGTGCTGGTGTGATGCGCTCATCTTGAATTTCCTGGGTGCTGAGGTAAATCCCGTCAACTTCACCTTGCTGGATGATTTTCTGAGTTAGGATAGCAATATCTCCTGCAATCACATCTAGAATCGCTCTGAATTGCTCAGGATTTTCAAGCAATAGATCAGCTACTTCCCTATCTCCTCGAGAAGTTTCTGTACGGAACCAACGCTTGAGGTAGGAGATAGGCGAAAAGATATTGTAGAAAGAAGCAATCTCTTCGGTAAAGGTCTCTCGAATCGCTTGTACCACTTCCACCTGTTGCTGAATCCATGGGTGTTCCTCACCAATCGACTCAATAGAAGTCAGCTCCTGAATGCTTGCGATCTTAGGACTATAGACATTACTTGGATAAAGGAAAAAACCGTCGCTCATAATTTTGACAAAATCAGGGCGAATCCTTTCCACATAGTTGCGATGCCCGTCAACACTTTTTTGAAAGATACGTGGATTATTTAATCCTTGCCCCTTTTCTTCGAGTGTTACAAAATGAAACCAAAGTCCCACAGGAACTCTTTCCACTTCATCGCCTCGAATCGCTCTAAAGACTAGCTCTCTTTTACTTGCCATACCTTTCTCCTTCCATTTGGATTGAAACCATCTTACCACTCCTTTTCCCCTTTTCCCAATATATATTGACTATCAACTCGATTGGAAATTTTTATATCTATAAAGAAAAAAATCCCTGAAAAGCTTGATGTTACTAGCCTTTCAAAGATTCTCTTTATTTTCATCTATTTTTCAAAAAGGAGTTGATATAGATTTTCTATCAAGCCGATTAGATTTTTTTATATCCATCTTCATTCCCAAATTAAGTACATAATTTTATCCTAATACCAAATTACTACTGAAAAATTTCTTTTCTCTCGATATTTCCTTGCACAAATCCCATGAAAACGCTACAATATTAATAGACTATTATTAGGAGGATAGGATTATGAAAATATCCAAAGTTACCATTACAATTGCTTCTACACTTACTTCCGTCATTTTACTGACTGGCTGTGGCACAAATTCGGCAAATTCACAGACAACACAAAGTAGTACATCTGACAATCAGGTTACAATGACCTATGATCAGTTGCGTTCAAGAGAGAACACTATGTCAACTCTTTGGTATCAAAAAGCAGCTGAAACCAAGGCACTCTATCTACAAGGTTACAATGTCGCTACTAATCGTTTGAAAGAACTACTAAAAACACAGACAGATAAACCCTACTCTATCGTTTTGGACTTGGACGAAACTGTATTAGACAATAGCCCTTATCAAGCGCAAAATGTCAAAGATGGAACAGCATTTACCCCAGAAAACTGGGATGTCTGGGTAAAAAAAGCCGCAGCCAAGGCTGTACCAGGTGCTAAAGATTTTCTCCAATTTGCAGACCAAAACGGTGTCCAAATTTACTATGTATCTGACCGCACGATAGATCAGGTAGATGATACGATCAAAAACCTAGAAAACGAAGGAATTCCTGTACAAAGCCGCGATCATCTCATGTTCTTAGAAAAAGGCGTCAAATCTAAAGAAGGTCGTAGACAAGCAGTCCAAGAAAAAACCAACTTAGTCATGCTACTAGGAGACAATCTTGTGGACTTTGCAGAGTTTTCAAAGACCTCTGAAACTGAGCGCAACCAAAAATTAGAGGAATTACAAAAAGAGTTTGGTGAGAAATTCATCATTTTCCCTAACCCAATGTACGGATCATGGGAAAGCACTGTTTACAATGGTAATAAATTGGATGCCAAGGGTCAAACTGAAGAGCGCCAAAAAAACTTACAAGGTTTTGATAAATAAAATAAGAGAGCTATCTACCAGTTTACACCAACCACAAGATATCGTATTTGCGAGAATAGCGAAAAAAGACGATTTCCAAGCGGAAATCGTCTTTTTTACTATTTTATCTTGTACTTGGTATAAACTAGTATATATTCCACTAGATAGTATGCTCTATCGCTTGTACCACTTCCACCTGTTGCTGAATCCATGGGTGTTACTCACCAATCGACTCAACCGATTGAATTTTTTTATATCCTCTCTTTCATGGCAAAGTAAGCTCGTACTTTGGGGGCCACTTGTGTGCCGAAGAGTTCAATAGCTCTCAAAACTTGATCATGTGGCATAGAACCAAGCGGTAGATGGAGCATGAAACGGTCCAAGTCTAAATCTTCAATCATGCGAATCAATTTTTCTGCCACCTGATCAGGATTTCCCACAAACATGGCTCCATTTGGCCCAACTTGCTCCAAATATTGCTCATAGGTCAACTCCTGCCAGTGTGGACGGTCCTTGGAAATCGCATCCACCACTTGCTTGGTCGGATGGAAATAATCTTTGACAGCCTGCTCGCCATCTTCAGCAATCCATCCCCAAGAATGGGCTCCCACTTTCAGGTCTTTATCCGCATGACCGGCGTCGCTCCCAATCTCACGATAAGCTTGAATCAGCTTTTTAAAATAACGCGGATTGCCACCGATAATGGCATAGACAATCGGCAGCCCCGCCTGAGCAATCTTCACTGTTGATTCGACATGGCCACCTGTCGCCACCCACAATGGCAATTTGTCCTGAACTGGACGGGGATAGACTTCTTTTCCAGAAATGCTTTGGGTCAATTGACCTTGCCAGTCTATCTTGGTCTTTTCATTGACTAACTGGAGCAGGTCTAATTTCTCATCAAAGAGAGCTTCATAGTCTTTCAAGTCATAGCCAAACAGTGGGAAAGACTCGGTAAATGAACCACGCCCAGCCATAATCTCTGCCCGTCCATTTGACAAGGCATCGATGGTAGCATATTGTTGGAACAAGCGAATCGGATCCATACTCGAGAGAATGCTGACTGCACTGGTCAAACGAATCTTCTTGGTATTGACTGCCCCAGCTGCAAGAACAATCTCTGGCGCCGATACCGCAAAATCCTCCCGATGATGCTCCCCAATCCCGTACACATCCAAACCAACCTTATCAGCCAGCTCTATCTCTGCCACCAACTGACGAATGCGTTCATCATGACTGTAAATCTGTCCAGTCGCTTCTAGAGCTGTTGTTTCACCAAATGTTGAAATTCCTAATTCTACCATCCCGTTTCCTCGCTATCTCTTTTAGTTTTAGGATATTTTATCACTAATTAGTTTTATTTCCAATAAATTTGCTCATTAGAAAAAGTCTAGATGAACTAGACTTTCTTAGCTTATTCTACTGTTACTGACTTAGCAAGGTTACGTGGTTTGTCCACATCAAGGCCACGGTGGAGTGTTGCAAAGTAAGCGACCAATTGCGTTGGTACGACCATTGAGATTGGTGAGAGGTAAGGGTGGACGGTCGTAAGGACGATATCGTCTGTCTCTTTAGCAACATTTTCTTCTGCGATAGTGAGAACCTTAGCACCACGGGCTGCAACCTCTTGGATATTTCCACGAGTGTGGTTAGCAAGGATTGGATCTGACAAGAGGGCCAAGACAGGCGTTCCTTCTTCAATCAAGGCAATGGTTCCATGCTTGAGTTCTCCTGCCGCAAAGCCTTCACACTGGATGTAAGAAATCTCTTTGAGTTTGAGGCTCGCTTCCATGGCTACATAGTAGTCTTGACCACGTCCAATGTAAAAGGCATTGCGAGTGGTTTCAAGAAGGTCACGAACCTTGGCATCAATGGTTTCTTTTTCAGAAAGAGTTGATTCGATAGACTGAGCTACGATTGACAACTCATGAACCAGGTCAAAGGCTTGCGCTTTGGCATTGCCGTTTGCCTCTCCGACTGCTTTTGCAAGGAAGGCAAGGGCTGCGATTTGCGCTGTGTAGGCCTTGGTTGATGCCACGGCAATTTCAGGTCCTGCGTGAAGAAGCATGGTATGATTGGCTTCACGTGAAAGGGTTGAACCTGGGACGTTTGTCACTGTCAAGCTTGGGATTCCCATTTCATTAGCCTTGACCAAAACCTGACGGCTATCCGCTGTTTCACCAGACTGACTGATAAAGATAAAGAGTGGTTTCTTGCTGAGAAGTGGCATACCGTAGCCCCACTCAGATGAGATTCCAAGTTCAACAGGTGTATCTGTCAATTCTTCCAGCATTTTTTTAGAAGCAAATCCTGCGTGGTAAGATGTCCCAGCTGCAAGAATGTAAATACGGTCTGCATCTTGAATAGCCTTGATGATAGCTGGGTCAACGACTACTTGACCAGCCTCATCTGTGTAGGCTTGGATGAGTTTACGCATAACCGTTGGTTGCTCATCAATTTCCTTGAGCATGTAGTAAGGATAGGTCCCCTTACCGATATCTGACAAGTCGAGCTCAGCAGTATAGCTAGCACGCTCACGACTGTTACCATCATAGTCTTGAACTTCGACGCTATCAGCCTTGACGATTACCAACTCTTGGTCATGAATTTCCATGTATTGGTTGGTCTCACGAATCATGGCCATAGCATCAGAGCAGACCATGTTATAACCTTCCCCAAGACCAATCAGAAGTGGAGATTTATTTTTCGCTACATAGATAACATCCGGATTTTCAGAGTCAATCAAGGCAAAGGCATAAGAACCACGGATGATATGAAGGGCTTCTTTGAAGGCTTCAAGAACTGACAAACCATCTTCTTCGGCAAATTTTCCAATCAAGTGAACGGCGATTTCCGTATCTGTTTGCCCCTTGAAGTGGTGACCTGCAAGATATTCTTCCTTGATTTCAAGGTAGTTTTCAATCACCCCATTGTGCACCAAGACAAAACGTCCAGTCTCAGAGCGGTGTGGGTGAGCATTGTCCTCAGTTGGTTTTCCGTGAGTCGCCCAACGCGTATGTCCGATACCAGTTGTCCCCTCAACACCTGCTGTCTTGGCAGACAATTCTGCGATACGACCGACAGCCTTAACCAAGTGATTTTCAGCACCACCTAGGACAAAAATCCCCGCAGAATCATAGCCACGGTATTCAAGCTTTTCAAGTCCTTGAATCAAAATATCAGTTGCATTTGTGTTTCCAACAACACCGACAATTCCACACATAGTATATACGACACAGATCAGCTGTGCTTTCTCCTTAAATTGGTATAGTCTGATTTCCCTTTTACAGAATCAGCAAAAACAGTATATACTTGTTTTCCTCACTTGTCAAGAATAAAAATTGGTATAGTTTTTCTATCTGGTTTTTTATCAAGATTTCACTTGATACCTGACAAGTCAGCATCAATTACTTATAATGAATAGAGGAGGTATTTGCCATGTGGTTTTTCTTCGCACTTTTATCTGCTATCTTTGCAGCCTTAACATCAATTTTAGCCAAGATTGGGATCGAGGGAGTTCCATCCAATCTAGCAACTGCTATTCGTACGGTCGTCGTCATTCTTATGGCCTGGGCCATGGTTTTCTTTACCAATAGTCAGACCGAAATTGTCAACATCAGTAGAAAAAGTTGGCTCTTTCTCATCTTATCTGGTCTAGCCACTGGCGCCTCCTGGCTCTGCTACTACAAGGCCTTGCAGATGGGCAATGCAACTGAGGTATCTGCTGTCGATAAATTCAGTCTCGTCCTTACCCTCGTTCTAGCCTTTTTCTTCCTACAGGATGTCCTGACGTTTAAAACAATTATCGGCTGTCTCTTGATTACGATTGGGACCTTGGTGATGATATTGTAATAAAAAGTGAGATGAACACCATCTCACTCTTTTTATTCTTAAAATCCATTACGGTCGCTGAGTTCCTTGAACCAGTGGCCTGATTTCTTCAGACGGCGTTCTTGTGTTTCCAAGTCTAATTCAACCAAACCATAGCGGTTTTTATAGCTATTGAGCCATGACCAGCAGTCAATAAAGGTCCAGATTAAATATCCTTTACAGTTTGCTCCATCTTCAATCGCACGGTGGAGTTCACGAAGATGACCTTTTACAAAGTCAATACGATAGTCGTCTTGAATCATGCCGTTCTCACGGAACTTGTCTTCACCTTCAACACCCATCCCGTTTTCGGTCAACATCCACTCAATATTCCCATGATTTTCCTTGATATTTTGGGCGATATCATAAATCCCCTGCTCGTAGATTTCCCAACCGCGGTGAGGATTGATTTTACGGCCCGGCATTACGTAAGGTTCGTAGAAATGCTCTGGCAAGAGGGGACTGTCTGGATGTTTAGCAAAACGCGGCGCCATAACGCGCAAAGGTTGGTAGTAGTTGACTCCAAGGAAATCAACTGTATTCTCGCGAATGAGTTCTAACTCTTCAACAGTGTACTCTGGCAGCAAATCATGCTCAGACAAGATTTCTACCAACTCCTGTGGATAAGCCCCCAAGACAGACGGATCTAGGAAAGATTGGGCTTGGAAGAGGTCGGCAATGCGAGCAGCCTTGACATCTGCAGGATGCTGACTACGTGGGTAGGCTGGTGTCAAGTTAAGGACAATCCCAATCTTAGAGCCAGGCAAAATCTCATGACAGACCTTAACCGCAAGACTACTAGCCAGTTGCGTATGATAAGCAACCTTAACCGCTGCTTTGGCATCTACCTTATGAGGATAGTGGGCATCATAGAAATAGCCAAACTCTACGGGGACAATGGGCTCGTTAAAGGTAATCCATTGGTCCACCAAGTCACCGTAAGTCTCAAAACAAAAACGAGCATAGTCTTCATAAGCCTTGATAGTGGTCTTATTTTCCCAACCATCCCCATCTTCTTGGAGGACAAAAGGCAGGTCAAAGTGATAGAGATTGACTAAGAGACGAATCCCCTTGGCCTTAATAGCTTCAAAAACCTGACGGTAGAAAACCACCCCTTGCGGATTGACCTCTCCACGGCCCTGTGGGAAAATACGAGACCACTGGATAGAAGTTCGGAAGGCTGTATGCCCAGTCTCTACCAAAAGCTCAATATCCTTTTCCCAGTTTTCATAGAAGGTCGATGTTTTGTCAGGTCCAATCCCATTGTAGTAGCGATTTGGCTCTACTTTGAACCAATAATCCCAGAGATTGTCTCCCTTTCCGTCACCAGGTACACGACCTTCTGTCTGTGGTCCAGAAGTAGAGGAACCCCAGACAAAATCCTTTGGAAATTTTAGCATAGCTATACCTCTTCGTTTACTCATTTTCCCCATTATATAGAAAAAACAAGGTAAAAACTAGTTACATTTTTGCCTTGTTTTTCTTCTGATTAAAGTTTTTATTTCTTGCTTAGGATTTCAAGGGTTTCGAGCAAGTTGTCTGCGTGAACTTCGATTGTGTCACCAGTTGCCTTGATCTTAACTTCCACGATACCATCAGCTGCTTTCTTCCCAACAGTGATACGGATTGGCAGACCAATCAAGTCGCTATCGCTGAATTTAACACCGACACGTTCGTTACGGTCATCTGTCAAGACTTCGTAACCAGCCTCCATTAAGTTGGCTTCTAATTTTTCTGTCAAGGCTTGCGCTTCTTCATCTTTGACATTGACAGTAATCAAATGCACATCAAATGGCGCCAATTCTTTAGGAAAGTTAACTCCCCAAGCGTAACGGTATTCACCTTTTGGCGTTTTATTGACAAAGAGGCGAGCGTGTTGCTCTATAACGGCTGAAAGGAGACGACTGACACCGATACCGTAACAACCCATGATGATTGGCACAGCACGGCCATTCTCGTCCAAAACATCTGCACCCATGCTTGCTGAGTAGCGAGTTCCGAGTTTGAAAATATGACCGATCTCAATACCACGCGCGAAGTTTAGAACACCTTGTCCGTCTGGTGAAATTTCACCCTCACGAACTTCGCGGATATCCACGTATTCTGCAGTAAAATCACGACCTGGGTTCACACCCGTCAAGTGGTAGCCATCTTCGTTGGCACCCACAACAGCATTGCGAACATCTTGCACCTTGCGGTCTGCAATGATTTTCACATTTTCTGGCAAACCAACTGGTCCAAGCGAACCAAAGCCAGCTGGGATAACATTTGCTACTTCTTCCTCGCTCGCAACATCAAAGAAATCTGCACCCAAGTGGTTTTTCAACTTGACTTCATTGAGTTGGTCATTTCCAACTAGAAGGGCTGCAACAAGCTCACCATCTGCCATGTAGAAGAGAGTTTTAATCGTTTGCTCTTCTGGCACATTAAGGAAGGCTGCCACTTCATCGATGGATTTAACACCTGGAGTTTCCACTCTAGTCACTTCTTCTTCCGCAACGACACGGTTGCTTGGCTTGTACTCGTTTGTTGCCATTTCTAAGTTAGCCGCATAGCTAGACTCACTTGAGTAGGCAATAGTGTCTTCACCAGAAACCATCCATTTGAGCAATTCTGCCTTGATTTCTTCTTGCACTTCTACAGGAATTTCATCAAATGAGGCAACTGACTTGTCTAAGACAACCCAGCGGTCGAGGTCTGTACGGGCTGGTGTGATGGCCATAAATTCTTGGCTATCCTTACCACCCATGGCGCCACCATCACCGATGATGGCCTTGAAGTCCAAACCACTACGAGTGAAGATACGTTCATAGGCTGCCTTGTACTCGTCATAAGTCACATCCAAACTATCGTAATTAGCATGGAAACTATAGCCGTCTTTCATGATAAATTCACGCGTACGGAGAAGTCCGTTACGTGGACGTTTTTCATCACGGTATTTCGGTTGGATTTGGTAAAGGTTGAGTGGCAATTGCTTGTAAGATTTCACAGAGTCACGAACAATAGCTGTAAAAGTTTCTTCGTGTGTCGGACCTAAGATAAAGTCTGACTTTTCACGGTTTTTCAGTTTATAAAGGTCTTCACCATAGGTTTCATAACGACCTGATTCACGCCAAAGATCAGCACTGAGAAGTGCAGGAGCCAACATCTCCACCGCACCAATCTTATCAAACTCTTGGCGCATGATATTCTTAGCCTTTTCAATCACACGGTTAGCGAGTGGTAGGTAAGAATATACACCGGCAGAAACTTGACGAACATAACCAGCACGCAACATAAGGGCGTGGCTGATAACTTGAGCATCGCTTGGCATTTCGCGAAGCGTTGGGATTAGCATTTTACTTTGTTTCATAATATTCCTCGATTATCTAAAAGAAGAGTCGCATAATGTCATTCCAGGTCACAGCTAGCATCAAGACAACCATGATAACTACACCAGCCATGGTGACATAGGTTTCAATTTCTTGTTTAAGGGGTTTCCGGCGGATAGCCTCTAGGATATTGAGCACAATCTTTCCACCATCCAAAGCCGGGATAGGAATCAAGTTAAAAATCCCGATATTGATGGAAATCATAGCTAGGAAATAGAGGACATTCTCAAGACCATTTTTAGCAGCATCGCTACTTGCCTTAAAAATGGCAACGGGACCACCGAGTTTGTTCAAATCTGGATGGAAAATCAAGTTTTTCAGAGCCGAAAGGATACGGAGCCCCGAGTCAGCAGCTGTCGTAAATCCACCAACAAACATGGATAGAAAGTCTGACTTGACCCCCGGTTGAACCCCAAGAATATAACGTCCTTGATTTTCTTCTGGAGTCACAGTGACTTGTTTTTCGCTACCATTTTCAGAAATGGTCACATCCAAGGTCGGGGCGGTCTTGTCCTTGGTATCTGCTTCCACAGCCTGGGTCAAATCTTGCCAATTTTTAACCTCATGCGAGCCGACCTTGGTAATTTGAGCGGTCTCAGCTACACCTACCTTAGCCAAAGCTCCCTCTGGCATGACATGAAAGAGATTGGTCTGAGTATCTCTAACACCGCCTTGCAAAAAGATCAAGATCCAAAAAACAACAACTCCTAAGATAAAGTTATTCATGGGACCTGCAAAGTTGGTGATGAGCTTGCCCCAGATAGAAGCATTTTGATACTGTACATCCAAAGGAGCGATGCGCACTTCGGTTCCATCTGCCTCAACAACCGTTGCATCATGATCCACTGCAAAAGTCTTTTCTTCTTCCAAGACCAAGCCTTTAATGAAGAGCTTGTCTTCAAAGTCAAACTGGGTTACCTGCATAGGGAGAGCCGTTTGATCCAGTTTCTTCCCTGAGAGGTTAATCCGTTTGACCTTACCATCGTCGGCAAGTGTTAAACTGACCGGAGTTCCTGTCTTAATTTCTGTCGTATCATCACCCCAGCCTGCCATACGAACATAGCCTCCTAGAGGAAGAATTCGAATGGTATAAGCCGTGCCATCCTTACCGATATGGGAAAAAATCTTGGGCCCCATACCAATGGCAAATTCACGAACTAAAATGCCTGATTTCTTGGCAAAATAAAAATGTCCAAACTCATGCACCACCACAATAATCCCAAAAACGAGGATAAAGGTTAGCAATCCAATCATTCAATATTCCTTTCTTTAAAACAGGCCAAATAAGTGCATCATTGGAAACACAATCAGCATGCTGTCAAAGCGATCCAACACACCGCCATGTCCAGGGATAAATTTTCCAGAATCCTTAACACCGAAATGGCGTTTCATGGCACTCTCAATCAAGTCACCAAACTGACCTGCCACACTGAAGAAGGCAGCAAAGAGACTCATTCTATAAATCCCATAAGGAAGAGCAACTGTGCTGTCCACTAACATGAAAACTACTGTTATCAGTACCGCACCTAGAATACCACCGACAAAGCCCTCAATACTCTTATTAGGAGAAACTCTCGGAGCCAACTTATGTTTACCAAAATTCATCCCTGTCAGGTAGGCTGCGCTATCTGTCGCCCAAACGATAAAAAGGGCCAAAAGTACCTTGTCAAAACCTGCCACCCGAGCATCTAGTAAGGCATTGAAGCCAAAACCAACATAAAAGCTCACAGCAATTGGGAAAGCGGCATCTTCAATCGTATAGTTTTTACTGAAAACGGTGGTCCCTAGCATAATCATAATTAAAACGCTGTAGGCAACCACATTCCCATCAACAGGCAAAAAAGTTAGGTAATTTTCTAAAGGAACTGTGAGAGCGAAGGTCGCAAAAAGAGTCAAAGCGCCCTCAATGGTCATAGTCTTTAGCCCCTTCATGTGCAAGAGTTCATGGACGCCTAGCATCGCTAACAAGCCAATCCCTATCTGCAACAAGAGCCCTCCTGCAAACAAGACTGGAAGGAAAATTGCCAGGGCCAATACCGCAAACAATGTTCTCTTTTGTAAATCCTTGGTCATATCTTCTCCTAAACTCCTCCAAAACGGCGATTGCGATGGTTAAAAGCAGCAATAGCTTCCTGCAAGGCAGCTTCATCAAAATCAGGCCACAAGGTATCCGTAAAGTAAAGCTCACTATAGGCTGCTTGCCATGGCAAGAAATTACTCAAACGCAACTCACCACTCGTACGGATAATCAAATCCGGATCCCGCAAATCCTTTGGCAGGTGTTGCGTGAAAAGATAGTCCCCAATCATATCTTCTGTGATATCACCAGGGTTGATTTTAGCATCTAGAACATCTTGAGCCAAGCCCTTAAGAGCCTGCGTAATTTCAGCACGACCACCATAATTGAGCGCAAAATTGAGAATCAAACCCGTATTGTTCTTGGTCAACTCCTCTGCTTTTTTCAAAGCTTCAAAAGTCGGCTTAGGCAAACGGTCTGTCTCCCCAATCATCTGAATCTTAACGTTATTTGCATGCAATTCAGGGACATAGTTATCATAAAATTCGACTGGCAAGTTCATGATAAACTTGACTTCTTGATCTGGGCGTGTCCAATTTTCCGTTGAAAAGGCATAAACCGTGATGACCTTGACTCCCATCTTGTTAGCTGCCTTGGTCACCTTTTGGAGGGCTTCCATTCCCGCCTTATGACCAAAAACCCGTGGTTGCATCCGTTTTTTAGCCCAACGACCATTCCCATCCATGATGATGCCAATATGAGCAGGAACCTGTGTTGGAACCTCGACTTCTACAGCTTTATCTTTCTTAAAAAATCCAAACATGTTCTTATTCCTATTCAAAAATCTATCGTTTCATTATACCATATTTCCCTATTTTCTTCTATTGCTAAGTTATTAGCTCTCCTTACAGACAAAAAATAAGCCGCCTGATTGGGCGACTTAATTTTATAGGGAGATTATTATGAAAAAGTTTTAGGAGTTTAAGTTAAGTTCCTCTTAACTTATGAACCTAGTATACCGTCCCTAACTTAAATTTTTCTTAAGTTTTTTGAGAAAGTCAGATTTTTCCATTTTTCTTGCCAATTTTTCTTGGACAATCGTTCTTGATAGAGCTTCATTCGGTCCTCATTATCTAGGAAATGAGGAGTTGGGGATACGTGAAAGTTAAAAATATCCTCTAAACCATAAGGCGCAAAGAGCTCTAAAGTTGTGTCAGCATGCAAACGAAGACCTACCGCCGTACAGCGCTCAGGATATTTACTCATAGCATCACGAGAACTGGTATAGGGAGCAGTGTGTGGACTGTGCTGGTGCATATAGACCTGATTTTTCAACTCCCACCGATACTGAGGAAAATCTTCTCTCATCTTGTTCTCCAGGGTTACTGTTTCCTCATAAGAAATATCTGGATCAAAGAAAATCACATCCACATCCGTCTCACTATCAAAAGGCGATTTGTCTGACAAGAGATTCCAGATGAAATTCCTGACAGAACCTGCTGCCAACCACGAGTCTTTCAGATCAAGATCACGAATGATGGTCAGAATGGTCATCATATCTGGATTTCCTCTGAAAGCATCTAGAATTTCTTGCTCATTTTTCACTGTATTCATAACCTAAATGCTCATATGCCTTAGCTGTCGCCACCCGTCCAGAACGAGTTCGCATGATGAAACCTTTCTGAATCAGGTAAGGTTCGTACATATCTTCGACCGTCTCGCGCTCCTCAGCAATATTAACAGAAAGGGTTCCTAAACCGACAGGACCACCACCGTACATCTCAATCATGGTGCGAAGGATTTTTTGGTCCACATAGTCCAAACCTTCATGGTCTACATCCAGCATGGTCAAAGCCTTATCCGTAATCACATCATCAATCAAGCCATCTCCCATAATCTGGGCAAAGTCGCGCACGCGCTTAAGGAGACGATTGGCAATACGAGGAGTTCCTCGACTACGTAAGGCCAACTCCGAAGCTGCTTCATGGGTGATTTCCATCTCAAAAATATCTGCTGTCCGCTCAACAATCTCTGTCAAGTCAGCATGGGCATAGTATTCCATATGACCTGTAATCCCAAAACGTGCCCGTAGAGGATTTGAGAGCATCCCCGCACGTGTCGTAGCCCCAATCAAGGTAAAAGGTGGCAAGTCCAAATGGACACTGCGACTGCCTTCACCAGCCCCAATCATGATGTCAATGTAGAAGTCCTCCATGGCACTATAAAGCACCTCTTCCACCGACATGGGCAAGCGATGAATCTCATCAATAAAGAGAACATCTCCAGGCTCCAAATCATTCAAAATCGCTACCAGATCCCCCGCTTTTTCGATGACAGGACCAGACGTTTGCTTGAGATTGACTCCCAGTTCATTGGCAATAACAAAGGCCATGGTTGTTTTCCCGAGACCTGGAGGACCAAATAAAAGAACATGGTCCAGTGCCTCATCCCGCATTTTGGCAGCCTCGATAAAGATTTGCAGCTGGTCCTTGACCTTATCCTGCCCAATATATTCACGTAAATACTGGGGACGGAGGGTACGTTCTACCAACTCCTCATCCCCCATGATTTCATTATCTAAAATTCTACTCATGGCTCTATTATATCAAAAATCCAAGCCACAAACAAAAAAGCCACCTGATTGGGTGGCCTCTTTAGGGAGATTATTATGAAAAAGAAAAGTTTAGGATTTCATTAAATAAAGGGTACTCAATGAAAATCGAAATCAGACTAGGCAGATAGACGCAAGCATAACTATAGTTAGCTAAGTCGACTCTAACGAAGGTTGATGAGATTTTCGAAGAGTATTAGGAGGTCTTTATTTAATGGTTATATAATACACAAGGAGACTTAAAATTCCCTTAATTTTCAAATTGATCACTAAAAATTTTCTTTAACAGCTGTTTGACCTGCAATACGTCCAAAAGTAAAGATATCCGTAAGCGAATTTCCTCCTAGACGGTTACCTGCATGGAGTCCACCTGCGACTTCTCCGGCAGCATACAAACCAGGGATAATCTGACCGTTTTCATTCAAAACGTGTGTTGAAGTATCAATCTTGAGTCCACCCATTGTATGGTGAACGGCTGGTTTTCTCGGTGTTGCGTAAAATGGCGCAACCTCACACTTGAGATCAAAACTACCTTTATTAAATTCAGGATCAAAACCTGCATCTACATAGGAATTGTATTTCTTAATCGTTTCCACTAGAACTTGTGGATCTACACCAATCTGAACCGCCAACTCTTCTATCGTATCTGCACGATAGAGAGTACCTGCTTTGACTTGGGCATCGATTTTTTCTTGGCTAGTATTGTAGGCAGTTTCCTTGATACGTTCATCTGCGATTAGATAGAACAAGCCTCCATTATCAATCGCCGCTTGAGATAGCTTGTCTCGGCTACTGTACTCATCTACAAAGCGCTTCCCTTCAGTATTTACCATGATGAAGTTTGCTGGAGGAACTTGAAGTCCTGAGAAAAGAGCTCCTGTCACTGGATCGGATACTGGCATCATTTGACTAAAGCCCATACCCACTAAATCTGCACCTACACTTTGCCCTAAAAGAATACCATCTCCTGTTACAGCTGGTGTATTAGATGTAGCAATATCATCTGCAATTTCAGTCCAGTAGGTATTGTATTTTTGTAGCATCTTTGTATTGGCACCAAATCCTCCAGAAGCTAGAACAACAGCATCTGCATTGACAATGATGGTTTGACCGTTTCGACCTTCTGCTCTGACACCCTTGACAGCCCCGTCTTTTACAAGCAATTCTTTAACTGGAGAATCTGTCAAAATCTTGCCACCATGCTCTAGAACATATTTTTGTAGGACAGATATAAAGGCATACCCCATTGGTTGAACCGGCTTATGGCCACGACGCCAAAGGGCTCCAACTGGCATTGTCACTTCACTACGAACAAATTCAACACCGATGTCTTCCAACCAACGAACAGACTCTAGGGCTCGTTCGGTTAAAACAGAAACCAAATCGTATTGCCCATGAATTTCATTTCCTTGTAAATCTTTTCGTTTCCCACCAATATAGGTTTGGATACGGTAAAGTAAGGTAGAGTCAAACAAATAGCTTGGGGCCTGCAAATACTGCTCAACCTCAACTTTCAAGGCTCTAAAGTCCTCTAGATATTCTGGGTCAATCGTTGATTCATCTGTCGCAATCAATTCTTGAAGCGTATGAGCTTCACCTGGATGAGCTGCGAAGGTTCCTTGCCATGCTGGATCTGGTGCATTCATTGGACCACCTGCACGAACAGTATTTCCTCCAATTGCAGGAAATTTCTCAACAACAATTGGCTTCTTACCAGCTTGTAAGACTGCAGCGGCTGCAGCTAATCCAGCTCCTCCGCCACCGACGATGACAACGTCTGCCTGATAGGTTTTATCTTCTTTATCTAGGGCAGATGGCGCTTTTGAACGCTTGCGTAAAACATCTGGATTTGCACCGGCTTGTTTGACTGCACGCGCAACTCCATCTAAAACACCATTTGAAGTCACAGAAGCTCCTGACACCGCATCAACATTTAAGGTTTGTCCCTCAATGATTTCTGCTGGAATACGGGTAAAGACGACATCTGCGATTCCTGAAGATTCTCCAGAAGAATCGATTTCAATTTTTTCAATACGGTCCTCAGAAACCGTGACATCCATCGGTAATTTACCATTATGGCCTTCAGTTGTAACATGGTAAGTCCCCGGTTCAAAGCGAACTTCTTCAGGAAGGTTTAGTTGGTTTGCAATAGATACAAAGCGAAGGAAGCGATAAAAACAACTATCTAGGAAATCAACGGTTCGCTCATCAATCAAATCTCCATTGTCATCAAACGCTCGATGCGCTCGACCAAGTAAAAACTCACTACCTGGCATAACTGTTGCATTTACCCCAGGAGCATCCAGAATCTGACGAAGATGAAGTTGGGAACGTGAAGAACCTTGAATATCGTAAGAAGCTCCGACAATCATTGTCGGCTTTCCGTCTAGCGGATGAACGTTAAAAGACAACCACTCGAGCAAGCTATTCAAACTTGATGGAATTGTATGATTGTGCTCGGGTGTCGAGATAATGACACCATCAGCTTCTGAAATAGCTTGATTAAACTTCTGAATAATAGGTGTATCTGTTTGATCATCTGTTTCATTGAACATTGGTACATCTGTTATCTCTAAAATCTCAATATCCGCTTTCTGAGCAAAATGTCTTTTCATAAATTGCAAGAGGTTGCGATTATAGGATTTTTTTGCATTAGTCCCAACAATAGCTACTAATTTCATGGATTGTTCTCCTTTCTTGAAATACTTATGCTTTCAACCATTCTTCCCAAATGAAAGATTTCTTACGATTTGTATCTTCTGGTTTGACTAAAGCTTTTGTTAATTCAACAAAATTTTGAAACTCTGAAAAATGTTCTTCTAGTTCTGCAACCTTTTCAGGATTGTTCAAATGATACTCATCATCTAGTACTTGCTCAGAATGACCTAGAAAGAACTCTGTACCAGGCATAACTCTCGCTTTAAGCTCCGGCGCATCTAAAATCTGACGTAAATGTGCCTGCGCTCTAGAGGTTCCTAGCAAACCGAGAGAAGCACCGACAATCATAGTTGGTTTATTGATTAAGGCACGACTGGTATAAGCAATCCACTCCAAAGCAGAGGCCAAAGGTGCTGGTATCGTGTGGTCGTACTCAGGTGTTGAAATAATCACACCATCTGCGGCAAGAATTTTTTCTGAAAAAGCTTGAACTTCAGCTGGCGCTTGCTTGTCCTTAGGTTCGTTAAATGCTGGCAATTGTTTGATTTCCAATACCTCAATGTCGGCTTTATCCGAAAAGTGCTTTTGCATAAATTTCAAGAGTTTCCGATTGGTTGAGCGATCCGAATTGGTTCCAACGATAGCAACTAGTTTCATCTTGGTACCCCTTTCATTTATTTAATCTACTTTCATTATACTACTTTAGAAAATCTTGTAAATCCTTGATAATAAAGACCGTGTTATTCTATCAGATTATCGTACTTTAGTACAAGTTCGTGAAAAAATTAACAAAATATCTTCATAAACTATTGACCGGCTTCCTTAACTATGATATAGTCTTGGTGAAAAAATATACATTTAAGGAGGATGTTTTTATGAAAGAGACATTCAATCGTTGGAGGATTTTAGTCGCGTCTACAGCCATTCTTCTTTGCACAGGTGCCGTCTATTCCTTTTCTGTTTTTGCCGGACCACTTAGCAGTTCAACAGGCTGGTCCATGTCTGATATTATGTTAGCATTTGCTATCAACTCTGCAATCGGCCCTATCCCCATGATTCTTGGAGGTTATTTAGTTGACAAAGGTTACGTAAAATGGACCATCGCCCTCGGTGCTCTCCTATTTGCTAGTGGATTTTACTTAACCGGCTATGCCAATTCACCAGCCATGCTTTATTTGACCTATGGATTAATGGCCGGGCTTGGTCAAGGTTTTGCCTATTCGGGTGCCCTCTCCAATTCACTTCGCCTCTTCCCTGATAAACGTGGATTAGCCTCTGGAATTCTGACAGGCGGCATGGGATTTGCCGCAGTCATCGCTTCCCCAGTCGCGAGCAATCTCATTCAACAACAAGATGCCTTCTTTGCTTTTCGTACAATTGGGCTAGTCTATATTGTTGTTATCATCTGTGCAATTTTCTTTATCAAGGCAGCTCCAAGCGGCTACCAACCAGCAGGCTGGAAAGCTCCAGTACAAACTAAGCAAGGACCTACTAATAAAAACTGGAAACAAATGCTACAAAGTCCTCTGTTTTACATTATCATTAGCATGTTCTTTGTTGGCGCCTTTTCTGGTTTGATGATTGCCTCTCAAGCATCACCAATCGGTCAATCAATGTTTGGACTCTCTGCAGGCACTGCAGCTCTCTATGTCTCTCTTTATTCAATCGCAAACTCTAGTGGTCGTTTTATCTGGGGATCACTTTCTGATAAAATCGGCCGTTCAAAGACCTTATTGATTATCTATTCTGTCATTGTCCTAGCTTTATTCTCCCTAACAATCGTCCCTGGTCAATTCGGGTTTACCTTAGGAATTATTGGACTTGGTATCTGCTTTGGTGGTGTTATGGGGGTCTTCCCATCTATCGTCATGGAAAATTACGGTCCTGCAAATCAAGGGGTCAACTATGGTATAGTCTTCACTGGATATTCTTTAGCAGCATTTTTCGCTCCCAAAGTCGCAGTTCAAATGGCAATGGCTAATAATGGAAATTATAGTGTAGCTTTTTATGTGGCTATTGCTTTGGCCTTCATTGGACTTATGCTTACTATTTTTTATATGAAAAAGAAAGCTTAAAACTCGAAAACTTCCTAGATAAGGAAGTTTTTTTGGTATAATAAAAGTAGTAATAGTATATTGGGAGGATTTACCATGGCGGACCGTTCACGTTTCTTACGAGATAACCCATCTGACTTCCCATATGATTTTGAAAAACAAATCCTGTCCAAAACATCTCCTGACACAATCTATCATTGTCATCCTGAGCTAGAGATTATTTATGTTACAAAGGGTTCTGCCATCGTTCATATCAACTCTGAACGCTTTGAAAGTCGTGAAGGAGATATTTTTATTATCCAGCCGACCTCTCTCCATGCTATCTATTCTCACAAAGATCAAGAACTATTTTCTACCAGCTTTCGAATTCATCTAGATTATCTTGGGAGAAGGCAAATTGACAGCTTTAGCCAACGCTATATCCAACCCCTCCACTCTGGTCACTTTTGCCTCACTCCTCAAATATCACCAGGCGATAAGGCCTATAATCAAATTCAATCCTGCCTTCTTTCCCTCTTTTCTATCCTTGAAGAAAAAGGCATATACTACGACCTACTCATAAAATCTAAACTATACGAATTGCTTCATCTTCTCTTTAAGTATAGATACGTCAATCGACACTATACAGATGATACCTACCAAAAATACCAAAAACTAAAAGAAGTGATTTGCTACCTTGAACAGCACTACTCAGAACCCATTCATATCGAGCAACTAGCTGCAACATTTGGATATAGTAAAAATCACTTTATGAGTATTTTCAAGCAACATACTGGAGCCAGTTGTATGGACTACCTGCTCCAGTTACGTCTTGAGAAATCCTGTGAGAAACTCGTCCAAACCAACCTCAGCATTCAAGAAATTGCAAGCCAGGTCGGTTTCACCAACCTTTCAAACTTCAACCGTCAATTTAAGCAACACTATCACCTAACACCTAGACAGTATCGAAACCAACAACTTAAAAAGAAAACATGATTCTTTCTCCTTAGTCTTTTCTAAGGAGTTTTTTCAAACAAAAAAGCCACCTGATTGGGTGGCCTCTTTAGGGAGATTATTATGAAAAAGAAAAGTTTAGGATTTCATTAAATAAAGTTAGGAGGTCTTTATTTAATGGTTATATGATACAAGATGAATCTTAAATCTAACTTAACTTTTTCTCTGATTTATCATTTTTTAAAAAATTTTTTTCAAATGGAATTTTCTTTTCCAAACCACAAAAAAGCCACCTGATTGGGTGACTTCTTTAGGAGATTATGATGAAAAAGAAAAGTTTGGGATTTCATTAAATAAAGGGTACTCAATGAAAATCGAAATCAGACTAGGCAGATAGGCGCAAGCATAACTATAGTTAGCTAAGTCGACTCTAACAAAGGTTGATGAGATTTTCGAAAAGTATTAGGAGGTCTTTATTTAATAACTATATAATACACAAGGAGACTTAAACTTTACTTAAGAAAAAATAATTTTTTTATCTTTTTCGATCTACCCAAATCATTCCTGTACAATCATAAGTAGATAAGGTTTCAAATCCCAGAGAACGATAGAATTCCAAGGTTTTTTCTGTCTGTTCGGTCACTAGTTGGACTTGATAGGCATCTTTGAAGTCGCCTAAAGCCTCTTTCATCAAGTCGCTACCAATCCCTTGGCGCTGATAGCTAGGCAAAACGATCAAATCCTGGACAAAAATCGATGAAAAACCATCTCCGACCAAACGAACCAAGTCCACCACGGCATCGCCATCAAGTGCCAGATAAATCGCTAAGGAGTGAGATAAGGCCTTCTCCAGCATCTGAGGTTGATGGGTATAATTTGTCCATCCAACTGCCTGATAGAGATGCAAAACATCCTCTAGCTTGACAATTTCTTGCCTTCTAATAGTCATCATCTCAATACCTCTCAGAATTCTCTCAAGCTCTTGTACTGCCGTCCATTTTTATCAAAATTTTCAGGAGCCAACCATGTTTCTAAACGAGCTTTGACTTGAGGCCAGTCCTTATCAATCATAGACAACCAATCCGTATCCCTCGTGCGCCCCTTATAAACAACTGCCTGGCGGAAGGTTCCTTCATAAACAAAGCCCAAACGCTCCGCAGCTCGTCTGGATGGGAGATTTAGAGCATCACATTTCCACTCGTAGCGACGATAGTTAAGCTCCTCAAAAACATACCGTGCCAGGAGATACTGGGCTTCTGTCCCTATCCGTGTTCCCCTGAGTTCTGGAGAAAAAGTGACAGCTCCCACTTCTATTACTCGGTTATTCTGGTCAATGCGCATGAGAGAAAAAGTTCCCAAGACCTTATCAGTTGCCTTATCTATGATTGCATAGTAAAAGCGATCCTTACGAGCTAACATCTGATTTAAAAGGCTAACCAGTTCCTCCATATCTGCCACTGGTTCCTGAAAGAGGTAGGTCCACATCTCCCGAGGTGTATTTGGACCATAAACAGCTAGCAAATCCTCAGCATGCTTTTCCACCGAAAGAGCCTCTATCCGAGCGTAGCGCCCTTCTAAGAAATCAATGGAAGGCAATTCACCTGGTGTATAACCTTCCATTGACTCACCAATTATCTGACCATATTCATTTACTGGCATTGTTTTCTCCTTGTTTTACGCTGAAAATACTATATCATAATTTGCTCTATATGGAAACTAGCACTCTCCTCAAACCTCATCCACTCACTACATTAGTGATTCGTTTTCTTTCTTTTATCTTCTAAGGCTTGATTAATTCGTTGGGTGAGCTTGTGAGTTTGCCAGATCTGGTACAACCATATCAGTCCATAAATTAATAAGAAAAAGAACCACAGCAAGGGACTCAACAATGCCGAACCCCAGCCAAAAAATAGGTAGGTCAATACTAAAATAGTAGCTGTCGCTAACAAATGAACTCCTACACGCATACTATAAGCAAGAAACTCTAGCCTTTCAAGGATTAAGGTCAATGCCCCCATAATTCCACTCATCAAAAACAAAGCTAGAATATTTTTTGTCGTTGGTGCAGGATAGGTAATACCTGAATAAAACTGAGCCAATAACACCAAACTCAAATAAACAAAGGAGGCCGTACGCATTCCCGATACAAAATAAGCAATCAATCGCTTCATGATTTTCTCCTATAAACCTAGATAATCCATTAAGGACTTAACGTATTTCCGACTCACACTCGATTTGAGACCCCGAGTCATCTTAGCCATCATGTTCCCTGAAAAGCTATCCGATAATGACTCTAAATGGTCAATGTTTATAACTGAATGACGCGATATCTGTATAAAGTTACGCCGGTTAATCCGATTCTGAAAGTTTGTCAATGTTTCCTTAGTTTTATAAATCCCGTCTACCGTATAAATGGTCAACAAATTCTTATCGATATCTGCTAGAATAAGATCCTCAATTTTCACCATAACCAGATGATCATCCGTTCGAATAGGAATGACCACCTGATTGGTCGTTGAAAATTGTTCTAAATACTCCATGACCTCTCTTGCTTGGTCGGTTAACTGAGCTGCCTGAATTAAAATGTGTGGGTCTTTTTCTGAAAACTCTGTCTTCATTTCAAAATGAATCTTCATTTTCTCTCCAATACATCTTTATTTTCTCTTGCTAAACACTTTAACAAATAACATCCAAAGAAGAATAGCGACGAGACTGATAATAACCACTATAAAGTATGTTTCTTCCTTTGTCAATAGTTCTTGCCAGTTGATTTGGATTCCCATTTTTTCTTGAAATTCCTGTAACAGACTGTTATTTCCTGAAAATGCGGTCTCTAACCGCTCTTTCATCAAGACTTGTCGATAGAGAGAAGCAATATAAGTTGCAGGGGTACATTTCATGAAAAGCTGTGCAGAATCAGGTAATACTCCAATGGGGATATAAGTTCCTACTAAAAATCCAGAAGCAGTTCCCACTATCGTTGCTAGTTTACCAAGGCTATCTACAGATTGAAAACGGTAAATCAAGAGAACATTTACCAAACTTGAAATCAGACTGCTTAACAACATAATCAAAGCAATTTCCGGTAAATGGCTGATAACTGGGCTCTCTTTAAAATAAAAACTCATAACAGCATACATAAACACCTGCATGACAAAAGAAATGACAATACTACTGATTAGATAGGACGCCTGTAAGCCCCAGTTACCTAAATCTGTCAAGAAGAGATCTTGATCCACTTGATTTTCGCGGTCCTGAACCATTTGTTTAAGAGCTGTAAAACTGGTTGTCATCCCAGTCACAGCCAACGTCCCACCCATCAGCCAGTTATTTAAAAGGTTCGTACTATTAGGGAGTTGGGACCAAGAATCCGTCAAATTCTTCTGCAAAAAAATGATATAAAGGAGGAAGGAAATCAATGCCCCCAATAATGAGAAAAATACTCCCGAACGATTACGAAAATATAAGATAAAATTCCGTTTCAATAAAGCTATCATTAGCGAACCTCTCTTCCTGTAAGTGCAATAAAGGCATCATCCATAGTACCTGGGCGAAACTCAAAAGAATCAATTTCTTCTCGAACTTTTGCCAAATATTCAATGGCCTCCTGTGACGTCCTTGGATAAAAAAGATATTCCAACTCATTTTCTTCCTCTACTGTCATTCCAGTCTGTAGCAGCTTTTCTAAATCCTTCATTTCTTTAAAACGAATTTTTAGGATATTAGATGCATACTGACTTTTAATAGCAGTCGCAGAACCTTGCGCAATCACTTTCCCATGATCAACGATATAGATCTGATCCGCTTCATCCGCTTCATCCAGATAATGAGTCGTTAAGATAATAGTCATCCCTTCATCCTTTTGTAGTAGATACAGTAGATCCCAGATGGATTTGCGAGTTTGAATATCAAGACCTGTCGTTGGTTCATCCAAGAAAAGAATATCTGGTCGCGAAAGAAGAGCACGCGCAATATCAACCCGACGTTTTTGCCCACCTGACAAGGTCCCATAGAGTTGTTTCTGGAAAGCAGTCAAACCCAGTTGATGAATCAAATCATCCACACGACTTGCTGCAATCTCCTTATACTGTTGAGCACGAATCGTGAGATTTTCCCTAACCGTCAACATCTCATCCAGTACACTGGCTTGAAAAACCACTCCGATTTTCGTATTTGGCGCATATCGAATCTGACCTTGTGTCGGCTTTTTCAAACCGATTAACATGGAAATAGTGGTTGATTTCCCTGCACCATTGGGTCCCAAAATAGCATTGAAACTTCCTTTTTCAAACTCTAACTGAATATCATCGACAGCCATATGATTGCCGTACCGTTTAGTCAAATGTTTAGCTTGTAAAATCATATTTTTTCCTCCTCTTAACCACACTAGTTTAACAAAAAGAATGAAAGAAAAATCGACTTTTGAGATAAGCAGTTAAAATGAAAGGCCAAGTGGTAAAATAATGGGGGTTAAATTAAAGTAGAGCAGGCTGCAACCGTTTTTCTCCTATCGAATCACTAGAGGATGTTGAAAAACACTTACAACCACACATTATATTTTTAAACATGCGCTATAAAAGAGGAGTTTTATAGCATCCGGCAGAAAAATCCAAGAGTCAATAGTATTGTTCTCGCTAAACCAAACAATAAAAAATGAATCAGAAATCATGGCACACACTCCCTTCTAGTAAAATGAAAATGCTGAATGGGATATGATTAAATTTGAAGCAAGTATGGTCCTGAATTTGAAACTGCCATTAACGATGAGTCTATCTATTAGGAAAGAAATCTTCAATACAAGCAAAAACAGCTCTTGTTATCCAAGAAGAGCTGTTCTATTTTATGAAAGAGAGAGTCACTAGTGCCCCTTGTGCTTCTCTCTACGTTTTTGCTGTTTGCGTTCAAATTTCTCTTGCTTGAGCAGTTGCTTTTGGAGACTGGACTGTTGTTTTGAATGCTTTTTTCGTTCGTCATACTGCAACTGCAAGAGCTCTTGTGACTTAGAAGAAACTTTCTGCTTCACCTGTTTCTTTACAGCTCGCTGCAAACGCTTCGGATTCTTAATCTTCACATGCTGTTTGACTGTTGCCTCTGGACTAAAAGATAACCGAGCAAACTGAGTCTGTAAAAGTTTCAAAATTTCATCCTCTTTTGGTTCCTGACCAAATGTCACACGACAAACTTGATAAGTTCCCTCACGCTCTTGTTCAAACAATCCATGCCAAAATCCATCTTCAAAATAAACTGTCAAGCCAATTGAAACGATTTCCACGACAGCACCTCCTTAAATCTATCCCTAAGAATGGACAACCAAGGAGGAAGGTTACTGATAGGCTTGCCTACGTCTGGACTACCAACCAGAACTGTATTTTTATCTTAGTTGGGACTATTATAGCACGGTTTAGCACTATCTACAAATTTTTCAGATGTGTATCAAAAAAATTTATCGTGGCAAACCAAGAGTCTACACTTTCTTTCATTAATAAGCGCCAATCTTTTCGATAACGATGATTCGGTTGATAAGCAACCGTCAACATATGCCCTGTTTCATGGTATTTTTTAAACAAAATGGATTTCCCTTTATAATGTGAAATAATATCATCTATCGCGGATGACGCATCCCATATTTCATCGACATCGCTTCCTAGTAATAATAAAGGAGAGGAAATTTTACTCACATCAATCTGAGCCCTACTATCTTCAGGAATATGTTTTCCAAAAAACTTGTTTAACAAATAATTTCCTAGTTGAAATTTTTGATACGGAAGTTCTTTTTGCAAATATGTCCAAGAAGATGAATGAGAGTTGAGTTTTCCCTTTATTCCCTCAAATATTACATTTGAAGGGGAATTGAGTACCAAACATTGCACTTCATCCAAAATACTTTGTCCAGCTAGAACAAGCTCTGCTCCCTTAGAGCGACCATATATTCCTATTTTTGTATTATCAACTTGAGGATGATGACATAGAAAATCTTTCGCTTCCTCCAGACATTCTATCGGAATTCGTTCTAAGTTTTGGGGTAATCCCTCTAAACCAAAATAAGCTATCGCAAGACAAATGTAGCCTCTAGAAGATAAAAGTTGGGCAATGTTCTGAGCTTTTTCAATTCTTCCCTCACTACCACTAACAGTAATCACGGCTGGCGCCTTTTTTAACTTTTCATCATAAAATAATCGACCTTGAAAATGCTTATCATAAATATCTCGATACCTTATTCCCAAATTCATATAACGCCTTACAAAACTTTGCTCCGCGACCACATCTTTCCCCAGCCTGATTTTAATTTCAACACCAAAACAATCTCGTAAAGGAATTCTATCAAGAGAACTGGGTAATCTCCTTTTCCTATTCTTCAGCGGCTTCACATTAAAGAATAAGCCCATTTCTGAAACCCCTTTATAAGATCCCGAAATAGATGCTGTCTGAGAGGTATCAATCATACCGCCCTGATCAGATAAAAAAATTGCGGTTGATTTCCACACGACATCATGATCTAAAAGTAAGGGAGCATTTATACAGTAATAATCAGACAGGTACATTTCTACACAATACCTTGTCCTTGGTTCTAAACCATTGATAGTAATATAAAAAGATTCATCTGCTAAATCAGTTTGTGAAATCAGTTCAATGTTTACAGTCATATCTTCTCCTTTTGTTAATATACTTAACAACTAAATTTAAAATTTACCGTGACTTTTACCACGGTAATTCTTCCCATACCTTTTCAATATCATCCATCAATTTCACAACTGTTTGAAGCTCCTCCTCGCTATAGTTGTTTAAAACTGAAAAGACCGATTTTTCAATATATGCTTGTTGCTCCTTATGGATTTTAAAAACTTCGATGCCTTTGTCAGATAATCTCAAATATTTATTTTTCCCATTATTCGGAGCAAAATCAAAAACAACTAAATTTTTTTGAATTAATCTCCTAACACTTTGAGTTATTGCACTTCTCGAAACTTCTAATAATTCAGATAATTTTACTAGATTTAAGGGCTGATTTTTCCCAATCACAACAATCAAATGTACCTCATTCAAAGTAATGGATTTGTCAACACCACTTTTATGTTGATTTTTTTTTAACTGGTCAAACGCTAAAATAAATCTATTGAAACGATTATTAAATGTAATAAATTCTTTTTTATCCATAATCTCTCTTTTCTTTGTTAATCATATTAACAAAATAAAAACTTCCTGTCAAATAAAAAATCCTCCAGATTCTACTCTGAAGGATTCCTATCTTATTTCACAACGATATTAACGAGTTTGTTAGGTACCGCAATCACTTTCACGATTTCCTTACCGTCAATCTCCGCTTTGACTTTTTCGTCAGCGAGAGCAATTTCTTGCAATTCTTCGCGTGAGAGGTCTTTAGCGACCATCAATTTGGCACGGACTTTTCCTTTGATTTGGATGACGATTTCGATTTCGTCTTCAACCAATTTGCTTTCGTCCCAAATTGGCCAAGCCACGTAAGAGATGGACTCACCTGTTGCTGTAACTGTTTGCCAGAGTTCTTCTGCCAAGTGAGGTGCAAATGGGGCAATCAATTGGATAAAGCCTTTGGCATAGCCCACATAGAGTTTGTCTTCCTTGTTAGCCGCATTGACAAAGACCATGAGTTGGGCAATGGCTGTGTTGAATTTCATGGACTCGATTTGCTCAGTAACAGATTTAACGGTTTCGTTATAAACCTTGTCAAGAGCACCATTGTTTTCCGCAGCGATTTCTTTACTTGTAATCAAACGGTAAACACGGTCTAGGAATTTACGACTTCCTTCAAGACCTTCTTCTGACCAAGCGATGGAAGCGTCAAGTGGTCCCATAAACATTTCATAGACACGAAGGGTATCGGCACCGTATTGTTCCACCACGTCGTCTGGATTGACAACGTTCTTGAGGGATTTAGACATCTTGGCTGGTGCTTGCTCCAACTCTTCCCCTGTTTCCACATGGAAGAAGGATCCGGCACGTTTTTCAACCTTGTCAGTCGCTACAAGAGCTCCACGGTGGTCACGATAGCTTGTCCCCAAAATCATCCCTTGGTTAAAGAGTTTTTGGAATGGTTCTTTGGTTGGAACAACACCGAGGTCATAGAGGAATTTGTGCCAGAAACGAGCATAAAGTAAGTGAAGAACGGCATGCTCCGCACCACCTACATAGATATCTACTGGCAACCATTGTTTGAGGAGATCCTCGTCAGCCAATTTCTCAGTATTGTGTGGGTCAATATAACGGAGGTAGTACCAGCTTGAACCAGCCCATTGTGGCATAGTATTTGTTTCACGACGACCTTTGACACCATCTTCACGAGTCACTTCAAGCCAGTCGGTCAAGTTAGCTAGTGGACTTTCACCAGTACCTGAAGGACGGATGTCCTTAGTTACAGGCAAGACAAGTGGCAATTCATTTTCAGGGACGGCTGTTGAAGTTCCATCTTCCCAATGAATGATTGGGATTGGTTCACCCCAGTAACGTTGACGGCTAAAGAGCCAGTCGCGAAGACGGTAAGTAACTTTCTCTTGTCCACAACCTTTTTCTTCCAACCAAGCCACAATCTTAGCAATAGCGTCTTCTTTGTTAAGGCCATCTAGGAAGTCTGAATTGACATGAAGACCATCTTCAGTATAGGCAGCTTCTTCAACGTTTCCACCTTCAAGCACTTCTACGATTGGAAGGCCAAATTGTTTGGCAAATTCCCAGTCACGTTGGTCGTGGGCTGGAACAGCCATTACCGCACCTGTACCATAGCTCGCAAGAACATAGTCGGCAATCCAGATTGGAATTTCCTTGCAATTGACAGGGTTGATGGCATAAGCACCAGTCCATACACCTGTTTTTTCCTTAGCAAGGTCGGTACGAGCCAAGTCAGACTTGAGACTAGCTTGGTGTTTGTAGGCCGCAACTGCATCAGCTTGCTCTGGGCTTGTGATGGCATCTACTAGTTCATGCTCAGGAGCCAAAACAGTGAAAGTCGCACCGAAAAGCGTGTCCGGACGAGTAGTAAAGACGGTAAATTCCTTGTCAGTCCCTTTCACTTTGAAAGTTACATTGGCACCAGTGGATTTACCAATCCAGTTGCGTTGCATGTCCTTGATAGACTCTGGCCAGTCAAGTTCATCTAAATCGTTAAGCAGACGTTCTGCATAAGCAGTGATTTTGAGCATCCATTGGCGCATTGGTTTGCGGACAACTGGATAGCCTCCACGCTCAGAAGTTCCGTCAGGAAGAACCTCTTCGTTGGCAATGGCTGTTCCCAATTCTTCCACCCAGTTTACTGGTACTTCCGCTTCATAGGCCAAACCTTTTTCATAAAGCTTGGTGAAGATCCATTGCGTCCACTTGTAGTAGTTTGGATCTGTTGTGTTGACTTCACGATCCCAGTCGTAAGAGAATCCAAGCGCGTTGATTTGACGTTTGAAGTTGGCAATGTTTTCCGCTGTAAATTCTGCTGGGTCATTCCCCGTATCCATAGCGTATTGCTCTGCAGGCAAACCAAAGGCATCCCAACCCATTGGGTGAAGGACATTGTAGCCTTGCGCACGTTTGTAACGGCTGAGGATATCGGTTGCTGTATAACCTTCTGGGTGTCCTACGTGCAGACCCGCTCCAGACGGATATGGGAACATATCGAGAGCATAAAACTTCGGTTTTGATGCATCTGTTCCTGTCTTAAATGTATGATGTTCTGCCCAGTAGCCCTGCCACTTAGGCTCAATTTCTTTATGATTGTAAAAACTCATGGTCTCTCTCCAATTTTGTGATGTTACTATTATACCATTTTTGGGGGAATTTGGTCTCGTTCTATTCTACACTTTTCTATTTTACCTTGCTCTAGAATTTTTAAACTGCTATACTTATAACAGAAACCCCTTCTAAAGGAGGTAACGGATGTCTCATTCCTTTAAAAGATCTCTTCAAAAAGAAATTCTACATAGAAGCTCCATAGCAGCTTTTATATCTTCTCTTTTATTACTAATTTTTCTTTTTGGGTTTTCCTATTTTTTACAAAAACAACAACTAGCTAAAGATACTCAACAAATTGCTCAACATGTTCATGACATGAAACAAGCGAATTATGAATTGTTGGAAACTATGAATAAAAAGATGGTTCCAGAATTTATAGAAGGTAAACACACTGACAGAGAATTGTTTAGTCTATTTTATGAAACAAAAGCTCAACTAAAACTCAGTTCTGATTTTGTCATTCTCGATGATACTGGCGAACTTTTATTTAGCACTAATCGCAATCATAAAGAAACTCTTTTAGCTCCCTATTATTTAAAATTATTAATTCAAAATCCTACCCAAGGATCCATTTCAGAAAAAGTTGCTCTATCTATGGATAAGCAGCATTATGCTGTCTTTATTATGCCCATAATTCAAAATCAACGAGCAATAGCTTACAGTATTTCTTTTGTTAATGAGAATGACTTCGTATCAAGTATCCCTTTAATTAATTCAAAATACGTCATCACAGATACCTTTGGTAATATATACTCTAGTAATACTAATCAATTTACACAATCAACTCTGGAAAAATTTGATGAGAAATCGCTCCGTTCAAAAACACATTGGTTCATTGAAAATCCACTACTGATCGAAAGACGTAAAGTTGATTCAATTTTTTCAATTTTCACTTTCCAATCATTCTTTCCTATTCCTAGTTTACTTAGCCTTGCTTCCATACTAACAATTTGTATCTTTCTATTATATTTTTGGCAGGCTAGGAGAATCGCCCATAAAATCGCAACTCATAATGCTGGTCCTATTGAAAGTTTAGTCTTTCAATTACATGCAATTCCTAAGAAAAAAGAAAAGAAACTCAGGCTCCATACGGGGGATGAATTTGAACTGATAGCTGAGAAAATTAACAATATGCTACAGGAGTTAGATGAGCTTCATCAAAAGATGTTGACCATTGAAAAGGAAAAATGGGTTTTTGAAAGAAAAATGCTAGAAGCTCAGTTTAATCCTCACTTCCTATACAATACCTTGGAAACCATTAAAATCACGAGTATGATTGATGCTAGTATTACTCAAGACCTTATTCAAAATCTCACACGCATCCTGCGATATAGTGTAACTGAATTAGAGAAAGAATCGACTCTTGGGAAGGACTTAGAAATTATCGAAGCTTATCTAAAAATTCACCAAATTCGCTTTGAACAATTTTCTTATCATATTGACTATTCTCAAAAACTATATTCACAAGTCATCCCAAAACTTTTCCTATTACCGCTTGTAGAAAATGCTCTAAAATACGGAAGGCAGTATCGTATAGATCTTTCCATCTCTATCAAAATCACTCAGAATCAGGAAGAGCTAACCTTTATCATTATGGATAATGCCGGTGGTTTAACTAAACAAGAACGCCTACATATCCTAGAATCCCTGAACAGTCCACATACTCAACACGGTATTGTCAATAGTTACAAACGATTGAATAACTTCTTTGAAAATGTCGAATTGGATTTAGGAGTAAATCCTAAAGGTGAAACGTTTGTTAAATTTGTCACGAAAGGAAGAACACATGTTTAAGCTAATCATTGTCGAAGACGAGCACTTAATTCGAAAATGGCTTGAGATTGCTGTAGACTACTCTACCTTAGGTATTCAAGTCGTAGGAACCGCTAGTCATGGACAAGAAGGAATGGAACTAATTCAAAAACTAAAACCACATATTGTACTGACAGATATCACCATGCCTATCATGGATGCCTTCATGATGTTTGAAGCCACACAGTCTATTTCCTATGAAAAAGTAATCCTATCTGGCTATGATGATTTCCAAAATGCAAAAAAAGCTATGCAATTTGGAGCTGTAGACTTCCTATCAAAACCCATAAACGTCATTGAATTAACAAAGTGTCTAGAAAAAATAACACTGCGTCTTCAGATGAATCAACATCAAAACAATCCATTTTTGCAAGATTATCAGACCTTTGTCACCTCTCTTCAAAAAATCAATCCTCAAAACCAATTGATTCAACAAATTCTCGAATTTGTACACCAGCACTATTCCGAACACTTTACCATTTCTACCATTGCAGAAAATTTAGGCTATAGCGAAAGTTATCTATATAAAATTATCAAAGAAGATTTTCCAATTACCTTGAATGAGTATATTCTACAGTATAGATTAAAACAAGCGGTTGAAAAAATAATCCAACATCCTGACTATCCACTTAGCCAAATTGCTGAACAAGTGGGATTTTCAGACTATAAATATTTTGGGAAAGTTTTTAAGAAATACTTTCATATTTCCCCAAAAGAATTAAAAACCATTGGAAGAATAGTATAGACACTATTCTTCTTTTTTTGTAGAGAATTTTCCCCTATTAGGATAGAATTTTGGGTTTTAAAAACGCTTACATTCTTTTACAATAGATATAATAAAAACTTTGGAGGTATCCATCATGAAAAAGAAATGGATGTATTTTGCTGCTTGTGGACTTGCTATTCTAGGGCTGACTGCCTGCTCTTCTGACGACACTTCAGGAGATAAGGCAACCGGAAACGGTGGAAGTGACACTCTTGTAGTCTATTCACCAAACTCAGAAGGTTTAATTGGTGCAACAATTCCTGCTTTTGAAGAAAAATATGGTATTAAAGTTGAACTCATTCAAGCAGGAACTGGTGAGCTCTTTAAAAAGTTAGAGTCTGAAAAAGAAGCACCTGTAGCAGATGTCATCTTTGGTGGTTCCTATACTCAATATGCCACTCACGGAGAACTCTTTGAAAATTACGTTTCTCCAGAAAACGAAAATGTAATCAAAGAATATCAAAATACAACTGGTTACTCAACTCCTTACACATTAGATGGTAGTGTATTGATTGTAAATCCAGACTTGACTAAGGGTATGAATATCGAAGGATATAGCGATCTTATCAAACCAGAGCTCAAAGGAAAAATTGCAACAGCTGACCCTGCTAACTCTTCTAGTGCTTTTGCTCAACTAACAAACATGTTACAAGCTGAGGGGGGCTATGCAGATGACAAGGCTTGGACTTATGTAAAAGATCTCTTCACATTAATTAATGGTAAAATCGGTTCAAGTTCATCTGGTGTTTATAAAGCAGTGGCAGATGGAGAAATGGCTGTTGGTCTTTCATATGAAGATCCTGCAGTTAAACTTTTAAACGACGGTGCTAACATTAAAGTTGTTTATCCAAAAGAAGGAACTGTTTTCTTACCAGCGAGTGCTGCTATTATAAAAAACGCAAAAAACAAAGAAAATGCTAAGAAATTTATCGATTTCATCATTTCTCAAGACGTACAAGATACTCTAGGTACTACAACTACTAACCGTCCTGTTCGTAAAAATGCTAAAACTAGCGAAAATATGAAACCAATCGAACAAATCAAAGTACTAACTGAAGACTATGACTATGTCATCAAAAACAAATCAGAAATTGTTAAGAAATACAACGAAATCTTTACAGATATCCAATCTAAACAGTAATAGGGGTTGACTATGAGCGAGATTAAAATTATTAATGCTAAGAAAATTTACAATGATGTGCCCGTTATCGAAAATTTAAATGTTACAATTCCTAAGGGAAGCCTTTTCACTCTCCTTGGGCCTTCAGGATGCGGGAAAACAACTTTGCTTCGTATGATTGCTGGGTTCAACAGCATCGAAGGAGGAGAATTCTACTTCGATGATACCAAAATTAATAACATGGAACCTAGCAAGCGTAACATCGGAATGGTGTTCCAAAACTATGCGATTTTCCCACATTTGACAGTGCGTGATAACGTAGCGTTTGGACTCAAGCAGAAAAAAGTTCCAAAAGAGGAGCTCATAAAACAAACTAACAAATACCTTGAGTTGATGCAGATTGCTCAGTACGCTGATCGTAGACCAGATAAACTTAGTGGTGGTCAACAACAACGGGTTGCCTTAGCACGCGCTTTAGCTGTTAATCCTAGCGTTCTCCTTATGGATGAACCTCTAAGTAACCTAGATGCCAAACTTCGCTTAGATATGCGTCAAGCTATCCGAGAAATCCAACACGAAGTTGGTATTACAACTGTCTACGTAACTCATGACCAAGAAGAAGCCATGGCCATTTCTGACCAAATTGCTGTTATGAAAGACGGTGTTATTCAACAAATTGGTCGTCCCAAAGAGCTTTACCATAAACCAGCAAATGAATTTGTTGCAACATTTATTGGTAGAACAAATATAATCCCTGCTCGTCTAGAAAAACAAGCTGACGGAGCTTACATAGTCTTTGAAGACGGCTATTCTCTTCGTATGCCAACTCTTGATCAAGTTGACGAGCAAAACATCCGTGTTAGCATTCGTCCTGAAGAATTTATCCGTGATGAAAATGGTCCAATCAATGGAACAATCACTGACAGTGTTTACCTTGGGCTTAACACTGAATACTTCATTGAAACTGGATTTGCTCCAAAACTTCAAGTAAGTGAAGAATCAACATTCGAAGAAGATTTAGAAAAAGGAGATTGTGTTCGTTTGAGAATCAATACTCAAAAACTCAATGTCTTCTCTGAAGACGGTTCGCGAAATCTCATAAAAGGAGTCAGCCATGGAGCGTAAAAAACTAAACATATGGACTGGATCTTCCTTCTTCATTTTCCTTACCTACTTGGTTTTCTTGGTCTACCCAATTGTGACTGTACTAAAGCAAGCACTGGTAAATGAAGGTAGCTTCTCTTTAGAAAATTTTGTTACATTCTTTAGCAAATCTTATTATTCTGAGACACTCATTAATAGTTTTAAAGTTTCTGTAACTGCAACAATTACTTCTGTCGTTGTTGGTACCTTGCTAGCTTATCTATTTTCAATGTATGACTTCAAGGGGAAGAAATTTTTGCAAATCTTGATTATCATCGCATCCATGTCAGCTCCCTTTGTAGGTGCCTATTCTTGGATTCTACTTCTTGGTAGAAACGGAGTTATTACAAAATTTCTAACCAACACACTCCATTTGCCCGCTTTTGATATCTATGGCTTTAAAGGTATTGTACTTGTCTTTACACTCCAACTTTTCCCACTCGTTTTCCTTTACGTAGCTGGAACCATGAAGAGTATTGACAACTCCCTCTTGGAAGCTGCTGAAAGCATGGGATCTTTCGGCTTTAAACGAATTGTAACAGTCGTTTTACCTCTTCTAGTCCCAACTTTACTAGCAGCAGCGCTCCTAGTGTTTATGAGAGCTTTCTCAGACTTCGGTACTCCGATGCTGATTGGTGAGGGATATCGTACTTTCCCAGTATTAATCTATACTCAGTTTATCAGTGAAGTTGGAGGCAACTCGGCTTTCGCATCTGCCTTAGCAATCATGGCCATTACAATCGCCCTTGCTATCTTCCTCATCCAAAAGTATATTTCAAATCGTTTCAGCTTCAGTATGAACTCGCTTCATCCAATCGAACCTAAGAAAACGACAAAAGGAAAGATGGCTGCTATTTATGTAACTGTTTATGGTATTATTATATTCTCTGTCTTACCTCAAGTTTACTTGATTTATACATCATTCCTTAAAACATCAGGTATGGTATTTGTTAATGGATACTCATTAAATAGCTATAAAACAGCCTTCAACCGTATGGGGTCTGCTATTTTCAATACCATTCGCATCCCTCTACTTGCCTTGATTCTCGTTGTTTTATTTGCAACCTTCATCTCATACCTTGCTGTTCGTAAACGCAACCTATTTACGAATCTAATCGATAGTCTTAGTATGGTACCTTATATCGTACCAGGAACTGTTCTCGGTATTGCATTTATCTCTTCATTCAATACAGGAATCTTCGGAAGTGGCTTCCTTATGATTACAGGAACAGCCTTTATCCTGATCATGTCCTTATCTGTTAGAAGACTCCCATATACTATTCGATCTTCAGTAGCTAGCTTGCAACAAATTTCTCCGAGCATTGAAGAAGCTGCAGAAAGTTTAGGAAGTAGTCGTCTTAATACCTTTACTAAAATCACCACCCCAATGATGCTTTCAGGTATCATCTCAGGGGCAATCCTATCATGGGTAACGATGATTTCAGAACTTTCTACTTCAATTCTCTTATACAATGTTAAGACTAGAACAATGACTGTAGCTATCTACACTGAAGTACTTCGTGGAAATTATGGCGTGGCGGCTGCTTTGTCAACTATCCTCACTGTCTTGACAGTTACTTCATTATTACTATTTATGAAAATTTCTAAAAACAATAGCATTACCCTCTAGTTTTCCCCTATCAAAAACAGCCAAAAGGATATCCCTCGGCTGTTTTTTTCTTATGTTTATATGGTTACCAAATCTCTAGTTTATGGCAAGCAGTTCTATTTTGACTAAATAGAGGGCTCTTCCATCTTCTTACGTCCGAGCTCTCGATAGCTACGGTCACCAACAACTTCTACGCTAAACTGACCGTCCTCATATTCAAGAATCGTCACGCTACCATTATCCAGACCATGCGGATGCATGCCATTGATCAGATAAACAATGGTACCAATCGTCATTCCATGGCTCACAACGAGGGCATTACCCCCACCTTGTTCTTCCATTTCTTTAGCAATCGCTTCAAAGCCTTCCTTGATTCGACCACTGAGTTTTTCCCAACCTTCAGCCCAGCCTGCAGTATCAACCTCTACCAAACCTTCTGCTAGTTCTGCATAGGACAACTGATGAACATGGTCTACATTGAAAATTCTCGGAATCAATCCCATAAAGAGGTCCCCATCATAGGCCCCATCAAAACTACCAAAGCACCACTCTCTGATGCGCTTGTCCATGCGGTAAGGGATTTTCCCCTGTAGTCCAAGTTCTTCTAGGATAATTCCCATGGTTTGAATAGTGCGACCTGAATCACTGGAATAAGCGCGGTCAAACTGCAAGCCAGACTCTCTCAAGCCAATTCCCAGTTCATGGATTCCCAACTCACCTTCTGCAGTCAGAGGTGTATCACTCCATCCTTGAGCACGTCCAATGGTGTTAAACATCGTTTTCCCATGACGGACCAAATACAATCTTACTTTAGACATTTTCTATCCTCCATTTTCTTCTATTATATCATGGATCAAAGAAATATTCGGCTTTCAAAAGCAAAGCCAACATTTGTAAATTATCCAAAAGAAAAGCTACCCTCATGGTAGCTTCCCTAGGAGATTATTATGAAAAAGTTTAGGATTTCTATTAAATAAAGTTAGGAGGTCTTTATTTAATGATTATAGTATACACAGTCATCCTTAAACTCAACTTAAATCCTCTCGCTTTTTTATTAATTTTTAAAACTATGGATTGGAGCTGGGATTTGCCCACCGCGAGAGATGAAATCAACAGACGAAGCCCCGTTGACTTTCATCACTGGAGCTGTCCCTAGCAAGCCACCAAACTCAATCATATCGCCTTCTTTGCCCTTTGGAATAATACGAACAGCTGTCGTTTTCATGTTAATAACACCGATTGCCGCCTCATCCGCAATCATAGCTGCAATGGTTTCAGCAGGCGTATCTTCCGGAATGGCAATCATATCCAGTCCAACTGAACAGATAGCCGTCATGGCCTCTAGTTTCTCTAAATTCAGAGAGCCATCTTGCACCGCAGCAATCATCCCCTCATCTTCAGAAACGGGGATAAAAGCACCTGACAAGCCACCGACTTGGTTACAAGCCATCACTCCGCCCTTCTTAACTTGGTCATTCAAAAGAGCGAGGGCAGCCGTTGTCCCATGCGTACCAACTGTTTCTAAGCCCATTTCCTCAAGGACACGAGCCACAGAATCACCAACTGCAGGAGTAGGTGCCAAGCTTAGGTCGACAATTCCAAAGTCAACACCAAGGCGTTCACTCGCCATTTGTCCAACCAGCTGACCGATACGAGTAATCTTGAATGCTGTTTTCTTGACTGTTTCCGCTACTACATCAAAGCTCTCTCCACGAACCTTTTCCAAGGCACGCTTGACCACACCAGGACCCGAAACCCCGACATTGATGATAACATCTGCTTCGCCAACACCATGAAAGGCCCCTGCCATAAAAGGATTGTCCTCAACAGCATTAGCAAATACGACCAACTTGGCCGCACCCATATCTGACATCGCAACTGTTTCCTTGATGATACGTCCCATATCAGCGACCGCAGTCATGTTGATACCTGACTTGGTCGAGCCAATGTTAACAGACGAACAAACCTTGTCTGTCTCAGCTAGAGCGCGCGGGATAGAATTGATGAGAATTTCATCTCCTTTTTGGTAGCCTTTTTGTACCAAGGCAGAGAATCCACCGATAAAGTCAACACCAATCTCCTTGGCAGCCTTGTCAAGTGCCTTTGCCAAAACAACATAGTCTGTCGCATCAGTCGCAGCACCAATCAATGAAATCGGAGTCACCGATACCCGTTTATTAACAATAGGAATCCCAAGTTCTGCAGCAATTTCATCTCCTACAGCCACTAGATTTGCAGCTTTAGTGGTGATTTTTTGGTAAATCTTTTCAGCAGCACGATTGATATCTGGATCAATACAGTCCAAAAGGGAAATCCCCATGGTGATGGTTCTGATATCGAAGTTCTGCTCCTCGATCATGGCAATGGTTTCTGTAACTTGTCTAATATCCATGATAACCTCCTAGATATTATACATAGCGTCAAAAATCGCCGCACTTTGAATATTGATTTTGACATTCAAGGTCTGACCGAAAGTTTCAAACTCATTTCGCAGATAAGTGAAATCCTGTTTTTCGTCACTAGAAACGACCGCCATCATAGTAAAGTATTCATCCAACACCGTCTGAGAAATATCGTCAATATTCAAACCCAACTCTGCAATCTTAGTAGACACGCCTGCAACGATCCCAGCCTTGTCCTTACCAACCACTGTAATAATAGCCTTCATTCTTATACCCCATTTCTACGATTTTTAGAAAACCTGAACGTTTTTGATTTTCTTTTTTCCTAGTATAGCATATTTCCATAGATAATACTAAAAAACGCCTGCTTACGAAGTTGTTCTTAAGAAAAAAACAATTTCGTAAACAAGCGTCTACCCTATCAAATGATGATGAGTGTTCCCGCTAGGACCGAAGTCCCAGCGGTAGACCAGAGCTAGACTAAGAGCACAAGACTCCATCATCATAACACTCAACAAAATTGATGATTTTATACTAATTCGATGATCGCCATTGGCGCAGCATCACCACGACGTGGTTCAGTTTTAAGGATACGAGTGTATCCACCGTTACGTTCAGCATAACGAGGTGCGATTTCTGAGAACAATTTTTGAAGTGCTGTAGTAGAAGTGTACTTATCAGTTGCTTCATCATAGTTTTCAGATGCGATTTCATTACGTACGAAAGCAGCTGCTTGACGACGTGCATGCAAATCACCACGTTTACCTAGAGTAATCATTTTTTCAACAGTTTTACGGATTTCTTTAGCACGAGCTTCAGTTGTCACGATTGATTCGTTGATCAAAAGGTCAGTTGTCAAATCGCGAAGCATTGCTTTACGTTGTGAGCTAGTGCGTCCTAGTTTACGGTAAGCCATGTATTCCTCCTTTATTTATCTTTTAATCCAAGACCCAAGTCAATGAGTTTGAGTTTCACTTCTTCCAAACTCTTGCGTCCAAGATTTCGTACTTTCATCATCTCTGCTTCAGATTTTTCTGTCAAATCATGCACAGTATTGATACCGGCACGTTTCAAACAGTTGTATGAACGCACAGACAAGTCCAGTTCCTCAATCGTACGATCCAAAATACGATCGTCAGATTCAGTATCAGCTTCTTTCATCACTTCAGTTGACTTAGCAATCTCAGTAAGATTTGTAAACAAATCAAGATGTTCTGTCAAGATACGCGCTGAAAGCCCTAAAGCATCTTCTGGAATAATTGTTCCATTAGTCAAGATTTCAAGGGTTAATTTGTCAAATCCATCATTGCTACCTACACGAGCAGGCTCTACTTGATAGTTGACTTTTGTAACTGGTGTATAAATAGAATCTACAGCAAGTGTTCCAACTGGTGCATTATCTTTTTTGTTTTCATCAGCAGGTACATATCCACGACCACTGTTAACAGTCATTGTCGCTTTTAGAGAAGAACCTTCACCGATTGTAAAGAGATAATGATCTGGATTTACAATTTCAATATCACTGTCAGTCAAAATGTCTCCAGCTGTAATTTCAGCAGGACCTTCAACGTCAAGTTCAATGATTTTTTCGTCTTCAACGTATGATTTCACTGCAATCCCTTTAATGTTCAGAATGATTTGCATCACGTCTTCACGAACACCTGGAACTGTGTCGAACTCATGCAAGACACCTTCAATGTTGATAGATGTCACTGCTGCTCCTGGTAGAGAAGCTAGTAGTACACGACGAAGAGAGTTACCAAGAGTTGTACCGTAGCCACGTTCAAGTGGTTCGATTACAAACTTGCCATAATCTTTATTTTCATCAATTTTTGTTATATTTGGTTTTTCAAACTCAATCATTTAGTTACTCCCTCTTAAACGAAAAGCAGTGTAATGCGATGATTATACACGGCGACGTTTTGGAGGACGAGCACCATTGTGTGGCACTGGAGTCACATCACGAATTGCTGTTACTTCAAGACCAGCGGCAGCAAGCGCACGAATAGCTGACTCACGACCAGAACCTGGACCTTTTACAGTAACTTCAACTGATTTAAGACCGTGTTCTTGTGCAGATTTAGCAGCAGCTTCAGAAGCCATTTGAGCAGCGAATGGTGTAGATTTACGAGAACCTTTGAAACCAAGAGCACCAGCTGATGACCAAGCAATTGCATTACCATGCACATCAGTAATCATAACAATAGTGTTATTAAATGTAGCGTGAATATGAGCAATACCAGATTCGATATTCTTTTTCACACGACGTTTACGTGTTGGTTTAGCCAAGACTTTTACCTCCTATATTATTTTTTCTTACCAGCAATCGCAACAGCTTTACCTTTACGAGTGCGAGCGTTGTTTTTAGTGTTTTGTCCACGGACAGGAAGTCCACGACGGTGACGAATACCACGGTATGAACCGATTTCCATCAAACGTTTGATGTTCAAGTTTACTTCACGACGAAGGTCACCTTCAACTTTGATTGCATCCACTTCACGACGGATAGCATCTTCTTGATCTGATGTAAGGTCACGTACACGAACATCTTCTGAGATTCCAGCAGCAGCCAAAATCTTCTTAGATGTTGCAAGTCCGATACCATAAACGTAAGTCAATGAGATTACTACGCGTTTGTCATTTGGAATGTCAACTCCAGCAATACGAGCCATGTTTTCTCCTTTCTATCTTATCCTTGACGTTGTTTGTGTTTTGGATTTGCTGGGCAAATTACCATAACACGACCATTACGACGAATTACTTTACAGTATTCGCAAATTGGTTTGACCGATGGTCTTACTTTCATTTCTTATCCCTCCAAGTTTTTCGATTATTTAAAGCGGTAAGTGATACGTCCACGTGTCAAGTCATATGGACTCATCTCGACAGTAACACGATCTCCCGCTAAAATACGAATATAGTTTTTACGAATTTTACCAGAAACTGTTGCTAAAATCTGATGTCCATTTTCAAGTTCAACCGTAAACATTGCGTTAGGCATTGTATCAACTACTTTGCCTTCAACTTCAATCACATCGTCTTTTGCCACGCAAAAGCACCTCCATAAATTTCGATTCGATGCCTCTGAAAACAGAGACAACAATTATAAGTCAGACTATCTCAGTATAACATTTGTAGCGATTTTTTGCAAGTGTGAAAAACGCTTTATTTCAAATTTGTCAATACTTTTTCGATGTCTTTGAACACATCATTGATATCTTGATTTCCTTCGATATCGTGGACCAAACCTTTGGCACGGTAGTGAGCAATGATTGGTTCACCTTGTGCGATATTGACATCCAAACGACGCTTAACTGTCTCGGGTTTGTCATCTTCACGTTGGTAATAATCTTCTTCCTTATAATCAACTGGTGGGTTGAAAACTTTGTGGAAGGTTTCACCTGTTTCGCGGTGGATGATACGGCCACTCAAACGTTCCAAGAGACAATCTGGGTTCACTTCGATATTGATCACACCTTCTAGTTCGATACCGAGTTCCGCCAATGTTTTGTCCAAGGCATGAGCTTGTTCAATCGTACGTGGGTAACCATCCAACAAGAAACCTGTTTCCTTGATGTCGTCCTGTGAAAGGCGTTCTTTAACAATTCCATTTGTAACTTCATCTGGAACCAACTCACCTTTGGCAATATATGACTTCGCAAGTACACCCATTTCAGTTTGATTTGCCATAGCAGCACGGAACATATCTCCAGTTGAAATGTGTGCCACGTGGAATTGCTCCACAATTTTAGCTGCTTGCGTTCCCTTACCTGCTCCAGGTAAGCCCATAATCAAAAGATTCATGATAGGATCTCCTTATTTTGTATTTAAATAGAAGTAGAAATTTGTTTCAACCCCTATTTAAAAACAAAATAGAAGAGGGGAGACGAAAATCTCTCTGATAGATAGATCTTCATACTCCACTCTCTAAGCAAAAGTAATTTTGCTTTTATTCTGTTTTGTCCATGAAACCAACATACTTACGTTTCAATAGGTAACCTTCTAGCTGTTTGATTCCTTCAATACCTGTTGAGATAATGATCAAAAGACTAGTTCCCCCAAAAGCAACAGCTTCTGAAAGACCAAAGACATCTTTTGCCACAATCGGCAAGATTGAAATCACACCTAGGAAGATCGATCCGACAGTCGCAAGGCGACGAAGAAGTTTCGACATGAACTCTTCAGTACCCTTACCAGGACGGACACCATGAATGTAGGCTCCACTCTTTTGTAAGTTTTCTGCTGCTTTCTCTGGATTGATCTGTACAAATGTATAGAAGAATGTAAAGAGAATGATCAACAAGGCATACATGGCAACACCTGTCGGAGATGTTGTAGATAACATTTCCTGTGCTGTACGTACCCAAGCCCAATCATGACCTGTAGCACTCAAAAATTGAAGAATGGCTGCAGGTGCTGCTGTAATGGAACTTGCAAAGATAACTGGGATAACCCCCGCTGGGTTCACCTTCAATGGAAGGTATGAGCTTGATGGGGCTCCTTGAGCAACTTTTGTATATTGGATTGGAATTTTATATTCTGCCTGTTGAACAAAGGTTGTAAAGTAAACAATCAACAAGACAGCGATAATCAAAATAACGACAAAGATAATAGATGAAGTCAAACGGCTACTTGGAATATTGACGAAGTAGTCAACATAGATTCCTTTAATCATTTCAGGGATTGAAGCAACAATACCTGCAAAGATGATCATAGAAACACCGTTTCCGTATCCCTTATCTGTAATTTGTTCCCCGAGCCACGTTACAATCATACTACCTGCTGTAAGGATAATACCAATGGTAACAAAAACCTGTGGAGTTAACGCTGTCGTTAATAATTTCGCTCCAGATAGAGTGTTAAATCCTGCTGTGATCCCGATAGATTGAACAAATGCAAGTACAAGTGCAATATAACGAGTAGCCTGGTTTAGTTTTCTCCGTCCAACTTCCCCTTGTTTGCCCCATTCTACAAACTTCGGTAAAATATCCATTTGTAGCAATTGAACAACGATGGAAGCAGTGATATACGGACTTACTCCGAGTGCAAAAACGGAGAAGTTCTTCATGGCATTCCCTGAAACAAGACTAAGCATGTTCAAGAAAGATAAACCACTGAGAGCTTCCAAACTTTTCGCATTCACACCTGGAACAGTGATACTTGTCCCAATACGGAAAACAAGAATGATAAAAATCGTAAAGAGAATTTTTGATCGAACTTGTTTAACCTTGAGCGCTTCTTTTAGTAATTTAAAAAACATGGGTCACCTCTCTTAGATGACTTCTACAGAACCACCTTTAGCAGTGATAGCTTCCTCAGCTGATTTAGAGAATTTAGCTGCTTTCACAGTCAATTTCTTAGTCAACTCACCGTTACCAAGAATTTTAACTCCTGATTTTTCAGCTTTCACAATTCCTGCTTCGATAAGTACAACTGGAGTTACTTCTGCACCGTCTTCAAAGACGTTCAATTGGTCAAGGTTTACAATTGCGTATTCTTTAGCGTTGATATTAGTGAATCCGCGTTTTGGAAGACGACGGAACAATGGAGTTTGTCCACCTTCAAAACCGAGGCGAACTCCGCCACCGCTACGAGCTTTTTGACCTTTTTGACCGCGACCAGATGTTTTACCGTTACCTGATGAAGTACCACGACCAACACGGTTACGTACTTTACGAGAACCTTCTGCAGGTTTCAATTCATGAAGTTTCATTATTATTTTCTCCTCTTTTGTAAAATGCTAGCGCCGATAAGAGAGAAAAGGTTGTCTCCCTTATCAACTCGCCTATACATGGTCATCTTAGATGACTATACCTAGTTTTAGGGGATGAGTATTGCCACATCCCCTAAAAATTCATTAGTTTACTTCTTCAACTGTTACCAAGTGAGATACTGCAGTGATCATACCACGGATAGCAGCGTTGTCTTCTTTGATAACAGAGCTGTTCAATTTGCCAAGTCCAAGTGCTACAACAGTTTTACGTTGTGATGGAATGCGTCCGATTGGAGACTTAGTCAAAGTAATTTTAATTTGAGCCATTTTATCCCCTTTCTTATGCCAAATCAGAAACTGAAATACCACGAAGGGCAGCAACTTCTTCAGCGCGTTTCAATTGTTTCAAACCTTCAACAGTTGCGCGAACAATGTTGATTGGAGTGTTAGAACCAAGTGATTTAGATGTAATATCTGCCACACCTGCCAATTCCACAACGGCACGAACTGCACCACCAGCGGCAACCCCAGAACCTTCTACAGCAGGTTTCAACAATACTTTAGCTCCACCGAATTCTGAAAGAACTTCGTGTGGGATTGTTGTCCCAACCATAGGAACTTCAATCAAGTTTTTCTTAGCATCTTCTACTGCTTTGCGGATTGCTTCTGGAACTTCTTGAGCTTTACCAGTACCAAATCCTACGCGACCGTTGTGGTCACCAACAACAACAAGAGCTGCGAAACGAAGACGACGTCCACCTTTAACAACTTTTGTAACACGGTTGACAGCAACTACGCGTTCTTCTAATTCAACTGCATTGTCTTTAAATGCCATTTTCTAGTGTCCTCCTATTAGAATTTCAATCCGTTTTCACGAGCTGCATCAGCCAAAGCTTTCACACGTCCGTGATATAGATATCCACCGCGGTCGAACACCACTTCTGAAATACCTTTAGCGTTTGCACGTTCTGCAACGAGTTTACCGACAGTAACGGCTTGTTCAGTTTTAGTTCCTTTTGAAACTTCTTTGTCAAGAGTTGAAGCACTTGCGAGCGTTACACCCGCTACGTCATCAATCACTTGAGCGTAGATGCCTGTATTAGAACGGAATACGTTCAAACGTGGGCGATCAGCAGTTCCAGAGAGTTTTCCGCGAACGCGACGGTGGCGTTTTTGGCGGAGTTTGTTTTTATCTGGTTTAGAAATCACAGTTTTCACCTCTTTAGTTTTAAATCGTGTGCTATGCACTAAGTTGGAAAATAGGTTGGTGGTTAAAAATCAACCACTCAACATTATTTACCTGTTTTACCTTCTTTACGGCGAACGAATTCACCAACGTATCGGATACCTTTACCTTTATATGGTTCTGGTGAACGAAGGCTACGTACGTAAGCAGCTGTTTGACCAACTACTTCTTTTGAAATTCCGCTAACAACGATTGTTGTTGGGTTTGGAAGTTCAAAAGTAATTCCTTCTGGAGCTTCAACTTCGTCTGGATGAGATTTACCAACAGCCAAAACAAGTTTAGATCCTTGAAGTTGTGCACGGTAACCAACCCCACGCATTTCAAGTTCTTTCTTGAATCCTTCTGATACACCAACAACCATGTTGTTCAAAAGGGCACGAGTAGTTCCGTGGATTGTTTTCATTTCTTTTGAATCGTTTGGACGGTGAAGAGTTACTTCAGTACCTTCCACACGAATTTCAATATCTTTTGAGAACTCACGAGTAAGTTCTCCTTTAGGTCCTTTTACAGTTACAACGTTGTCATTGTTAGTGATTTCAACACCAGCAGGCAACACGATAACTTTATTACCAATACGTGACATGTTTATTTTCTCCTGTTAGATTGTCAGGCCCATTATAGCCAGTTTTCACGGGGTTAAAGATACTTATTGAGTTCAATAGCTAAATTGAACACGCTCTAAGAACTGTGCAAAATAGATAAGTTGGCTTGTTTGTAAACAAACTTCTCCAACTTCCTAATTTTGCTTTGTTCTTTACGAGCTTTGTATCTTGATTTTACCAAACGTAAGCGATAACCTCACCACCAACGTTCTTTTGGCGAGCTTCTTTATCAGTAAGCAAACCTTCAGAAGTTGAAAGGATAGCAATTCCAAGTCCGTTAAGAACTTTTGGAAGATCTTCACGTTTTTTGTAGACACGAAGTCCTGGTTTAGAAACACGTTTCAAGTTAGTGATAACTTTTTCACCGTTTGGTCCGTATTTAAGGAATACACGGATGATGCCTTGTTTGTCATCTTCGATGATTTCTACGTTCTTAACAAAACCTTCGCGTTTAAGGATTTCAGCAATCCCTTTTTTGATGTTTGATGCAGGTACTTCAAGTACTTCGTGTTTCGCTTGGTTAGCGTTACGAATACGAGTTAGGAAGTCTGCGATTGGGTCAGTCATAACCATTTTGTTTTTCTCCTCTTACTAGTAGTTTGCAAGTTGCACTTGCTAGTTAATACATGATACAAAGAGCGTAAAAGCAAGAGCAAAAATAGGCAATTTGATGCAGGAGCGATGCTCCAAAGAAAATTGGTCTTTTTTGCCAAAGCTGTAGCTCGTGTTCAAATTGGCAAGTCCAACTGAACCCGGGCTAAACTCTGTGTGAAAAAGATAAACTTTCCTAGAAACTTCAGTTTCTTCGTCAAGTTTCCTATTTTCACTTGGAGTTTTGATGCCCTTGATATCTTAAATTACCAAGATGCTTTTGTTACACCAGGAATTTGTCCTTTGTAAGCTAATTCACGGAAGCAAACACGGCAAAGTTTAAATTTGCGGTAAACTGAATGTGGACGACCACATTTTTCACAACGAGTATAAGCTTGAGTAGAGAACTTCGCTGGACGTTTGTTCTTAGCAATCATTGATTTTTTAGCCATTAGATTTACCTCCTATATTATTTTGCAAAAGGCATTCCAAGGCCTGTAAGCAATGCACGTGACTCTTCGTCAGTGTTAGCAGTTGTTACGATAACGATGTCAAGACCACGAGTTTTGTCAACGTCATCAAAGTTGATTTCTGGGAAGATCAATTGTTCTTTCACACCAAGTGTGTAGTTTCCGCGGCCATCAAATGATTTTGTTGGAACACCATGGAAGTCACGCACACGTGGAAGTGAAACTGAAACCAATTTGTCCAAGAATTCGTACATACGTTCACCACGAAGGGTAACTTTTGCACCGATCGCTACACCTTCACGAAGACGGAAGCCGGCGATTGATTTTTTAGCTTTAGTGATAAGTGGTTTTTGACCTGAGATAAGTGCCAATTCTTCAGCAGCTTTTTCAAGACTTTTAGCGTTTGATACAGCTTCACCAACACCCATGTTCAAAACGATCTTATCTACTTTAGGCACAGCCATCACTGATGAGTAGTTGAATTGTTCTGTCAAAGCAGGAACTACTTCATTAAGATATTTTTCTTTTAAACGATTTGCCATTATACTTCTCCTTTCCTTCGTGATTAATCAAGCACTTCGCCTGATTTTTTGTTGTAGCGAACTTTTTTACCGTCTACAAATTTGTAACCAACACGACCAGCTACACCATTTTTGTCCAATACTTGAACGTTTGATACGTGAATAGCTGCTTCTTTCTCGATGATACCACCTTGAGGAAGCTCGTTAGTTGGACGTTGGTGTTTCTTAACGATGTTAACACCTTCAACGATAACTTTGTTTACTTTTGGAAGAGCAGTAAGGACAACAGCTTCTGTTCCCTTATCTTTACCAGCGATTACGCGAACTTTGTCGCCTTTTTTTACAAACATTAGGTTTCTCCTTGATTTTTCTTACGCCCATAAGGGCACCCTAGCTCAAAGCTAGGGGACTAGTTTGTTTGTTTTTACTCTGCGAAAATCAAAGCAATTCTTCGTCAGTTTCAACTCACCTAACTTAAGTTATGCTTTCGTCTCACTTCCTAGACTTGTTTTAATTTTCATTGAGCAATCAATTAAAGTACTTCTGGAGCAAGTGACACGATCTTCATGAAGCCACCTTCACGCAATTCGCGTGCAACTGGGCCAAAGATACGTGTTCCGCGAGGAGTTTTATCTTCACGGATGATAACTGCTGCGTTTTCGTCAAATTTGATGTATGAACCATCAGCACGACGAGCACCTGATTTAGTACGAACGATAACAGCTTTTACAACGTCACCTTTTTTAACCGCACCACCAGGAGTAGCTTGTTTTACAGATGCCACAATAACATCACCGATGTTTGCAAATTTACGTCCTGAACCACCAAGAACTTTGATAGTCAAGATTTCGCGCGCACCGCTGTTGTCTGCGACTTTCAAACGAGTTTCTGTTTGAATCATTTCAGTTTTCTCCTTTCAGGTTTGATTAGATGATGACCGCTTCTTCAACAACTTCTACAAGACGGAAACGTTTTGTAGCTGAAAGCGGACGAGTTTCCATGATACGTACGATATCGCCTTCTTTGGCAACATTGTTTTCATCATGTGCTTTGTATTTTTTAGAGTAGTTAATACGTTTACCATAGACTGGGTGGTTACGTTTTGTTTCAACTACAACTGTGATTGTCTTGTCCATTTTGTCAGATACAACACGTCCAACAAGAACTTTACGATTATTGCGTTCCATTGAAATTTCTCCTTCCCTAGTCTATTATTTCGCTTCAGATTGAACTGTTTTGATACGAGCGATTTGTTTTTTAACTTCCTTCAAGCGAGCTGTTTGTTCCAATTGACCAGTAGCAGCTTGGAAACGAAGTTCAAACAATTCTTTTTTCAATTCGTTTTCGCGCTTCGCGAGTTCTTCTTGAGAAAGACCACGAAGTTCTTTAACAAATTCTTTTACTTCATTAAGTTTCATGCCTTCTCCTTATTCTGCTTCACGTTTTACGAATTTACATTTAACTGGCAATTTGTGGCTTGCAAGACGAAGCGCTTCGCGAGCGATCTCTTCAGATACACCAGCGATTTCGAACATCACTTTACCACGTTTAACTGGTGCTACCCAACCTTCAGGTGCCCCTTTACCAGATCCCATACGCACACCGATAGCTTTAGCAGTGTATGATTTGTGTGGGAAGATTTTAATCCAAACTTTACCACCACGTTTCATGTAACGAGTCATGGCGATACGAGCAGCTTCGATTTGGCGGTTAGTGATCCAGTGGCTAGTTGTAGCTTGAAGACCGTATTCACCGAATGCTACTTCTTTTCCACCTTTTGCTTCACCGCGCATTTTTCCACGGAATTCACGACGGTGTTTAACACGTTTAGGTACTAACATTGGTTATTTACCTCCTTTAGTGTTTTTACGAGCTGGAAGAACTTCACCACGGTAGATCCATACTTTAACACCAAGTTTACCGTATGTAGTATCTGCTTCTTCCCAAGCGTAATCGATATCTGCACGAAGTGTGTGAAGTGGAACAGTTCCTTCAGAGTATCCTTCAGCACGGGCGATATCTGCACCGTTCAAACGACCTGATACTTGAGTTTTGATTCCTTTAGCTCCAGCACGCATTGCACGTTGGATTGCTTGTTTTTGTGCACGACGGAAAGCGACACGTTGCTCCAATTGACGAGCAATTCCTTCACCTACAAGGTGAGCATCCAAATCAGGTTGTTTGATTTCGATGATGTTGATGTGTACTTGTTTTCCAGTCAATTTGTTAAGTTTTGCACGGAGTGCATCAACGTTAGCACCACCTTTACCGATAACCATACCTGGTTTAGCAGTGTGAAGTGAAACGTTAACTTTGTTTACTGCGCGTTCAATTTCGATAGTTGAAACTGCTGCGTCAGCAAGTTCTTTTTGAACGAATTTACGGATTGCAAGATCTTCATGAAGGTAATCCGCGTATTCTTTTTCAGCATACCATTTGGCATCCCAATCACGGATGATGCCGACACGCATACCAATTGGATGTACTTTTTGACCCACGATGTTACCTCCTTATTTTTCTGCAACAGCTATAGTGATGTGAGCTGTACGTTTGTTGATTGGTGAAGCTGAACCTTTCGCACGTGGACGGAAACGTTTCATAGTTGGTCCTTCGTTTGCGAATGCTTCAGATACTACCAAGTTAGCTTTGTCCAAACCAAAGTTGTTTTCAGCGTTAGCTACAGCTGAGTTCAAAACTTTCAAGATGATTTCAGCAGCTTTGTTTGGTGTGAATGTCAAGATTGCAATAGCATCGGCTACGCTTTTACCACGGATGTTGTCAAGAACAAGACGTGATTTACGAGGTGAAACACGTACTGTACGAGCCATTGCTTTAGCTGAAGTAATTTCTGCCATTTATGTTCTCCTTATTTTCTACGTGTTTTCTTGTCGTCTGCAGCGTGACCTTTGTAAGTACGAGTTGGTGCAAATTCACCAAGTTTGTGACCTACCATATCCTCTTGGATGTAAACAGGTACGTGTTTACGTCCGTCATAAACTGCAATAGTGTAACCAATGAAACTTGGGAAAATCGTTGAACGACGTGACCAAGTTTTGATAACTTTTTTCTTTTCGTCGTTAGCTTGAGCTTCAACTTTTTTCATCAAATGCTCATCGACGAAAGGTCCTTTTTTAAGACTGCGTCCCATTTTTATATTTTCTCCTTTAAATGTTGTACCACAGCGGCTTGCGCTCACATGGAGCGCTACCGAGCTGGCGGATTTCCTAGTTGCTTAGGCGACTAGTTTACTATTATTTCTCGTTGCGACGACGAACGATAAGTTTGTCAGATTTCGCTTTCTTGTTACGAGTTTTAAGACCAAGAGCAGGTTTGCCCCATGGAGTAGATGGCGCTTTACGACCAACTGGTGCTTTACCTTCACCACCACCGTGTGGGTGATCGTTAGGGTTCATTACAGAACCACGAACTGTTGGGCGGATACCTTTCCAACGGCTACGTCCTGCTTTACCAAGGTTTACAAGTCCATGTTGTTCGTTTCCGACAACACCAACTGTAGCACGACAAGTTCCAAGAATCATACGAACTTCGCCAGATTGAAGACGAACAAGAACGTATTTACCTTCTTGACCCAATACTTGAGCAGAAGCACCAGCAGCACGTACCAATTCTCCACCACGACCTGGTTTCAATTCGATGTTGTGGATCAAAGTACCAACTGGGATGTTAGCAAGTGGAAGAGCATTTCCGACTTTGATATCTGCTTCAGGACCTGAAACGATACGTTGACCAACTTCAAGACCTTTTGGAGCGATGATGTATGCTTTCACACCGTCAGTGTAGTGTACAAGAGCGATGTTTGCAGAACGGTTTGGATCGTACTCGATAGTTTTAACAACTGCTTCAACGTTGTCTTTGTTACGTTTGAAGTCAACCAAACGGTAGAAACGTTTGTGTCCACCACCTTGGTGACGAACAGTGATACGACCGTTGTTGTTACGACCAGCCTTGCTCTTCAAAGCAACAAGCAATGATTTTTCAGGAGTGCTTGTTGTGATTTCAGCGAAATCCAAAGAAGTCATATTACGGCGACCGTTTGTTGTTGGTTTATAAACACGAATTCCCACGATATTTCCTCCTTAGATTATTCAGCTTCAGCAGCAAACAACTCGATTGCTTTTGAATCAGCTGTAAGTGTGATGATAGCTTTTTTAGTTTTGTTAGTAAAACCAGTGTAACGTCCAACACGTTTCGCTTTTGGTTTTACGTTGATTGTGTTAACGTTGGCAACTTTAACACCTTCGAAAGCAGCTTCAACAGCTTGCTTGATCAAAAGTTTGTGTGCACGAGTGTCAACTTCAAATACATATTTTCCTGCTTCAAGTTGAGCCATTGAGCTTTCAGTGATAACAGGTTTTTTGATAACATCATACAAATTCATTATGCAAGAACCTCCTCGATTTTAGAGATAGCTGCTTGTGTGACAAGAAGTTTGTCGCTATTTGCGATGTCAAGAACACTTGCAGTTGTAGCAGTTGCAACTTTCACGTTTGGAAGGTTACGAGCTGAAAGAGCTGCGAATTCATTTCCTTCTTCAAGGATAACAAGAACTTTAGAATCGATGCTCAATGCTGCAAGAACTTTTGCAAATTCAGCAGTTTTTGGAGCTGTAAATGAAAGAGCGTCTACAGCTACGAATTTGTTTTCAGCAACTTTTTCAGAGTAAACTGATTTAAGAGCTAGGCGACGAACTTTTTGTGGAAGTTTGTAGCCGTATGAACGTGGAGTTGGTCCGAAGACAACACCACCACCACGCCATTGTGGTGAGCGGATAGAACCTTGACGAGCACGTCCAGTTCCTTTTTGACGCCATGGTTTGCGTCCACCACCTGATACTGCAGAGCGGTTTTTAACAGCGTGTGTTCCTTGACGAAGGCTTGCGCGTTGGCTGATGATCACATCAAACACAACTGATTCATTTGGTTCAATACCAAATACTGCATCGTTAAGAACAACTTGGCCAGCTTCTTTACCAGTTTGGTCAAATAATGTTACGTTTGCCATTGTGACTGATTTCCCCTTTCTTTATTATTTACCAGCTTTAACTGCTGATTTGATAGTGATAAGAGATTTCTTAGCACCTGGTACGTTACCTTTGATAAGGATAACGTTCTTTTCTGGAACAACTTGTACCACTTCAAGGTTTTGAATTGTTACGCGGTCGCCACCCATACGTCCTGCAAGGTTTTTACCTTTGAATACGCGGTTAGGTGCAACAGGTCCCATAGAACCTGGACGACGGTGGTAACGAGAACCGTGAGCCATTGGTCCACGTGATTGTCCGTGGCGTTTGATAACACCTTGGAAACCTTTACCTTTAGAAGTACCAGTTACGTCAACAACGTCTCCAGCTGCGAATGTTTCAACTGTGATTTCAGCACCAACTTCCAAGCCTTCAACGTTTTTGAATTCACGAATGAAGCGCTTAGGAGCCGTGTTAGCTTTCGCTACATGTCCTTTAGCAGGTTTGTTGCTCAATACTTCGCGTTTGTCATCGAAACCAACTTGGATAGCGTTGTATCCGTCTGTTTCAACAGTTTTAACTTGAAGAACAACGTTTGGAGTTGCTTCAATAACTGTTACAGGGATCAATTCGCCAGCTTCAGTGAAGATTTGAGTCATTCCCACTTTTTTCCCTAAGATTCCTTTTGTCATGAGAAAATAGTTCCTTTTCTATATTTTTTATTCAAAAAGTTTTTAACGAGCGTTTTTTATGCTCAAGGTATCAAGCTTTAGATTAAAGTTTGATTTCTACGTTTACACCACTTGGAAGATCCAATTTCATCAAGGCATCAACTGTTTTTTGAGTTGGGTTAACGATATCGATCAAACGTTTGTGTGTACGCATTTCAAATTGTTCGCGAGAGTCTTTGTATTTGTGAGTCGCACGAATGATTGTGTAGAGGCTACGCTCAGTTGGAAGTGGGATTGGACCCGCAACTTGTGCACCTGTACGAGTAGCTGATTCTACGATTTTTGCAGCCGCTGTGTCAAGCGTACGGTGTTCGTAAGCTTTCAAACGGATACGGATTTTTTTGTTTGCCATCTTTTTCTCCTTTTCGTCTATTTAAGATAATAGGCTAGCTCCACAAGAAAACCGACGCGCGTTGCGTGGCAATGCAACCGAGCGTGTCGCAACCTCTTGCATCAAAGCTAAGGCTGTAATTTACAGCACCATAATAGAATAACACAAAGCCCCTGCGATTGCAAGGGATTTGTAAGCTTTTTTTCGTTTTTTTACTAACCTAAGTTACTAGAGTATGTTCTGATCCTCTTTCGTAAATAAAACATAGTTTGACAATTTACCCATTTTTGGGGGTGGCGATAAAGATAGATACTGTCTGATCTGGATCATATTTTTCAAAATCAATACTATACTGACGTTGCAGTTCTCTTGCTTCTTCTGCCTGCCAGATTTGTTGCCAGGTATGGAGAAACCCTTTTGAATCACTTGTATCCACCTCAAATACTTGGTAGGTTTGTTCTGAAGTGTCAAAATCCCAGTCTTCTTTATCGGATAGACTACAGAGCGACAAGCTGTAATCCCCCTTGTAGTCGCTGACATAATCATGATAGACTGCATAAATCGGAAGCCCTTGGGCAAATGCCTCCTCTACTTCTTTCTGGTGCTCCTGCCATAGATGGCTAATTTTTTCAATCATGTTTGGATCTTGGAAATTATTTGTAGAGATACTACTGATTATTTTTAAAAACATTCCTTCGCTCCTTTTACTTTCACTTCTAAGGTGACTGACTAGCAATCAACCTCAGCTCTAAACTTTCTAGCTACCAAGAGGCTAATTCACGCAACAAAATGAAATAGCATTCTTTGCGTATAGGATATATCACACCATTCACTATCAACTCCCTTTTCCCAGAAAAAACGGTGCCTATAACAAACAAAACGTTCAATTTACCGGTCTCAACCAGAGCTGAAAAACAATGCAGGCTTCAACCAAGACCATCCTTCCAATTCTTATTGATATAGTCTGGAAAGTTTTTAACGAACATTTTTTGTGCTCAAGTCTAAGACATAAAGGGATTCAAACTCAAAGCAAAAATAGGAAATCGACGCGCGTTGTGTGGCAGTGTATCCAATCGTGGTCACAACCTCTTGCATCACAGCTAAAGATGTGATTTACAGCACCACGGTAGAATAACACAAAGCCCCTGCGATTGCAAGGGATTTGTGAGCTTTTTCCGTTTTTTTTAAGATGAAACTGTTTTCTCTTTTTATCTTTCCAAAATTACGGATTTACATCTATAAAAAACTACCTTTTCTTCTATATAATATGTGCCATTTTGACCTTGAATGTATCTTCTGATTGATCTACTAAAATGTCCGCTTTAGACTCGGTTTCTCTATAGTATCGCAGATACTGCTCCCGTCTCATCTGATGGCTAGCTAATACAAAAGATGCATCGCGATTTCTCATAGTCGTATCTCGAGCTAAGCGCCTCTTTAATTCGGTCTCCTCATCCGTGTAGAAACAGATGGTTTTGTCAAAGAGTTCCTTGGGAAGAAAACCCACGGACATCCCTTCAACAATAAGAATTGGCTTTCCTCCAGACAAGACCTCGCTAGCCTTCCAAGGTTCATCAATCGTCAAGATGTCCATGCCTGCCTGCAAGGCGAGAATATCTCTCTGTAAACTTGCTAGTTCATGCGCCACTGGCAGACAAGCCGTCACCTTTTGATCTGGCGCTTGCTTTGGTACTACCAGGTGACGTTCTGAGGTGATATAAGGATCTGTTTCTAGTAAATTTACTGTAGTAGAATCTAGAGCTTGATGTAATTCCTGAGCGAAGGTTGACTTGCCCGAAGCCCCATGACCGTAGATCACTAGCGTCCTAATTCTTCCCGTTTCGATCTCTGAAACCAGTTGTTCTATCAGGTCTTTTTTCTTCATTCTCTCTTCACCTGTTCATAGCTTTCTTTTCCGTCATTAAGCTTGTCCCAAATCACCACTTGCCCACTTTTGAGGGATTTTTGCACATCGATAATCCGTTGATTGGACGAACCTCGAAACTGGAGCATAAGATTGCGTTTGCTTTTATCATACCGTCCATCGACAAGGATGTCAATCAATGATAAGAGTTCCAGTTTATCTGGAGTCTCCAGCATCATTTCTTCCCAAGTATAACCCGTCCAGGACCAGATGTCTTTTTCTGGTAATTCCTTTCGAATGCGCTTAACGAGAGGCAAGAGAATGCCCGTATTAAGAAAGGGTTCTCCTCCTAGCAAGGTCAAACCTTGAACATAGGGTTGGGCAAGGTCTTCCATGATTTGTTCTTCTAATTCTGCCGTATAGGGAATGCCTGCGTTGAAAGACCAAGTCGCAACATTATAGCATCCCTCGCAGTGAAACATGCAACCTGATACATAGAGAGAGTTTCGCACACCTTCTCCATCGACAAAATTAAAAGCCTTGTAATCAATGATTCGCCCTTTACTAAGCTCCTCACTTTTCCATTCACCTGGTTTTGGTGTATTCCATGTCATCCTTTTACTCCAAATCTATCCAGTAACGTTCTACACCATTGCGAACATCCTCAAACACCCCACCATTTGCCACAATCACCGCCCTACTAGCAGGATTTTCCGTACTACAGGTCACAAGTGCTTTTTTGATGTTCTTTTCCTTGGCAACTTGCAGGCCTTGTCTGAGGGCTTCTTTGGCATAACCTTTGCCTCTTTCAGAGGGGCGGATGGAATAGCCGATATGGCCCCCATTTTCTAGTAAGTAGTCATTTAATCGGAGACGAAGGTTGAGAAAGCCAAGAGCCTGGCCTGCTACGTCAAAACTAACCAGCTGGATAGCAGGAACCCAGTTTTCAGGAATATTGAGTCCCGCTTCCGCTTGAAGATTTTCTTCTAGCCACTCTTCATAAACAAAATTCTCAGCATCCCAAAATCCGCCATCATGGGCTGATTGAGTCTGTTCAAACTCTGCCATCATCTCTAAAACTGTTTCTTTATCTGCTAATCTTGGTCTACGTAATTCCATCCTTACCTCCCGCTAAGAGAAAAGCGAGAGCGGACTCTCACTTTTATTTTTTCTTGTTCTTGTTTAAAAATTGTTCTTTGAGGTTGAGCAAGCGTTCTTTTTTACCCGTTCCACCTTTCGAGTGTTTCTCGTGATAACGGGTCACTTGTGCGCGTCCCTTATCGTCTAATTGGTATTTCCCCATTCCATTTCCTTCTAATTTGTTACTTCATGTCCGGCTGTTTTAATAGTTGAACCGTTCATATGTTTGACACGCGCAGCGATTTCCTTGTGACGACCATTAACCATTGGACGCGCTTGAGGATTCCCCAGATAGCCACAAGTTCGTTTGACAACATCTACTGTTTTAGGGTCGCTATTGCCACAGTTGGGACAAGCAAAACCTCTCTCAGTCGGTTCAAAATCCCCTTCAAAATCACACTTGTAACAGCGATCAATCGGAGTATTGGTCCCTAGATAGCCGACACGGTCATAGGCATAGTCCCAGACAGCTTCCAGGGCTTTAGGATTTTGTTGAAGAACTGGATACTCACAATAATGGATGAAACCACCTGATGCACCTGCTTCTGGATAAACTTTCTCAAAGTCTAATTTTTCAAACGGTGTTGGATTTTTACGAACATCATAGTGGAAAGAGTTGGTGTAGTATTCCTTGTCCGTGATATCAGGAATAGAACCGAACTTCTCTGTATCCAAGCGACAGAAGCGATCTGTCAAACTTTCAGACGGTGTGGAGTAGATAGAGAAATGGTAACCATATTGGTCAGACCACTCTTCCACACGACGTTTCATATCGCGAATGATATCCAGCGTGAATTCCTTGGCTTCTGGATTGTTTTCCCAGCTATTTCCAAAGAAGACTGTCGCTACCTCGTACAAACCAATGTAGCCCAGCGAAACTGTCGCACGGCGATTCTTAAAGAGCTGATCAACGCTCTCGTCTTTTCCGAGACGGCGACCGAAGGCTCCATACTGATAAAGGATAGGGGCATTTGCTGGCGTCGCTTCCTTGGTTCGTTCGACACGATAAACTAGAGCATCCTCCGCGATGTTCATTCGCTCGTTGAAGATTTCCCAGAACTTGTTCATGTCACCTTCAGACTCGAGGGCGATACGAGGCAGATTGACTGTCACAACTCCTAGATTCATACGACCTGAATTGACCTCAACACCATTCTCATCCTTCCATCCTTGGAGGAAAGAACGGCATCCCATAGGAACCTTGAAGGAGCCTGTCAGCTCGATAATCTTATCATAGAACAAGACATCTGGGTACATCCGCTTGGTTGCACACTCAAGAGCCAACTGTTTGATATCGTAGTTAGGTGAACCTTCCTCTAAGTTGAGTCCTCTTTTTAGCGTAAAGATGAGTTTAGGGAAGATAGCTGTACGGTGTTCTGAACCAAGTCCCTTGATTCGGATGTTTAAGATAGCTTTTTGAATTTCCCGCTCAAAACGACTAGTTCCTAAACCAAAACCGAGCGAAGTAAAAGGTGTTTGTCCATTTGAAGTGAAGAGAGTGTTGATTTCATACTCAAGAGATTGCATAGCATCGTAGATGTCCTTTTGGGTTTTCTTCCAAGCGTAATCTTCCCGTTTTTCAGGCAAGACCCACTCTTCTGCATCCTTGAGGTGTTTTTGATAATTCTTCTCCGCATAAGGCGCCAAGACTTCATCGATACGGTCAGCTGAACAGCCCCCGTACTGGCTAGAAGCAACGTTGGCGATGATTTGTGAAATCTGAGCGGTCGCAGTCTGGATAGACTTGGGACTCTCTACCTCTGCATTTCCAATCTTAAAACCATTTTCCAGCATGCCTTTAAAATCAATCAAACAGCAGTTGGTCATCGGAGTGTAGGGGCTGTAGTCCAAGTCATGATAGTGGATATCCCCTTTTTGATGAGCATTGGCTACGTGCTTAGGAAGCATTTGCAGCCCGATTGATTTCCCAACAATCCCTGCTGTCAAATCACGCTGGGTATTAAAGACATCACTGTCTTTATTGGCATTTTCATTGACAACTGCCTGATCTTTATTGAGAAGTTTATGGATACTAAAGTTGATATCTGTCGCTTTTGATCGCTCAAAATCCCTTTGTGTCCGATAAGTGATATACTCCTCAGCCAGCGCATACTCTTTGGCTTCAAGGAGTTCATGTTCTACGACATTTTGAATTTCGTAAATCTTGACACCTTGAGGGAAGCGGCTGTGAATTTCAGCCACGATTCTTTCAACTAGACCATTTAGGCGTTTTTCTACTAGAGGCGTAACGTCCATAACCTTTTCCGCCGCCTTGTGGAGAGCCTTGTCAATCTTGTCTACATCAAACACCACACGTCTACCATCTCGTTTTTCAACGAACAAGGTGGGAACGGTTGCAAGCTTTTCTTCTAATACAATCATATCCATGCTCTTTTCTAAAATATTGTTGAATTGTTTATATTCAGTATTATACCACTCTAAAAATAAAAATCAATATCTTGTGTTAAAAATCCTAAAATTTTTAAAATTCCACAAGATATTGATTTTTTGTTATTTTGATTTATAAAGTTTGAACTCGCTAGTATCTGTCTGAACAAGCTCATAGTTTTCACTGAGCCAGCTCTCTACATCTGACCACAAGGCAACTTTTTGATTGACCACAATCATCTTCGGTTGATTCTCTTTCAGGTCATTCATCAGTTTGGTTTTATTTTCATCGCTTGCAGTATAGAGTGTTGGAGTTGATAGAGAAGTCGGCGCCAAGCGTTCACTTGCACGGTAGAAATCAGGACGATCATCCCAAGCATAGACACGATCCTCAGAACTCGTTTGTTGTTTGACCACGCTAGCAAGACGTTCTCTCTCCTGATAAGTCGTTGGGTGAGAAAGGTAACGACTCACAATAGGAAGAACAATGAGATAGGCAAGGGCAATCAGTGGTAGATAGAAATTTCTTTTAAGGAAAGAAGTTTGTTTCTCACGTCTTCTTCTACGACGACTCCCTCCATCTGAAACATCTTCCTTGATTCCTGTCAGAAGGAGCAAGACCAAGAAAGGAATTAGCACCACAAGACGAGTACCGTTGATAGGTTCTTTGGAGAGAATCAAGATTCCCAAAGAAACCAACACTCCCAAGCTAGCAGCAATTGAGAGGGCATATTGCTTGGCTGGTTTTGACTGGAACAAGCCTGCAAAGAGCAAGCCAAGGGAACCTAATCCAATAGCAAGCAAGCCATAGAAGGCTGCATTTTCAAGCAAATGCGAATTTGAAAAGAGGCTAAGAGTATTTACCGGATACAAGGTCTGGCTAATGGCATCTCCAAAACTACCTGTCCACACTGTATAGTAGCCTAAAGGATAGAATAAGAGTGAAAATCCTAGGGCTGACGCAAAGAACTGATATAGGCCATGAACAAAGTGACCTTTGCCTAGATTAAAGCCGATAATCCCCAAGGCCAGTACAGCCGCAAACAAGGCGGTTGGGATTGGCGCAAGGAAGAAAGCAAGTGCAAGGCTCATACCAACACGTAAAAATCCTTTGTCATCGTTTGGATAAGCTAGATAGTTCGTAACAATGCTAAGTGAATAAAATAGGAAAGGCAAGGCTAGCAAGAGAGCATAACCGCCACCAAAAGCGAGGCCTGCTACAAGCAAGTATAAAATAAAGACAACTCGCTCCGCTTCCTTTTCTTGGCCGACAAGAGTATCCGCAGCTTTGAAAAGAAAAACACCTGCTCCAAACAAGGCAAACCACTCAACCAAAGCAATCAAAACACTGCCTTGAAAAAGGTAGGTTAGCACATAATAGAGCAATCCCTCCGTCCCAAAATAATCTGTATACATTTGACCATTTTGATGCAAGGCCCAACCGGTATAAAGATCTTGAGTTTGTTGCGGACTGACTAAGCCAAAAATAAAAGGCAGGGCAACCGAAATGGCTGTGGCCACTAAACTCCAAAGCATGATACTAAAAAAGGGAATCGGAGCTCCTTCTCGTTTCTCTGGCACTGACCAGTCTTGGTAATGAGATTCTTCTTGTTTCTCATCTATTTTCCTGTATACGTTCATTCAATTTCTCCTCTAAGTTTATCTGTTTTAGTATATCAAAATCTTACAGGAATGTCAGCTTGGGATTGATATTTGCTGAATTTCTTATCCAAAATCGCAAAGCGTTCGATTTCACGAAAACGGTGGAATCGACTATTTCTATACTCTCTGATAAAATCATCATCTTCTAGATTAAGCATGGTTTTCTCCTTTACTTATCTATTCGTAAGAAGACAAAAAAGACCCAGCCTTGGGCTAGATCTCGATGGATAGTTAGAGCATGGGTGCAAACAACTGGACAATTTCCTTAATGAGGCTTTGGTACCAGCTAGTTTTGATGGTGTGGGGATAAATTTCTTGAGAAACCTTAAAAATTTCTTCGAAGTCTCTTTCAATAGCGATGATGGACTGCGTTCTATAAAGCAAAACACCATTTTCATAGTGGTGGAGCAAGCTACGATAGTCAAAATTGATGGTCCCCACTGTTGCTACTTCTCCATCGACCAGCATTTGCTTGCTATGAAGGAATCCCGGACTGTACTCATAAATACGAACCCCTGCAGATAACAAGTCTGGATAGGCTCCTCGAGTAACTAACTGAATAACCTTCTTATCTGGGATACACGGCGTCACAATTCGCACATCTACCCCCCTCAGAGCTGCATTTTTGATACTTTCAGTTAGATCGTAGTCCGCAATCAGATAGGGAGTCGTGATATAGACGTAATCTGTAGCTTGATTGATAAGATTTTGGTAGACCGTTTTTCCAACTTGAGCTCTGTATATGGGTTTTGGTCCACTACTATAGGGAATACAGAGCCCCATCCCATCTTTGGGCTGATTTTCGAGATGGTATTGGTCAAAATCACTAATCTCCCCACGGTTGATATACCAGGCAGATAAAAAGAGTCTGGTAAAAGCTTTAACTGCCGGTCCATCCAGACGAATACCGCTATCCTTCCAATAACCAAAGCGTTCGATATGGTTGATATACTCATCGGCCAGATTGATACCACCTGTATAGGCAATCTGCCCATCAATAATCATGATTTTACGGTGGTCACGGTTGTTATAAGCAACGGTCAAACGTGGAATCACCTTGTTAAATTTGTGGGCTTCAATCCCTCGACCACGAAGCTGGATGGTGTAATCTCCAGGCAAGGTTGCCATACAACCAATATCATCATAGAGAAGCTTCACTTCTACACCTTGAGCGGCCTTTTCTTCCAAAATCTCCAAAATACTATCCCACATCAAACCTTCTTCGATGATATAGTATTCGAGAAAGATAAACTTCTCAGCTTTCTTGAGATCCTCTAGCATCTGATGCCACATACTTTCCCCAGATGCAAAAAATTGTGTATCCGTTCGATCATAGACATCAGCATTCGTGTCCATACTGAGGAGTGATTTGATAACGCCGTAAGCTGATTTGTCTTGTTCCTTTAACTCCAAACGGAGAGCTCTGCTATTGTCCTCTCTGTCAACCATTGATTGGAGCTGCTTTAGCTGCTTCATTTCCTTTTTAGATAAACGACGTTCTCCAAACATGATATAGAGCAAGGGCCCAAACACTGGCACAAAGGCTACTAACAGCCATGTTACCTTACTCTCAGGATTCATAGATCGATTGACAATCGATACAATGGTCGCTAGGCTCACTAAAATGACTAGGATAATCCAGACAATTGGAGCCATTTGCCCTAGATAGAGAAATAAACCAAAGACGATAAACAACTCTGCCAACATGATGGTAATACTAAAACCATATTTGGACATGAGTAGCTGCATTTTTCTAGCTGTCATACATCCCCTTCCTTTTCTAACATTCTCCTTAACTGCTTGATAAACTAGTGTTTCTACTAGTATACCTCAGTTCAGGGGTAGATGGCAACCGTTTACCTTTGCTCAAGTTCCAGTCGTTCCGTGTTTAGATGATTATTACAATTTCAGAGCCAACATATTGACCGTCATACCAGCTGCAGTCCCCATAAGGTAGACGACATCTCCCTCCTTGATAAGTCCATGCTCCAAAGAATAAGCCAAGCCAAATGGCACAGAGACTGACACCATATTTCCATAGTCAGTGACGAGATTGAGGTACTGATCCTCAGCCACACCTAGTTTTTCCATGACCAAAGGAAGAGCACGACTTGCTTGGTGAGGAATGATATAGTCCACGTCTGCCAAGGCTAGCTGTGTTTTTTCTTGAAACTCTTCAAACATGACTGGGATTTTACGAGCAGACAAGAGGAGGATTTTCTTCCCCTTCATGTCAAACATATAGTTGGTCTTCGTCGCTTCAGAGTACTCTTTTGGTTGAAAAGAAGTCAGACCTCCACGAATCTCCGTATCGTGAGCCCCTTCTGACCAAGTACGTTGGAGACTAGCAATGACCCCTTTTTCCTGATGACTTTTTTGGAAAATAAAGGCTGCTGCCCCATCACTAAAGAGTTCAAAACTTTCTTTCTGCTTGGGATTGAGCCCTAAACTACCAACCTCACTAGACACAATCAAGACACGATTGTATTCGCCCGCCTCAATCAAGTGGGACATAGTCGATAGAGCAGAAATAAAGCTGGTACAAGTTGTATTGATGTCCATTGCTGGAATTGAGAGTCCTTTTGCCACGCGCTCATGAATCAAGGCAGCCGTACAAGGAATAGGCTGAACACCAACTGCACTAGCTGATACAAGGCAATCGATATCTTTAATATCCAAATTTGCATGTTCAAGTGCACGGTGGATAGCTTCTTCTGCCAAGTCGAGTTGCGTTTCTTCATTTTCAACTACACGATAACGGGTCTGGTCTTTAAATTGAACTGTATGCTTTGGAAGGCAAATGCCATAACCTGCGATTTCTACATGTCTTTTTACTTCTGTCATTGTCTTTTTTCCTTTCATAAACGTTGGATACGTTTGAGTTTACGGCTAGTATCCCAGTGATAATCTGAAAATTGGATTTGAGGAACTATGAACTCTTTTTGCTGGGCCAAGAGTTGGAACTGTGCTAAAATTGCTGTCTCTACGTCCTCATCTCGTCGGCTTAAACAAACTTCCACTAATTTCTCGGAATGTTGCTTAACTTGGTAATCTCCTACATTCTCCACAAAGAGGATGCAACGCCTGATAAAGTCTGGATAGATCGTTACCTGCCCGCCATTCTGCCCTTTAAAGTAGAAGATATCATCAGAACGTCCTTCGACCTTGTCAATCCGTGTATAGTAGGAGCCACAGGGACAAGGCTCCGGATTTTCAACCAAGATATCATTGAGCTGGTAGCGATAAACAGGCTGACTACTTCGCTTAAAGTCCGTAATCACTGGATAAAAACGGCGGTCATCTAGATACTGCTTTTCCACAAAGATAATGTCTTCGTTGAGATGCAGATTGCCCGCTGAGCAAGTGCAGGCTAGGAAACCTTCTGTCGCCTGATAAACTTGGTCAATGATGGATAGTGAAAAGGCTTCTGCGATCCGTACCCTATCACTATCTTCCAAGATTTCCGCCACCGAAACGATTTTTTGTGGGTGAATAGCTAACTCTCCATCCTTGAGACGCTTGCTCAATTCAATCAACATCGAGGCTGGCGCCACAATAATCGTTGGTTGATAGTTGTTGAGTCGCTCAATATGCTCATCTGTATGTTTGAAAATATCAAAATACTCTAGACGAATGAGCGCCGTATTGATGGTCTGATAGAGTTCATTATCAGCTCTCAGGAAAAAGGCGATGCGGTGTCCAAAAAGCTGCCCCTTGGGCAACATCTTTGCCAAGATAGCCGCAGCCCACATACTTCGCTCTTTCTCTGTTGTGATAAAGAGCCCCCGATGTCCAGACGTCCCTGAAGACAAACCGACGGCCACTTCCCCTTTAAGTTCAGTGAAGTCACGGGTCTTCTCACTTTCAATAGCCAAGCTCAAGGCTTCATCACGATCCACTCCTTGGGTGTTGAGCTCATTGAAATGTTCCATCATAAAAGCCTTGTCCATATGGTCAAAGTTGCTAGGAACCCCATTTTTAAAGTAGGGCGACTCTCGCTTTAAAAAGTCCATATAGTTAGTTAATTGCTTTTTCTGATAGTTTTCTACAGCTTCTCGAGATTTGAAATGATGAAGCCAACGAGTTTGGATAAAGGTTTTAAGAAAGGTTATTTTTTTCATGTAAGATTGACTCTATCCTTTCTACAGGATCATGGCTAACAACTACCTCGATACCGTCCTTTAAGACTTCCTCCAGAAACTCTATCCCCCTGATATAGTCGGCCTTATTATCCTGGACCAAGGAAGGAATCAGGTGCATCTGCTTGGTGTAAGGTAAGAGGTCAATTCCCCAACAGAGGTCTGCTGCAATGAGGAGATTAAGGTCTGGAAAATATAGACAGGCTTGCCCCCTAGCATGCCCGTCAACAGAGGCTACTAGGATACTGCCATCTCCGAAAAGATCACAAATCGGACGATAGGGAAAAGTTGAAACTTGCTGGTCAGCTCTGATAATGGTTAGATTTTTCTCAAAAGAAGCTGGTAAAAACTCCTTGAAAATCAGGTCTTTCAACTTGGGTTTTTGGTAGACTTCATATACTTCTTTTGTCAAGATAAAGGTTGCACGAGGAAAGAAACTAGCTCCTCCCAGATGATCTGGATGTAGGTGTGATAGAAGAACATAGTTAATTTCTTCTGGTTTGATTCCCTTCGCTTCCAGCAAACGTGAAATCTGGTCCTTCTCCGTCATTTGAACGGGCGTTCCTAGCCGATAGAAACCATAGCGAAGCCGGGTCTTAATATCGTAATGATAGCCTGTGTCATAGAGGAGATAGCCCTTGTCCCTGTGTTTGATAAGAAAAACACCTGCTGGAAAGGTCATCTTTTGATTCTTAACTCCCTTAAATAGCAAACCTGTGTAGCTGGTACAGTAGCCTGCTGGGAAATAATCAATGCTTTCGATAATCTTGGACATATTGTTCAATCCCTTCCGAAATACTGATCTGAGGGCGATAACCCAAGTCTCGCTCCGCCTTGCTGATGTCCAGCGTCTGACTATAACGGAGCAGATAATAGGTATAGCGTGTCAGTGGCGGTTCACCTTTGAGTTTTAATACCTTATACAGAAACTCTAAACTACTGGCAATAACTGAAAGAAGAGGAGCTGGCACTTTTCTGTATGTTATTGGATAACCCAACCCTCTCAAGGTTTCTTCTATCAAATCCTTAAAGGCTCTTGGTTCCCCATTGGTAATATTATAAACTTCGCCACTAGCTTGAGGGGCCTCTAGTGCCAAGCGAATTGCCAGAGCGACATTTTCCACACAGGTCATATCCATGAGCTGACGACCATCCCCTATCAAGGGAATGCCAATCTTCTGACTGAGTTTGAGAACTCGGGGCAAAATACTGGTATCCCCAATCCCAAAAAGCCCACGAGGTCGTAAGATAATACTCGGAACATCGGGATAGTCCTTAAACAGCTTCTCCGAAGCCAGCTTACTACGAATGTAGTTGTTCAGATTATTTTCCTGAGGCGCAGCACTTTCTTTGATAGCTAACTGATCTCGAGGCGCAGCATAGATGCTAGGCGAGGACACATAAACCAAACGCAGAATACCAGCCTCTCGGCAAGCATCCAGAACATACTTGGTCCCTAAGACATTTGTCTGGTAGAAATCCTCCCAAGGCCCCCAAACGGTAGAAAGAGCACCCGCATGCACAACCATGTCCATCCCCTGACAAACCCGAGCCAAGTCCTCTTGCTTGGTCAAATCTCCCTGAAAAAATGCCACAGAGGAGTTTTCTAAAGACTGACCCACATTGCGATTGCGTCCAAAAGCGCGTACCTGATAGCCCTGCTGACTAAGCTCTTCAACAACATACTTGCCTAGAAAGCCCGTAGCACCTGTCACCAATACTTTCTTCATTTTTTACTTCTCCTTGTCCCCTAAGAGCCGATGTATTTCGCTCTTCAGAATCTCTGTTGGCTGATAGATTTGAGCTGCACGACTAAGTCTGTTCAAGTCTGGCCAGTCATCTCTAGCCAACAACTCATCAAAGGCACGTCCAATCGCTTCCGTATCCTCTCGTTTAGCAGTCAAGGCAATCCCTGCCTCTAATCCACGAACTGCATAGTCATACTGATCATAGTCATGGGGGAGAATCAAGGCAGGCTTACCATAGATGATACACTGGTAAAAAATACCCGCACCACCATGATGAATCACATAATCCATCTGAGGAATGTACTCCTTATAGGGAAGATAGGATACCACAGAAACATTGTCCATGAGCTCTTCACATTGGAAGTCTTGTCCGCCAAACCCCAGAGTCACAAAGAAGTGGCAATCTGGATGTGCTTCTGCCAATTGTTGTGTCTGATAGAGGAGATTGTCTTTAGCCCATGCTAGCTGAGTGCCACAGGAGACAAGGACCTTCTTATAACCTGCATAAGGAGACAAATCGAGTGGATAATTTTCTGCCCTCTCAATCGAAGAGCCAAAAGGTCCCACCCAAAGGTAGTGCTCTGGAAAACCGCTTTTCAGCTCCAACTCTTTCATCCCAATTCCCAAGATGGAATAGGGTGAATAGATGGTTTCCTGACCTTTCTGATTGTAGAGCCTAAAATCGTAACGTTTCAATCGTTCTCTCAATAAAAAGCTTACGATTCGTTTCCCTAAACGAGTCCCTTTTCTTACTAGCCATTGCAGACCAGATTGGAAAGATGTTTTTGGACTGCCCATTCCTCCAAAGAAACAAGGCGGTCCATCTGTCGTTTCAATGGCAAACTGTGTCGCCATCGTGGTAATCCAGGGAATGTTCAACTGTTCCGCAACAAGTCCTCCAGAGAGGGTTATAAAGTCCGCAATCACAATATCCGGTCTATTTTCCTGCCACTCTTGCACTAATTGATCTGAAACCACATTGATCAAATCAAGACTAGCTGACAACTGTCGATAAGCAGAAAACAGGTTTAATTGACCTTCATTGTTGGCTACACGCTCAAACTCATCTACACAATTTTCTAAAATGGGAATCACCCGGAATCCCATCTCCTCTGCTACAGTTTTTCGTTGCGGTCCTGTAAATAATCGAATCTCATACAAGGGATCCTTCAACAAGGGGGCAAGTAAATTCAGTGTTGGGAAGAGATGCCCACTCAAGGGAACTACAACCACATCAATTTTGATTTTTCTCATATGTCTAGGATAGCAAATTTTTAAAAAAAGAACTACCAAAATGATAGTTCTTTCCAATATTATTTATATTTTGAGGAACAAGTCCCGTCTACTCTACTTGATTTTTAGAAGAGTTCTTTGTAGAGAGCAATGGTTTCTTCTAAAGTTGGCATAAATGGATTGCCTGGCGCACATGCATCAATCAAAGCATTCTTAGAAAGGTAGTCAAAGTCAAAGTCTTTTTCTTGGATACCGAGTTCAGTGAGTTTCTTCGGAATACTAACAGTTTCAGAAAGTTTCTCAATCTCAGCGATAGCATAGTCAGCGCATTCTTGGTCTGTTTTCCCCTCCACATGGAGTCCCAAAGCCTTGGCTACATTGCGGAATGCTTCTGGTACACGCTTGGCATTTTCACGTTCTACAACTGGGAGAAGCATGGCACAGCAGACACCATGTGGCAAGTTATATACCGCACCGAGTTGGTGAGCCATAGAATGAACATAACCCAAACCAGCATTGTTAAAGCTCATACCACCGAGGAAGATGGCATTGACCATACCCTCACGCGCTTCAATATCTTGGCCATTTGCCACAGCACGAGGAAGATACTCCTTGATGAGTTCAATCGCTCCGATAGAAAGTTTCTTGGTCACATTATAAGCACCTGGTGTTACCAAGGCTTCGACAGCGTGAGTAAGAGCATCCATACCTGTCGCTGCTGTCAATCCTTTCGGCTTTGAAAGCATGAGTTCTGGATCATTGACAGAGATAAGGGCAAGGCTATTCTTATCAACCATTACCATCTTGACCTTGCGCTCTTCGTCAGTAATAACATAGTTAATGGTGATTTCTGCAGAAGTTCCAGCTGTTGTATTGATCGCAACCACTGGCAAGCCTTTTTTAGCAGACTTGTGGAGACCTTCGTAGTCCTGTGGTTTGCCACCATTTGTAGCAATGATAGAGATACAACTAGCCGCATCCTGAGGAGATCCTCCCCCAAGACTGATGATGAAGTCACATCCATGCTCTTTCAGGACAGCCACTCCGTCTGTGACGTTCTTGCAAGTCGGATTTGGCTCCACATCGCTAAAGATTACATATTCGATCCCTTCAGCATCTAACGGTTTTAGGACTTTGGGTAAAATATCACTACCTTCGATGAACTTATCTGTCACCAAAAGGGCCTTCTTATACCCCAGTTCCTTGATATACGGACCTACTTCATTTACAACACCTTTACCAATAAGGTTAACTGCCGGAACGTAAAATGTAGCCATATGCTTTTCCTCCTGCGCCTTTGCGCTATTTGATTATTTACTATAAGTATACGACCTTATAAGAAGTATTACAAATATTTGTAAGCGTTTTAAGTAAAAAGTTAGTAAAGAACAGCCAGCCACTTTTTCAAGAAAAAAGCTCCAAAAAGATGGATTTCATCTCATTGGAACTTTTACTTAATCATTATTGCTTAGTTAATACCACTCGGTCAGATGTCTCTCGGTCCATATCGTCGATAATCAATTGATTACCATTAACCGTGTAAATTTTGACATCATCACCGATAATGACACGTTGATTTTCTGGTTCAAAGCTGACTTGCTTGATTTCCTTATCTCCATCTGGCTCGACCTCAGTCCATGTACCAGTTTTACCTGTTACAACAAGAGTGATTTGGTCATTCTCATCTTTTCCAGTATAGGTACCATCGATATTCGTAGGTTGAGCTACAGTAGTGTCCTGACTTGAGGACGCCTGTGGTTGACTAGCACTTGTCGCAGCGCTAGAAGATGATTCTTGTTGAGAAGATGATTGCTGAGCAGATTGCTGGGTAGGGGCTTGTGCCTTAGGTCCACAAGCTGCTAAAAGACTAAGAATTGCTAGGGAAGCAATAGAAAGTGTGAATGTTTTCGTTTTCATAGCGATTTCCTTTCTTTTGTGCCAATGTTTTGCTGGAATCGTTTCCAGATATACCTCCTACCTCAAGTATAACAACTTAAGCCTAGAAGGTCAACTAATCCCATCGCTTCCTTGCAAACTCGCTCGGACTTCCGAGATAAAGTAGAGCGAGCCCGTCACGAAAAGCAAGTCCTGATCTTTGGCCTTTTCTTCAAATTCTCTGATAAAACCGCCATAGGAAGAAATCAAATCGTAACCCGCCACATCCTTTTCATCCAGAGAGCCTTGGTAGTCAAAGCCTGTTACCTTAAGTTCCACCTCAGGCAACTGCTTAGATAGATAGCCTAACATCCCCTGATAATCCTTGCGTTTAAGTGCTCCAAAAAGGATGCGAACCTGGTAACCTTGCTGGATTTTCCCCTGGATAAACTCGACTAGACGAGTCAAGGCTGGCAGATTGTGAGCCCCATCTAGGTAGATTTGTGGACGAATCCGTTCCAATCGACCTGCCCAGTGGGTCTCTTGCAAGGCCCGTCTGACAAGCACTTCTTCGACCCTTTCACCTCTTGACGCCATAAACAAAAGAAAAGTTTCCAAAGCCAAGGCAGCATTTTCTTGCTGATAAACACCTTCCAAACTGATTTCAAGTTGTGAAAAACTCGCTAGGCTACTTGAAAAATCCCTAGCATTCAAGGTGAAGTCTTGCCCAGCTTGATAAAGTTCAACAGCTAACTCTCTTGCTCTTTTTTGACAGACAAGCTCCGCTTCTGGAGTAAGCTTGGCAATGACCGCCTTCTTGCCAGCCTTGAAAATACCAGCTTTCTGCTCGGCTATTTCCTCCAGACTATCGCCCAAGGTCTCCTGATGATCTAGCCCAATCGAAGTAATAACTGCAATCTCTCCTGTTACGACATTAGTGGTATCAAGCAAACCACCAATCCCCACTTCTAGCAGAACTATATCCACTCCCTGCTCTTTAAAGTAAAGCAAGGCAATCAAGGTCAACAACTCAAAGAAAGACAATTGATCATGTGTTTCTAAGAGAGTTTTCTCCATCTCTTTGACTTGGTTAGCTATACGGATAAAGTCTTCCTCCGCGATCGGCTGTCCATTGATACAGATTCGATCATGGATACTGATGATATGAGGAGAGGTAAAAGTACCAACTTTTTTATCATGAGCAACAAACAACTCCCTCATGAAGGCAATAGTTGACCCTTTACCATTAGTCCCTGTTACGTGGATAATAGGATAAGTCCTCTCTGGATTCCCCAGCAAATCCACAGCTCGCTGCATTCGTCCAAGACCAGATCTAAAATTTAAACCAATCCGACTATGAAACCACTTTTCTACTTCAAACATACATGTCTCCTTAACAAAAGTCCAATCAACTACCGCATCAAAGTATGATTACAAATAAAAAACGAGGTCGGGACTAAAATCCCGACCTCTTACCTGGTTAGCTAATCACTAGCTACTATGAATTTCAACGTGGGCTAAAAACATCCACTGGACTTACTTACAGTCTTTATTTTTAGCGTAAGGGTAAAAATGTTCACTGAACAAACCAGTTCTCTCTTATTTTAAGGAACTGGGGTAAAAATATCCCCCGGATATTTTTACTCCTCCATAAAGCTGTTGAAGACTTCTTCAATCATGTTCCATTCGTCTTCTGAGTCTTCTGGGATTGGTTGCAATTCGCCTTCTGTTCCATCTTCATTTTCAGTGAATGAGTAGGCTTGGATTTCAACTTGCCCGTCTTCGTCTTCTTCTGCGTTAACTGGTACAAGCAGAACATAGTTCTTACCAAATTCTTCTTTTCCATCAATGGTCAAAAGGATTTCAAATAAAGTTTCATTTCCTTGTTCATCAACAAGTGTAATCAATTCACGTTCTTCGTGGTCATGGTTGTGATCGTGTGACATAGTTTCTCCTCTGTCTTAAAATTTTCTATCTAAATAATTTTGCAAAATCAGCTGAGCAGCCAACTTATCAATAACTTTCTTGCGTTTGTTACGACTGATATCTGCTTGTTCAATCAACATACGTTCCGCAGCGACCGTTGTCAAACGCTCATCCTGATAGTCTACTGGCAAACCAAAGAGTTCTTCTAATTTTGCTCCGTAGGCTTGACTAGCTTCTACTCGCGGACCGTTGGTATTGTTCATGTTTTTTGGCAAACCTACTACAAAGCGTTCTACCTTATAGCTGTCAACCAATTCCTTGATACGGTCAAAACCAAACTGGCCTTGATCCTCATTAATCTGGATGATTTCAAGTCCCTGAGCGGTGAAGCCTAGTGGATCGCTAATAGCCACCCCTACTGTTTTTGAACCGACGTCCAATCCCATAATTCTCATAGATTATAGATCGACTCCTTGTCCCTTAAGGTAGTAGCGTACCAGTTCTTCAACAATTTCATCACGCTCATACTTACGGATTTGATTTCGTGCATTGTTGTAACGAGGAACGTAAGCAGGGTCTCCACTCAATACATAACCGACGATCTGGTTAATCGGATTGTAGCCCTTGTCATTCAAAGAAGCATAAACATCTGTCAACGTTTCGCTAATTTCTTTCTTATTGGAATCATCCAATTTAAACCGTACAGTTTCTTCAGTAAATCCCATTCTAACACCCTCTTTCCTTAGAATAGTACTATTATAGCACATTCCCTGACGTTCTACAAATAAGTCAGTCTATTAATTTGGATTTTCTATTGTTCTGTCGCCCCATTTGCCACTCTGTCTGCAATATATTGGCTAGGTTCGTTTTTTAAGAGATTTTCAAGACCGATATTTTTTAAATATTCGATCTGAGATGCCTTTTTGACATCCAATACTTGAAAATCATAAGTCGTTGTTGTCTGGATTTCGGTCTCGCTGAGTAGCTTGGTTTCCAGTGTAAATCCTGCTAGTTTGCGTGCCTCTTGGATGGTCTCATCCTTCTCTTCAGCTTCTTGAAGCGCTTTTTGCGTCTCCTCTAGGCCATTTTCAGAGATAAAGTTCTTGAGTTCATCCCCGACAGGTCGTTTTTGCTGAATGGTCAAGGTCAAAAATTGATTGCCTTTATAGGTAATAGTCTGAATCTGCTGCGTTCCATTTTCTGACTTCGGCATCAATAAGGTCTTGGTGACAACCGTATTCTTTTCGGCATTGTCCAAAACGGGAAGGTTTGATTGGAGAGGTTCAGATGCTGTTGTAGAAGCAGCAGGGGTTTCCTTTTTTTGCCCACATCCCGCAAGCAAAAAGAGGAGAGCAAAACTAGCAATTAGTAACTTTTTCATAATTCCTCACATGATTTTAAAACAAAAGAGCAAACAAGGCCAGGAGTCACTCCCAGCCTTGATGTTTTATAGAGCTGCACGTAGACGTGCTTCTGCATTTTCTACATTACGGACAGAGCGTGGCAAGAAGGCACGGATATCATCTTCTTTATAGCCGACTTGTAGGCGCTTCTCGTCAACGAGAATCGGACTCTTTAAGATCCGTGGTGTTTCCATGATTAAGTTGAGCACTTCATTGACACTCAAATCCTCGATGTCAACTCCAAGTGCCTTAGCGTAGCGGTTTTTTGACGAAACGATACTGGCAATTCCATTATCTGTTTTCGTGAGAATATCTAATAACTCTTCTCTTGTAATTCCTTCTTTACCGAGATTTTGTTCTTTATAACTTAACTGGTGGGCATTGAGCCAGGTTTTCGCTTTTTTACAGCTAGTACAACTTGAGACTGTATAAATTTTGATCATGTACCTACCCCTTTCGCTACATGTTACTATCAGTTTAGTCTATTATACCATAAAAAACATCCGACTTGCGACCTATTTTTAAAAAAAATTAACTTTTTTCGCGATTTTCGTACTTTTTTCTTGACAAAATCAATTTATAACCAACTTTTAAATTTTTTGATATACAATCGTTTTACAACTGTAACACTTATCATATAGAGAACAATAATCAAAAGCAAAAAGAGGAAATAAATTGGTTCCAAAGGGGTTAAATGAAGCAGGCTAGCAATTGAAGAGTAGGGAAGGAAGGTCACAAAACTAGCTGCTAGCAAGGTTGTTCCAAGAACAAACCATGATGGACGACTTTGTAAGAAAGGAAGTTTTGCTGAACGGAGCATATGGATAACCATAGTTTGGGACCACATGGATTCAATGAACCAACCTGTCTGGAACAAGATGATAAAGCCCGTTGCAGACTCTGCTCCGTGAGCATAGGCTTGGCCTGTCGCCATTGGGACAATGACAAAATAGAGTAAGATAAAGGTCAAAATATCAAAGGCAGAAGAAATCGGACCCATCCAAATCATAAAACGAGTAATAGACTTAGCTTCCCACTTATGGGGATGCTTCAAAAAGTCTTCATCTACATTATCAAATGGCAAGGCGATGCAAGAAAGGTCGTAGACGAGGTTCAACACAATCAAGTGAATCGGAGCCATAGGAAGGAAAGGTAAAAAGATACCAGACACTAAGAGTGACAGAATATTCCCGAAATTAGAGCTGACCGTCATCTTGATATATTTGGTCATGTTGGCATAGACTTTGCGTCCTTCAACCAGACCTTTTTCAAGCACCATCAAATCCTTATCTAGCAAAATGACATCAGCCGTTTCTTTGGCAATATCTACTGCTGTATCAACAGAAATCCCCACATCTGCCACTTTCATAGAAGGGGCATCGTTGATTCCATCTCCCATATAGCCGACACAATGTCCATTCGATTTGATTTGTAAAATGATTCGTGCTTTTTGATCCGGAGAGAGTTTGGCAAAGACAGTCACCTTCTCAACTGCTTGAGCCAACTCTTCGTCCGTCATGGCGTCAATATCAGAACCCAACAAGATTTGATCAACGTCTAGACCAACTTTTTCGCAAACTGCTTGGGTTACCTTTTCATTGTCTCCCGTCAAAATCTTTGTTTGAACACCGTGTTCTAACAAAGCTTGGATAGCAGGTGCTGCAGATGGTTTTGGTGGATCTAGAAAGGCAAGATAGCCTGTTAGAATCATCTCTTTTTCATCTTCAACGGAGTAAGCAAAACCTTCTTTTAGGCCTGTTTTATAGGCAACTCCCAAGACTCGCAATCCCTGTTGATTAAGTTGATCTACTTCTTTTAAGATTTCCACTCGGATATCATCCGTCAGAGGGCTAATCTGACCGTGATATTCCACATGGGTTGAAATCGCAAGCATTTCCTCTAGAGCACCCTTGGTTACCAAACTAACAACTTCGTTCTCATCCTTGACGATGACACTCATCCGTCTGCGTTCAAAATCAAAGGGCAATTCGTCTATTTTTTGGAAGCTAGTATCCAAATTTTGTAGAATAGCGTGTTCTTTAGCTTCTTTTTCAGTTCTACTGATAATGGCACGGTCCATCAAGTTTTTCAAACCGGTTTGAAAATAGGAATTGAGATAGGCCCGTCTCAACACAGATAAATCCAATTCTCCATGTATATCCAAAGGATATTCAAGGACAATTTCGTCTTGGGTAAGGGTTCCGGTTTTATCCGTACACAGGATATCAATAGCACCTAGGTCTTGTATGGCATTGAGTTTTTTGATGACGACTTTTTCCTTGGCCATGATAATGGAACCTTTTGCTAAACTGGCCGTGATGATCATAGGAAGCATCTCAGGTGTCAATCCAACACCAACACTCAGTGCAAACACACCTGCTTCCAACCAGTCTCCATCCGTCAAGCCATTGGAGAGAAAGACGATGGGAACCATGACCAGCATCAAACGGATTAAGAGCCAAGAGATACTGTTCATCTCCCGTTCAAAAGAGGTCGGTTCGTCATAGGTATTGAGAGTCTGCTCGATTTCTCCCATCATGGTATCATCACCGACCGCTAGAATCAAAGCCTTGGCACTTCCTGATATCACATTGGTTCCCATAAAGGCGAGCGCTTCTGCTTCTAGCAGACTATCAAAGTTTGACTGACTCATTTTTGACAAGGCTAGTTTTTCAACTGAGTCACTTTCTCCTGTCAAACCAGACTGTTGGACAAAGAAATCGCGTGATTCAATTAAAATGAGGTCTGCTGGAATCATGTCCCCAGCACTTAATTTTACTATATCTCCAACGACCAAATCTTCAATTGCGACCTCTAAACTCTGGCCTTCACGAATGACTGTGGCTGTATTCACAATCATTTTTGATAGATTGGTCGCAGCCTTGTCGCTCCGTAATTCTTGGACAAAGCGTATGCCACCAGAGATTAGAACGAGAACAACGATGATGATAGAGGTCGTCGGATCTTCTTGTCCAGGCTTCGCCAACCAGACATTGGTCACCATGGAAATCATAGCGATGACAAGAAGGATGATTGTAAATGGATTGATAATGGATTCGTAAATCTTTTTGAGGATACTGTCTTCTTGACCCTTGGTGATGGTGTTTTCGCCATATAGGTCACGATTTTTCTCCACCTGCTCCTCAGTCAAGCCTGTTAGACTTGTCTTATAAAAAGATAGAGTTTCGTTTAAGGGTGTGTGAATAGCTGTTGCTAATCTTTCTTTTGTAGTTTTCATTGGTTTCTCCTATCTGTATGAATGATGTATTTCATACACAGAGACCAATCACTTTATAAGGGCAGAACGACACAAATCAGCGATTGGCTGTGTATGTGCGGTTCTGGATGATCGTCAATTTGCATCGTTTGTCTCCTTTCTTTTTCTTAAAACAGCAGAAAATCCTACCATAAAAATGGCAGGATTAAAAAACTAATTATCTGTTTTTTCGTTCAAGCTTTAACTCCATAGGGCGATGTAATGAGCTTAGTCTTGGCCTTCGCGACCAGAACTGTTGACCAACGAGTAGTGTCTCCACTGCTTTGCGGTAGTCATCCGTATCCCTATGGTAGCCTCACCTACCGTTTTCGTCTATCAGTATAAACCTTTAAAATATAAAAGTCAACGATTTATCATAATTTTCTTAAATAACAATTAATTCCTTCGGCGCTAGAGTCAATAACTCACAACCTGTTTCTGTAATCAAGATATCATCCTCGATACGAACGCCGTATTTCCCTTCGATATAGATGCCCGGTTCATCTGTCAAGGTCATTCCTGCCTTGATTGTATCCGTCGAGGTTTGGCTAAAGTAGGGTTCTTCATGGATATCGAGACCAATACCATGTCCGATACCATGGGTAAAGTAGTCGCCATAGCCTGCCTCGATGATAATATCACGAGGAATTTTGTCAAAGTCACGGAAACCTAATCCTGCCTTGGCTTGATCAATCAGAGCTTGGTTGGCTTTCAGAACCGTATTGTATATTTCTGCCTGCTCGTCACTGACATGACCGAGGTAGATGGTCCGTGTCATATCACTGACATAGTGGTCGTAGAGACAGCCGAAGTCCATGGTAATAGCTTCTCCCGCTTCAACCGGTTTATGCATGGGATGGGCATGTGGTTTAGAAGAGTTGATGCCACTTGCTAAAATGGTATCAAAAGACAAACCTGCCGCTCCTAGCTCACGCATACGGAAATCAAGGAAGTTGGCAATCTCAATTTCAGTCTTTCCTGGTTTGATAAAGTCAAGGGCATCGCGGAAAGCTTGGTCTGAGATAGAGCAAGCCTTGCGAATAGTTGCGATCTCCTTTTCATCCTTGATCATACGAAGACCCTCAACAAACTGCGTTTGAGGAAGCAATTCCAAACCTTCAAATGCTGCTTGCATACGATGATAGTAAGAGACAGAAATCTCATCTTCAAAACCGACGCGAGACAAGCCCATATCCTTGACAATTCTTGCAATAACAGCCAACTCATCACGATCAGCCACAATCTCAAAACCTGTTACTTCTTGCTTAGCTGCAATGATGTAGCGAGAGTCTGTCACCAAGACCTGACGGTCACGGCTGATAAAAACGGTTCCGTTTGAACCCCAAAAACCAGTCAGGTAATAGACGTTTTTAAGGTTGTTGATGATGATACCATCTAGTTCTTTTTCTTGCATTTTAGCTAAAAATGCTTGCACACGTTTATTCATGATGTAACTTTCCTTTCAAATAGTGTCCTGTGTAGCTGGCTTCATTGGCCGCTACTTCTTCTGGTGTTCCTGTTGCGATGATAGTTCCACCACCGACACCGCCCTCAGGTCCCAAATCGATAATATGGTCTGCCGTCTTGATAACATCTAGATTGTGCTCGATGACGAGGACAGTATTGCCATCGTCTACAAAGCGAGCCAAGACTTTAAGCAAGCGAGCGATATCCTCGGTATGAAGTCCTGTCGTCGGCTCATCCAGAATATAGAAAGATTTCCCTGTCGAGCGTTTGTGGAGTTCACTAGCCAACTTCATACGCTGGGCTTCTCCCCCAGAAAGGGTGGTAGCCGGTTGCCCTAGCGTTACATAGCCCAGTCCCACATCCTTGATGGTCTGGAGTTTGCGTTGAATCTTGGGAATATGTTGGAAGAATTCCACCGCATCGTTGACGGTCATGTCCAAGACCTGCGAGATATTTTTTTCCTTATAGTGGACTTCTAGGGTTTCACTGTTGTAGCGAGTCCCGTGGCAGACTTCACAAGCCACGTAAACATCTGGCAAGAAGTGCATCTCGATCTTGATAATCCCGTCACCTGAGCAGGCTTCGCAACGACCACCCTTGACGTTGAAACTGAAACGGCCCTTCTTGTAGCCTCGAATCTTAGCTTCGTTTGTCTGGGCAAAGAGGTCACGTATATCGTCAAAAACTCCCGTATAGGTAGCTGGGTTGGACCTCGGCGTTCGTCCAATGGGGCTCTGGTCAATATCGATCAAGCGGTCTACATGCTCAATCCCTGTGATGGTCTTGAATTTACCAGGCTTGTCTGAATTGCGGTTGAGCTTCTGCGCAATAGCTTTTTTGAGGATGCTGTTGATTAAGGTCGATTTCCCTGAACCTGACACCCCTGTCACCGCGATGAATTTCCCTAATGGGAAGCGAGCAGTGATATTTTGCAAGTTGTTCTCACGCGCACCTGTCACTTCGATAAAGCGACCATTTCCGGCACGGCGCTCTTCTGGTACTGGAATGGCACGTTTACCTGACAAGTACTGGCCTGTAATAGACTTACTATTACGGGCCACCTGCTTGGGTGTTCCTGCAGCAACAATCTCGCCACCAAAAACACCGGCACCTGGACCAACGTCAATCAGATAATCCGCCTCGCGCATGGTATCTTCGTCGTGTTCCACCACGATGAGAGTATTGCCCAAGTCACGCATCTTTTTCAGACTAGCAATCAGGCGGTCATTATCCCTCTGGTGAAGACCAATCGACGGCTCATCCAGGATATAAAGGACACCTGATAAATTGGACCCAATCTGGGTTGCCAAGCGAATACGCTGACTCTCTCCACCTGATAGGGTTCCTGCCGAACGTGACAGGGTCAGATAGTTAAGACCTACGTTATTGAGGAAGGTCAATCGATCCTTGATTTCCTTGAGAATGGGACGGGCGATAATCGCTTCATTTTCAGACAAGGTCAGCTGGCTCACCAACTCCAAGTGGTCTGCGATAGACAGATCTGAGATTTCACCAATATGTGGTCCTTGCTCACCACCCACACGGACAGACAAGGCCTGATCGTTGAGACGATAGCCATGACAGGTTCCACAAGTCAGCTCATTCATGTAGAGTCGCATCTGGGTACGGGTGTAGTCACTGTTAGTCTCATGGTAACGACGCTTGATATTATTGACAACTCCCTCAAAAGGAATGTCAATATCGCGCACACCGCCAAATTCATTTTCATAGTGGAAATGGAATTCCTTGCCATCAGACCCGTAAAGAATCAAGTTTTTATCTTCTTCTGACAAGTCCTCAAAAGGCTTATCAATATCTACTCCAAAGGCTGTCATGGCCTGCTCTAGCATGTTTGGATAGTAGTTGGATGAGATAGGATTCCAAGGTGCCAAGGCTCCCTCACGCAAAGTTTTGCTGGTATCAGGAACCACCAAGTCAACATCCACCTCCAGCTTGATGCCCAAACCGTCACACTCACTGCATGAGCCAAAAGGAGCATTAAAGGAGAAGAGACGTGGCTCTAACTCTGGAACAGTAAAACCACAAACTGGACAGGCATAGTGCTCAGAAAAGAGCAACTCAGAATCGTCCATAGTGTCGATAATGACATAACCTTCTGCGATACGAAGGGCAGCCTCTATGGAGTCAAAGAGACGGCTACGAATGCCCTCCTTGATAACAATACGGTCAACCACAACATCGATATTGTGTTGCTTGCTCTTGGACAACTCTGGCACTTCGGTCACATCATAGACTTCCCCATCCACACGGACACGGACATAGCCATCTTTCTGAACCTTTTCAATGACACTCTTGTGTTGCCCTTTTTTCTTACGAATGACCGGAGCTAAAATTTGCAGACGTTGGCGTTCTGGCAATTCCAAAACCTTATCCACGATTTGCTCTACAGAAGAAGCCTTGATAGCCCCGTGTCCGTTGATACAGTAAGGCGTCCCCACACGTGCGTAGAGGAGACGCAGATAGTCATTGATTTCAGTCGTTGTTCCAACGGTCGAACGAGGGTTTTTACTAGTCGTTTTCTGGTCGATGGAAATAGCTGGGCTGAGACCATCAATGGCATCCACATCTGGTTTTTCCATGTTGCCCAAAAACTGGCGAGCATAGGCTGATAGACTCTCTACATAGCGACGTTGGCCCTCAGCATAGAGGGTATCAAAGGCCAGGCTGGATTTCCCAGACCCTGACAAACCAGTCACAACAACCAGCTTATCTCGCGGAATCTCCACATCTATATTTTTTAAGTTATGGGCACGAGCCCCATGAATCACAATTTTATCTTGCATCTTTGTTCTTTCTAGTCCATTATTGCTTTCCATTATACCAAAAAATGTGAAATTCTATTACCCAAAAAGCTGTTTTTATAGTATAATAGTACGGTGCAAAAAATGAATCACTGAATAGTAGGAAAGGATAGGGGATATGAAACAAGTTTTTCTCTCAACAACAACGGAATTTAAAGAGATCGACACGCTTGAACCGGGTACTTGGATCAACCTCGTCAATCCTACACAAAATGAATCGTTGGAAATCGCTAACGCCTTCGACATTGACATTGCCGACCTTCGAGCACCGCTCGATGCGGAAGAAATGTCCCGTATTACCATCGAAGATGAGTACACTTTGATCATCGTGGACGTTCCCATCACAGAGGAAAGAAACAATCGTACCTACTACGTTACGATTCCGCTGGGGATTATCATCACAGAGGAAACCATTATCACCACTTGCTTGGAATCCCTCCCCGTTCTCGATGTCTTTATCAACCGTAGACTGCGCAACTTTTACACCTTCATGCGTTCACGCTTTATCTTCCAGATTCTCTATCGCAACGCCGAACTTTACCTTACGGCCCTTCGTTCGATTGACCGTAAGAGTGAACAAATCGAAAGTCAACTTCACAAATCCACTCGAAACGAAGAGCTGATTGAGCTCATGGAATTGGAAAAGACCATCGTCTATTTCAAGGCCTCACTTAAGACGAACGAGCGCGTGATTAAGAAATTGACTAGCGCAACTAGCAATATCAAGAAATACCTAGAAGACGAAGACCTACTCGAAGACACTCTGATTGAAACCCAACAGGCCATCGAGATGGCAGATATCTATGGAAATGTCCTTCACTCTATGACAGAGACCTTTGCCTCTATCATTTCCAACAACCAGAACAATATCATGAAAACCCTGGCTCTCGTGACCATTGTCATGTCTGTCCCAACCATGATCTTCTCAGCCTACGGGATGAACTTCAAGGATAATGAAATCCCTCTAAATGGCGAGCCACACGCCTTCTGGTTAATCGTCTTTATCGCCTTTGCTATGAGTGTTTCGCTCACTCTCTATCTCATCCATAAAAAATGGTTCTAAGAGGAATCCCTATGTCTCAGATTGATTTACAAAAATTAACTAAGAAAAACCAAGAGTTTATCCACATCGCTACCCAACAATTTATCAAAGATGGTAAAACAGACGCTGAAATCAAGGCTGTTTTTGAAGAAGTCATTCCTAAAATCCTTGAAGAGCAAGCCAAAGGAACGACTGCTCGTTCCCTCTACGGGGCTCCAACCCACTGGGCTCATAGCTTCACTGTCAAGGAGCAATATGAAAAAGAGCATCCAAAAGAAAATGACGATCCAAAACTCATGATTATGGACTCAGCCCTTTTTATCACCAGTCTCTTTGCATTGGTTAGCGCTCTGACTACCTTCTTCTCTACAGATCAGGCCATTGGCTATGGATTGATTACCCTCTTGTTGGTTGGGCTTGTAGGAGGACTTGCCTTCTACTTGATGTACTACTTTGTCTACCAGTACTATGGACCGGACACTGACCGTAGCCAACGTCCTCCATTCTGGAAGTCAATCCTCGTTATCCTGGCTTCTATGGTCCTTTGGTTGGTTGTCTTCTTTGCAACAAGCTTCCTACCAGCCAACCTCAATCCAGTCCTTGCTCCATTGCCTTTGGCTATCCTAGGGGCTGCTCTTCTCGCCCTTCGCTTCTATCTCAAGAAACGTTTCAATATCCGAAGCGCAAGCGCGGGCCCATCACGTTATTAAGAAAAGTGAAAAGCTATGGCATATAGTCAATCCTTAGCTCAGCAGATTCGAAAAATTCTAGCACTTAAACTTCCTCCCCAAATTTTCGAAGAAGAGTTAGAAGAAAAGAAACTGTTTGGTGGTCTTGCCTTTATGATTCGTGGGAAAATGGTCCTTACAGTCAGTTCCAGAAAGGACGAGCTGGTTATGGTGAGAATTGGCAAAGAAATGGAAAAGCAAGTTCTACCCCGAACAGGAGCTCATACTACATTGATGAGAGGGCGACCTTATCATGGCTATATAGACCTAGATATCGAAGGTCAAAAAGAACTTCCTTACTGGATTGATTTAGCCCTCTCCTATAATCAGGAGTTGACCAAGTAACTCATATCTAGTGAGATTAGAGATTAGAAAAACGAAAAGCAACTGCACAGGCGGTTGCTTTTTCACTTGCTTTCTTGAGATCCAATAGCACTTCTGAGTCTCATTATTGTAGTTTTCTCTCACCTTTTGTGATAAAATAGGCTCATACTCAATGAAAATCAAAGAGCAAACTAGGAAGCTAGCCGCAGGTTGCTCAAAGCACTGCTTTGAGGTTGTAGATAGAACTGACGAGGTCAGTAACATATATACGGCAAGGCAAAGCTGACGTGGTTTGAATTTGATTTTCGAAGAGTATCAATCTATTTCTAGGAGGATGAGATATAGTTTCTACTATTGGTATCGTTAGTTTGTCTAGTGGTGTTATCGGAGAGGATTTTGTCAAACACGAAGTCGATTTGGGTATTCAACGTCTCAAGGATTTGGGATTCAATCCTGTCTTTCTGCCCCATTCGCTAAAAGGGTTAGACTTTATCAAGGACCATCCTGAAGCACGTGCAGAGGATTTGATGCAGGCCTTTTCTGATGATAGCATCGACATGATCCTATGCGCCATCGGTGGGGATGATACCTATCGTTTGCTACCTTATCTTTTTGAAAATGACCAACTCCAAAAGGTTATCAAGCCAAAGATTTTTCTTGGCTTCTCGGATACCACTATGAACCACCTTATGTTGCACAAACTAGGGATTAAGACTTTTTATGGGCAATCCTTTCTAGCAGACATTTGTGAATTAGACAAGGAAATGTTATCCTATAGCCTCCACTACTTTAAAGAACTGATCGAGACTGGGAGAATTTCAGAAATCCGCCCTAGCGACGTTTGGTATGAGGAACGGACTGATTTTAGTCCCAAGGCTCTGGGAACAGCTCGTGTCAGTCATGCAAATACAGGCTTTGATTTGTTGCAAGGAAATGCTCAGTTTGAGGGAGAAATTCTCGGTGGTTGCCTTGAGTCCCTCTATGATATCTTTGACAATTCTCGATACGCAGACAGCACGGACCTCTGCCAAGAGTACCGACTCTTCCCTGACTTATCCGACTGGGAAGGAAAGATTCTCTTGCTAGAAACAAGCGAAGAGAAGCCTGAGCCGAAGAACTTCAAAAAGATGTTACAGGCTTTGAAAGAAACTGGGGTATTTGAGGTCATCAGTGGACTCTTGGTCGGAAAGCCAATGGATGAAGCCTTCTATGACGACTATAAAGAGGCACTAATGAGCATCGTTGACAGCAATATCCCAATTGTCTATAATCTAAACGTTGGGCACGCCACACCAAGAGCCATTGTACCCTTTGGCGTTCACGCTTATGTGGATGCAAAAGAGCAAGTCATTCGCTTTGACTATAACAAAAAATAAACAATTTCTCCATTTTTGTGCTTTGGTATTGATTTTCGTTACAATTTGTGTCTGAATTTATTGCATTTTGCTTATTTCTATGATATCTTTTTAAAGGAGGTGTATATGACTAAACAAAAAATAAATCAAATTGTCGGTTCAATTGGAGCCTTTATCGGGATTGTTGTATTTATCGCCTACATCCCACAAATTTTTGCCAATTTACAAGGCAACAAAGCTCAACCATTCCAGCCTTTATCCGCAGCAGTATCTTGTTTAATTTGGGTTATTTACGGATGGACAAAAGAGCCTAAGAAGGATTGGATACTAATTATTCCAAACTCAGCTGGCGTTGTCTTAGGTGGACTGACATTTCTTACTGCACTATAAAAGTTACTAGCATATAATCAAAAAGCTGAGATAATTTTCTCAGCTTTTTCTATTTTCTCAGATAGTTAGACGCTTGGACTCACTAATTTCCGTTTTTCCACTCGCAATCATTCTCGTGGTCATCAACCAGGCCTGCCGCCTGTAGAAAAGACAAAACTGCGACTGGACCTGTGAACTTGAAACCTCGTTTTTTAAGATCTTTGGCTAATTTTTCAGACAAGGCTGTTTTAGCAGGTGCTAGGTGATAGTCAGGAACATCATTGATGATGGTTTGTCCATCAACAAAGGACCAGAGATAAGCATCAAAAGAGCCGTAGATTTTCTGGACTTGTAAAAATGCTTGGGCGTTGGCACGCGTCGCAAAGAGCTTGGCGCGATTTCGAATGATGGCTGGATTTTCTAACAAGGCTTCCAACTCCCCATCTGTCATATCTGCAACACATTGGACTTGGTAGTTGTGAAATACTTCTCGGAATCCTTGGCGTTTGTTTAGTACCGTTTCCCAAGATAAACCCGACTGGTAAGTTTCCAAACAAAGCAACTCAAAAAGAGCACGGTCATCATGAAGGGGCTGGCCCCACTCTTCATCATGATAGGCTACATATAAAGGGTTGTTCATTTTAACCCAACCACAGCGTTTTGTCATAGACTTCTCCTATTTCACCAACATCTTAAGGGCTGACTTGATATAGTTTTCTGCTGTATCCGTCGTTCCTTCAAAGAATTTCTTGATTTTCTTGAGTTCTGTTGCCTTGTAGCCCAGTGCCAACATGGCTTCCATAGCTTCTTCCAGTTCTTGGTTTTTAGCGCTAGCTTGCACTGCCACCTTGGCAGGAAGGTCATCTCCTGCAACTACTACCTTGCCTTCCAAGTCCAGCACCATCTGCTGGGCTGTTTTCTTACCAATCTTAGGAAACTTGGTCAGGTAGGTGATGTTTTTCTGCTCAATGGCTTGCACTAAGCCGGCATTATCATCAGCCGCAATAATAGCCAGAGCAGACACTGGGCCAATACCTGAGACTGAAATCAAGCTGAGAAAAAGTTGCTTCTCCTCCTCGGTCGCAAAGCCGTACAGAAGCTCCGCGTCTTCTCTCACCACCTGGTGCACATAGACCTTGGTTTCCTGATGAAGATGCCCTGAATAAGCATAGGGATTGGCTACATGCAAGATATAGCCGATAGAGTTGACTTCCAATACGATGTACTTGGCTGTAATTTTACTGATGATTCCTTTAAAATATTCGTACATTATTTTCACTTTCTATAATTGATTTGCAATTCCGTGTAAATGCGCTGCTCTGATGATAAGAAGCAGCCCAAGTACTGCACACACAATAAAAACGAGCCAAACACCTACAGCACCTGTTGCAGCGCTGATAGAAATCATCGCCCCCGCTAAAATAGACGCTAAAGGCTGCGCCATATTAAGGAAACCTGAGTAGGTTCCGAGCTTATTCTCATTCATCATTTCCGCCCGCAAAACTTGGCTTGGCGGCATGCAGATGAGTTCCCCCATAGTATAGAGAATGGCTAGCAAAAACAGAGCCCAGAAACTCCTGAAGACAATGGTGAAAAGCATACCCAAGTCAAAGATAATACTTCCCAATAAAAACTGCGGTATGATCTTCATTTCCTTGGTCAAACGATTGGCAGTCGTTATGAAGCAAACAATAATCAGGGTATTGATAAAAACCATGATACTGAGCATCTTAGCTCCTGAAATATGAATACCGAAAACACTACTCGCGATGAATGACTCTTTCAAATGAACGGGTATATAATTGTCAATTTGCAACCAGATAACACCATTAAATACAGTCCCTAACGTATAAAGTAGGAAAATTTTGTCCTGAAAAACAGAAACATAATTTTTCACAGTTGCCAAAGGACTGCTACCATGCTCAAAGACCAGATTAGCTGGCTTGCTTTCTGAAAAATATTTCCAAGCGAGGAAAAAATTCAAGAAGCTAATCACCGTCAAAACCAGAAGCAGCTCAAAAAAATGGTGGTCGTAAAAGAAACCTGCAAGCCCTGCTCCTAACATAACGGATACATTGACAAACCAATAACTAATCGTATAAACGAAACGGCGATTTTGCTCGTCGGTCAAATCAATAATCATCGCATCAATAGCCGGCCAAGAGAAAGTTCCTGCGGTCTCTGCCAGCAACATTCCGACAAAAGTCAAAAAGGGAAAAATATGATTAGGCATATTTGCCAGCAGCACAAGAAAGTAGCCACTAGCAAGACCAAAGTTTCCCCAGTCAATGACTTTCTTACGTCCCCAAAGATCCGCCAAATGTCCACCATACAGTCCAGCTAAAAAACCAATGAGTTTGGTTGTGATCATCAATAACCCCGCCCAAAAGGCTCCAAAATATTGAACATAGTACATGGCCATAAAAGGAGTAATGGCACTCTCTAAAATCCGTGCTACAAAGCTCATCCATTCCCGCATTTGAATTTGCTTGGGGAGGGCAAAAAATTCTTTCATCTTTCATTCCTTTTTCATAATTTCTTCGCTTTTTCTTACCTAGTATATCATATTTCCCCGAGACAGACTGCAACAAAAGGTGCACCCTCTGGTTGACAAATAGTACAGGAGATTGTATTCTCATTATAAGTAAAAATTGTTAGGATAGAGGTAGAAAAAGGAGGATAGAATGATGAAACTCGCAGAAAAACTATTTGAACTCCGAAAGGAAAAAGGTTGGTCCCAAGAAAAGCTAGCAGAAAAAATTAATGTTTCTCGGCAAAGCATCTCAAAATGGGAGTCTGGACAAGTCCTTCCAGAAATCGAAAAAATCATTGAATTAAGCAAGATTTTCCAAGTAACAACTGACTATCTACTACTGGATGAAAACTCTGAAAAAGGTTCCTCAGAAGTGATCGTGGAAGAAGACAAGGACAAATACTATAAAGAGGTTAAATCCTTTGGTCTCTGGCAAGTGATTTATATTTTCGTCTTGGCTCTGGCTATCTATCTCTTTTTAGCTGGTTCTAGTTTCCCATCCGAATTCACTGCCTGGATTTGGCTGATCTTCATTCTCTTGATTGCTTCAGCGATTGCTATCAACAAGGCTCTCAAAACCAAACAACGTTAACTTGATAAAGTGATTGGTCTTGAGAATCCTTCCGACAAAGACGACTCTACAAAATCTTGAATCACCTAGTTCAGTTTTCTCAACATTTTTTATAGAACTGATCTTGTCAAGCAAGTGTAAACCTCATGTCAAGTAAGCCACGCTCAATCAAATTTTCCACCTTAGAAAAAGTAAAAAGCCTTGTTCGAAAAGGAACAAAGGCTTTTTGTGTTCTTAATATTTCCCCAACTCTCGGAGGCTGGTATGATTCTCCTGAATGCGTCGGAACATCTTTTCCATATCCGACTTTGTGAAATGCACCAAAACCGGACGTCCGTGGGGACAGTTATAGGGATTGTCACATTGAGAAAGCTGATAAAGGAGCTGTCGAGCTGAATGGTCATCGATACGATGGTTGGCCTTGATAGACCGCTTGCAGGACATCATGATAGCCAGCTCTGCTCGGTATTTCTTGATCGAAACTTCCTTGGTCAAGAGGAGCATATCACACATTTCATAGATACCAAACTCAATTTCTTCCTCTACCATCCAAATAGGATGCTCACGCAGGATAAATTGATTTTCTCCGTACTCTGCTAAAAAGACGCCCACTTCCTCCAAAAGTGCCATTCTTTCCTTGAGACGAAGAGCATCATCCGCAGGAAATTCAAAGATGTAGGGCACTAGGAGTTGCTGCTGGCTCTGGTCAACATTTCCGATGCTTTCACGGTATTCCTCGTACTTAACTCGTTCCTGAGCCGCGTGTTGGTCTATGATATAGAGACCATCTCGCCCTTGGGCAAAAAGATAGGTCCCGTGCATTTGCCCGAAAAACTCCAACTCTGGGAAACTGGATACTTCTTCTCGCTCCAGCTTGTCATAAGCCTTATCAAGACTGGCTAAGTCTAACTCTGGATGGTCTAATTGGTCATAGTTAGCAGGCTTTCTCTCTGCAAAATGCAATTTTGCTGGCTTAGTCAATTGGTCTAAAGTTTCTTTAGCAAACAGGGTTAGGTCCCTACCCTCCTCAGTTAATTCAACCTGGTGATCAGCCACCTCAGCTTGACTAGGTTTTGAGAGTTCTGTTTTTTCATAGTAAAGCGTATTTTCTTTGAGTGGGAGAATGGTCTGCTCCACCTTTTGACGATTACGCACGGTCGACTTGGCAAGATTTTCTAAAGCATCAGGAATCAAGGCTTGTTCCTTGAGACTATTTGAAATAGCTTCTGAAACCAGCGCCATCAGTTCTCTTTCCTTGGAAATCCGCACTTCTTGTTTAGTTGGATGCACATTGACATCAGCCAGATAAGGATCGATATGGATGTGAATGACAGCCAGTGGAAAACGTCCCACCATGAGCTTGCTTCCATAACCGTCAAGAATAGCACGGTTGAGCAGAAAGTTCTTGATATAACGCCCATTAATGAAGAGACTGATATAGTTACGATTTGCTCGGGTTAATTCAGGTAAAGACACAAAACCTGTAATTTCAAAATCTAAGTCAGAGTTCTCAATTTCAATCATCTTCTTGGCACTCGCCAAACCATAAATCCCTGCGATGGCTTGACGCAGTTGACCAGTCCCTGCTGTCCGCGTCATTTCCTTGCCATCACTAATCAAACTGAAGGAAATCTCAGGATGAGCTAATCCCAGACGGTTGACAATATCAATGATATGAGACAGCTCCGCTTGCTGGCTCTTCATATACTTGAGACGGGCAGGTGTGTTGAAAAAGAGGTCTTCCACACAAACTTTGGTTCCTACAGGGCTAGTCGCTGGGATGACTTCCTCAACTTGACCTCCACGCGCGACTAACTTAGTCCCATGACTCGCACCATCCACCGCCGTCAACAGAGTCAGCACACTGACAGAAGCGATAGAAGGCAGGGCTTCACCACGAAAACCAAGCGTCCGAATCCGAAAGAGGTCTGCCTGATTTTTTATCTTACTGGTCGCATGGCGACGCAAGGCCAACTCCACCTCATCGTGGGCAATTCCATGACCATTATCGGTGATTTGAATTTTCTTGAGACCAGCTTCCTCAATCTCAATGATAATCTGGCTAGAACCCGCGTCAATGGCATTTTCTACCAACTCTTTGACCACACTGGCAGGACGTTCGATAACCTCCCCTGCCGCAATCTGGTTTGCCAACACTTCTGGCAATTCAATAATATGAGACATCTTTCAGCCCCTTTCTGTATCTATTTTCCTAGAAATTGATTAGTGCTATTATACCATATTTCAGATGTTACCAGAAAAAGCAAATGCCACATAGACGCTAAATCTGTCCACATAGGCAAAAGCTCTTGCCATGGGTCGTAAAATAGTGGTATACTCAATAAAAATCAAAGAGCAAACTAGAAAGCTAGGCGCAGACAGTACTTTAGTACGGCAAGACGACGCTGACGTGGTTTGAATTTGATTTTTGAAGAGTATTAATAAAGGTGTACAAGAAGTGAGATTAACCTTGTATAACTGAAAAGGAGGGAAATTTATGAAAGTAGAACTACAGATTAAGGAGACTTACGAGGAGGAAAAGCTGATTGTCCAAGCACCTCAGCCGACCGAAAAAGTCCAGAAAGTCATCGAATTCGCTGAAAATCTTGACCAAAAAGAAACAATCAAAGGAAAGATTGAAGATCAGGTCTATCTAGTTAAGATTTGTAAGATACAACGCTTCTATATCGAGAATCGCAAGGTTCTAGCAGAAACTGCCAGTCAGACCTACAGCATTGATTTGCGACTCTATCAGGTTCTTGAAATTCTGCCGACCACTTTTATCCAAATTTCCCAATCTGAAATCGTCAATATCGACTCCATCTCTCATCTCAAGCTCACGCCCAACGGTCTGGTTGAAATCTTTCTAAAAAATGAAAGCTTCACCTACTCTTCACGCCGCTACCTAAAAACCATCAAGGAGAAATTAGAACTATGAAAAAACAAATCTTTCACGATGCAGCCGACGGTGTACTCATCGGCCTCATCCTCTCTATCCTCTTTTCACTCATTTATGCCCCAAATACCTATGCTCCACTTAGTCCCGAGTCTCTTATCGGCCAAGTGATGACTCAACATCAGGTTCACGGTGCCCTAGTCTTGCTCTACTGCATGATCATCTGGTCAGCTATCGGCGTTCTCTTTAGTTTTGGCAGTCGCTTATTCAGCCGTGACTGGAGCCTGCTCCGTGCCACACTTTCCCACTTCTTCCTCATGCTGGCTGGCTTTGTTCCACTAGCAACTCTGGCTGGTTGGTTCCCCTTCCACTGGACCTTCTATCTCCAGCTCATTCCAGAGTTTGCGATCGTCTACCTCATCATCTGGGTCATTCTCTATAAAAGAGAAGCAAAAAAAGTAGACCACATCAATCAACTCTTGGCTCATAAAAAGTAATAGAGAAAAATCCCACTCACAAAAATGTGAGTGGGCTCTTTTTATAACTTTTGTTTGAGCTCAACCAAGACATTCATAGCCTGCATCGGTGTCATATTGTAAACATCCAGTTTAGCTAATTCTGCTAGGATAGGATGCTCTGCAGGGGTATCAAAGAGTGACATCTGTTCAGTAACAGCACTTGTTTCTCTCATTGGAGCAGGACTTTCCGTCCCTTGATTCTCCAGTTGAGTCAATATCTTATCCGCCCTTGATAAAAGTTCTGCTGGTAAGCCAGCAATCTTAGCAACGTGGATACCGTAGGATTTGTCAGCTGGTCCTGGTTCGATCTTGTGAAGGAAGGTAACCTGCCCATCCTGCTCCAAGGTCGCCACATGGACATTGACCAAGTTTTTTAAGCTGGACTCCAGACTGGTCAACTCATGGTAGTGGGTCGCAAAGAGGGTTTTGGCTCCGATATGTTCATGAATGTATTCGATGATGGACTGGGCAAGAGCCATCCCATCATAAGTCGCAGTTCCTCGACCTAACTCATCAAAGAGAATCAAGGAATTCTTGGTCGCATGCGAAATGGCATTGTTAGCCTCCATCATCTCCACCATGAAGGTTGATTGACCTGAAACCAAGTCATCTGCTGCTCCGATACGGGTAAAGATAGCATCGAAAATCGGCAAATGGGCGCTTTCTGCCGGCACATAAGAACCCAGCTGGGCCATAACCGCTGTCATAGCTAACTGGCGCATGTAGGTAGACTTCCCGCTCATGTTGGGCCCTGTAATCAATTGAATGCTGGTATCTTCTGACATCTGGATGCTGTTTGGAATATAGGTCTGAGCTCCCATGACCTTTTCGACAACAGCATGGCGCCCTTTCTGGATATCTATTTGTGAATCCTCTCCAAACTCAGGTCGAATCAAATGCTGGGTTTCAGCCACAACTGCGAGACTTTGCAAGACATCAACGGTCGCAATTCCTTGGGCTAGAACCTGCAAACGCTGGATGTACTTGCTGACTTCCTCTCGGATACGCATAAAGATTTCGTACTCTAGGTTAGCTGACTTCTCACGCGCCTCCAGCATATCTCCCTCGATACGAGCCAATTCCTCAGTTCCAAAGCGTTCCGAGTTTTTCAGCGTTGCCTTGCGGAAAAAGTGGGCTGGCACATTTCCCAGTTGCGAATTAGTCACATGGAAATAGTAACCATCTTTTTTATTGTAGTCGATCTTGAGCGTACTGATGCCAGAGTTTTCTCTCTCCTTAGCCTCAATCTCAGCAATCCAGCTAGTCCCTTCTCTGAGCACACGACGGTACTTGTCTAAGGTCTCATCAAATCCCGTACGGATAATGCCACCTTCCGTAATCACGTGAGGAGCTTCAGGAGCAATCGCAGCACTAATCAAGCTCTCCAACTCCGGAATGGCATCCAGCTGTGCGATGAGATAGGCTAGAGCAGGCTGCTCCATGCCTTCTAAAATCGCTCGAATCCGTGGCACACTAGATAAGGTGGTCGCCAGTTGCAAGAGATCCTTGGGATTGGTCTTGCCAAAAGAAACCCGACTAGCCAAACGTTCGATGTCATAAACACCCTTGAGACTGTCTGTCAAATCATTGCGCTCAAAGAAGTGGTAAAGAAAGACCTGCACCACGTCTTGACGTTGGACGATTCGCTCCTTATCAATCAAGGGACGATGAATCCAAGAACGCAAGAGACGCATACCCATAGCCGTTTTGGTTTCATCCAAAAGCCAGAAAAGACTCCCTTGCTTCTTACCTGAACGGGCATTCTCAACCAAATCCAAACTAGCCTTGGTCGCATAGTCCATCTGCAAGAAATCTTTGATTTCATAGCGGATAACTGGTTTGAGATGGTTCAATTCTCGCATCTGGGTACGGTGAACATACTGGAGCAGCTTACTAGCTGCCGCTTGCTCCACAGCTGCCAGTCGTGGATCCAGTAAATGAATATCCTCAAAGCCTTCCTTCTCATAAGAAAGCACCAGATTCATCTGACGGCTGAAAATTTGTTCTTCTTCCTCAGACAAGTCATAACCCAGCACCACTTCACGAGCCTTGAGGTTACGGATTTCCCCACAAACCAACGTGAAATCCAATAGCCCCGTCACATAGAAATCACCTGTCACCAAATCCATATAAGCCAAACCAAACTGACTGCCATCACAATCTAAGGCAACCAAGAAATTATTCTGACTATCCGGCTTACTGCTATCAATGACCGTTCCAGGTGTGATGACCTGGACCACCTCTCGCTTGACAACACCAACCGCTTGTTTGGGATCTTCCATCTGTTCGGCTATAGCAACTTTATAACCCTGTTCAATCAGAACATCGATATACTGCTGGGCAGAATGATAGGGGACACCCGCCATGGGTATCGGATTTTCTGCATTTTTATTCCGACTTGTTAAGGAAATTTCTAAAATTTGCGCTGCATTAATTGCATCTTCATAGAACAACTCGTAAAAATCACCCATCCGAAAAAGCAAAAAAGCATCTGGGTATTGTTTTTTAATATCCACATACTGTTGCATGCCGGGTGATAGCTTTTCTGTTGCCATTTTCCGTCTCTCCTTGCTAAAAATAAGTCTTGAGAGCAACTCCCAAGACCTTATTTATCTTTCATCAAATCTAGCAAACGATCTTCCATCAGTTTGGCAACGTGCTGGTCTCGACAAATAACCAATAAGGTATTAGCACCAGCAACCGTTCCTAAAATCCATTCATCCTTGTTTGCATCTACAATGTTTGCTAAGACTGCAGCTTCCCCAAGTTTTGTATGAAGTACCAAGGTGAATTCTGCTCTTGCAACTCCTTCTAAATGATGAGACAAAAACTCAACCAAATCAATCTTATCTGTCTCATTTGCTAGTACATAATACACCATATCATTTTTCTTAACCTTGGTCAAGCCGATTTCACGCAAATCACGTGACAAAGTCGTTTGTGTCACATAAACATTACGAGCTTCTAAACGATCTTGAATCTCTTTTTGTGTCCCAAGTTTTTCTTCGGTGATCATCTTTTTAATCAATTGATGCCGTTCTCTTTTTCTCATATTATCCTCTTAAGTGAATATTTATAACAAGTTTTACATTTATTTTATAACTACATTATACCAAAAAAAATAGATAATTCAAAAAAATTCTTTTCTTTCTCAAAAAATGTAGTAAATTGTGTTAAAATAGTAAAAAAGCCCAAAAGGAGCCCTTATGAATACAAAAGAATTGATTGCTAGTGAGTTGGCTAGCGTCATTGATAGCCTGGATCAAGAGGCTATTTTAAATTTACTGGAAACACCTAAAAACTCAGAAATGGGAGACATCGCCTTCCCTGCCTTTTCTCTAGCAAAGGTCGAGCGTAAAGCTCCTCAAATGATTGCAGCAGATATTGCTGAAAAAATCAATAGTCAAGCCTTTGAAAAGGTTGTTGCTACTGGACCTTACGTCAACTTTTTCCTCGATAAATCTGCTATTTCGGCTCAGGTATTACAGGATGTTATCACTGAAAAAGAGCACTATGCCGACCAAACCATTGGCAAGCAAGAAAATATCGTTATCGACATGTCTAGTCCTAATATCGCAAAACCATTCTCTATTGGGCACTTGCGTTCAACGGTTATCGGAGATAGCTTGTCACATATTTTCCAAAAGATCGGCTATCAAACGGTCAAGGTCAACCATTTGGGAGACTGGGGTAAACAGTTTGGAATGTTGATCGTTGCCTACAAGAAATGGGGAAATGAGGAAGCCGTTAAAGCGCATCCAATCGATGAACTTCTTAAACTCTACGTTCGCATCAATGCTGAAGCTGAAAAAGATCCTAGCTTGGATGAAGAAGCACGCGAATGGTTCCGCAAACTGGAAAATGGAGATGAGGAAGCCCTCGCTCTCTGGCAATGGTTCCGTGATGAAAGTTTAGTGGAATTCAACCGTCTTTACAATGAATTGCAAGTTGAATTTGACAGCTACAACGGAGAAGCCTTCTACAATGATAAGATGGATGCTGTTGTAGACATTCTCGCTGAAAAAGGACTTCTTGTTGAGTCAGAAGGGGCTCAAGTTGTCAATCTTGAGAAATATGGAATTGAACATCCAGCCCTTATCAAAAAATCTGATGGTGCAACTCTCTATATCACACGTGACTTGGCTGCAGCCCTCTACCGTAAAAAGGAATACCAATTTGCAAAATCCATCTATGTTGTTGGTCAAGAGCAATCTGCCCACTTCAAACAACTCAAGGCAGTACTACAAGAGATGGGCTACGATTGGAGCCAAGACATTGTCCATGTTCCGTTTGGATTGGTAACAAAAGAAGGGAAAAAACTCTCTACTCGTAAAGGAAATGTCATCTTGCTAGAACCGACTATCGCTGAGGCTGTTAGTCGTGCCAAGGCCCAAATCGAGGCGAAAAATCCTGAGTTAGAAAATAAAGACCAGGTTGCCCACGCTGTTGGAGTTGGGGCTATCAAGTTCTATGATCTTAAGACCGACCGTACAAATGGATATGACTTCGACCTTGAAGCTATGGTATCCTTTGAAGGAGAAACTGGACCTTACGTTCAATACGCCTACGCTCGTATCCAATCTATCTTGCGCAAAGCCGATTTCAAACCAGATGCAGCTGGCAACTACAGCTTGAACGATGCTGAAAGCTGGGAAATCATTAAGCTACTCCAGGACTTTCCACGTATTATCAATCGTGCAGCAGATAACTTTGAACCTTCTATCATTGCGAAATTTGCGATTAGTTTGGCTCAAGCATTTAACAAATATTATGCACATACACGTATCCTAGATGAAAGTCCTGAGCGCGACAGTCGTCTGGCCCTCAGCTACGCAACCGCAGTCGTCCTCAAAGAAGCTCTTCGTTTGCTCGGAGTAGAAGCGCCGGAGAAGATGTAAATCGCCAAAGTTACTTGATTGCAGAGCAATCTAAGTAACTAACGCCAAATCCTATTCGGACTTTGGCTAGGCGCTTCACTAGTCATGGTCCCTAAATATAATCGATTTAGAGCCCATGACGTCGTAACCAGTACGAATTGCCTAAACGCTTCACTAATTCACCTAACCAAATAATATCGATTTGGTTAGGCTCATGTCGTAATCTTTTAATCACTTTATTGTAAAGCAATCTAATACTCAATGAAAATCAAAGAGCAAACTAGGAAGCTAGCCGCTTATATGCGGACTAGCTAACTGCTTCACTAGTCATGGCCCCTAAATATAATCGATTTAGAACCCATGACGTCGTAACTATGGTGATTTGGCTTGGTGCTTCACTAATTTACCAAACCAAATAATATCAATTTAGTTTAGGTTCTAATCTTTTAGATTACTTGAAAGCAATCTGAAAGATTGAGGCAAAATAACATTTATATTTTGTTCGGCCTTGTAGCTGTTCAATGAAATAATTTATTCACTTTTACTATTTCTTTATCACACTGGGAGATTCCTTATGAGCCAATATGCTTATATCCTCGTTGTACTTAGCTTGGTTTTCCTTTTTCTGCTCAATAAGTACGAGAAGGAAAGACTTCAAAGACTCTACCAAGAGCAACTCTTGAAGGACGAGACATTTAGGTCTGACATCAAAGAGAAAATTCACACGACTGAAAATATCAATGATGTCATTGCACATATCAATAAAACTTACCATCTGGGAATGTTGCTCTCAAAAGACGTCACAGATCAATTGAAATAATCAAAATCCGAGAAGCTTTCTTCTCGGATTTTTTAGGCTTACCATATTTTCCTTGGAGAAATTTCATTAACGCATGTAAAGTTTTCTGTAATTTTCTATATTTTTTCAAACTGGCCTTGCATTTCTTTTAAGTTTTTTTGTAGAATAGTAGCTATCTATTCAGATTATTCTGAAAATTCAAAAATAGGAGCGTTTATTATGTCACAAGTTACGTTATCAAACCAGTCAACCTGGGCAAGCAAACTTAAGGCAATGGGACCAGGAATCCTAATGGCTTCTGCCGCCGTTGGAGGCTCTCACATTGTATCCTCTACTCAAGCTGGTGGTTCTTATGGTTGGTCTCTACTCCTCTTGGTTATCTTGGCCCATGTCTTTAAATATCCATTTTTCCGTTTTGGTGCCGAATATACTGCTGACACTGGTAAAACCTTGGTCGAAGGCTACGCCGAAAAAGGGAAACTCTATCTCTGGATTTTCTTTGTCCTCAATGTCTTCTCTGCCATGGTCAACACAGCTGGAGTCGCTATCCTTTGCTCTGCCATCATCGCTAGCGCCTTCCCAATGATCGGTCTCAGCATCACTCAATGGTCCCTTATCCTTGTTGCAGTCATTTGGGCCATGCTACTCTTTGGTGGCTACAAACTATTGGATGGTATGACAAAATGGATCATGTCCGCTTTGACCATTGCAACTGTTCTTGCAGTTATTATTGCGGCAATTAAGCATCCAGAATACAGCTCTGATTTTGTCGAAAAGACACCCTGGCAAATGGCGGCCCTCCCTTTTATCGTTTCCCTCTTAGGATGGATGCCTGCCCCTATTGAAATCTCGGCCATCAATTCACTCTGGTCTGCTGAAAAGAAAAAGACCGTCAACTTTAATACAGCGGACGCACTTTTTGACTTTAACGTTGGTTACATTGGAACTGCTATCCTAGCCGTATTCTTCGTGGCACTAGGAGCACTTATTCAGTATCCTACAGGACAGGCAGTTGAAGCCGCTTCAGCTAAGTACATTTCTCAATTTGTTGGTATGTATGCCTCTGTTCTTGGAGAATGGTCCCGTTATTTGATCACCTTTATCGCCTTTCTCTGTATCTTTGGAACGGTCATCACCGTTATCGATGGCTACTCTCGTGTCAATCAGGAATCGCTGCGACTCTTGATTCGTCAAAAAGAGGATTCTCGCAAATCTTTGAACATCTGGATGACCATTACCGCTATCATTGGTATCGTAATTATTAAATTCTTTGCTGGTCAAGTTTCTACCATGCTTCGCTTTGCCATGATCGGTTCTTTCCTGACAACACCATTCTTCGCTCTTTTGAACTATGTATTGGTGACACGTGAGAATAAAAATCTTCCTTCTTGGCTAAAACTCCTCGCTATCGCAGGATTGATTTTCCTCTTTGGCTTTGCTATTTTCTTTATCTATGCACTTGCCATCGGAAAAGCAGGATAGTTTATAAAATGGCACCCTTACGGGGTGCTTTTTGTATACGCGAAAAGCAGTTGAAAATCTCAACTGCCCTTCAGTACTACTTTATTTTTCTGTTTCTAACTCATACAAATCTGCAATGATCGCTGCGACCTTTTTAATATCTCCCAGCATCCCACGCATTTCAAAGTCTGCTAGGACCGGGAAGCCAAAGCGCTGGCTATACTGCTTGGCTGTCAGACAGTATTGATTGTTAAAATTGCGATTACCAGATCCCACCACCCCAAAACACTTACTGGCATTGTCTCCATAGGCGATAAAATCACCCACTGGAGTCGTTAGGATCTCAACATCGCCGTTATCGACACCATTTCCACCTTCTAGATAGGTTGGTAAAAAGGCGACATAGGGGTGATCCATCTCAAAGAAATCTTTCCCTTCCTTGACCAAATCCTTGATATGGATTTTTTGGACCTCAATTCCCTCATACTGAGACAAGAGATAGTCCTTGAGTCGGGTTACAAAACTCTCTGTATTCCCGCTCAAACTGATATAAACTAAGGATATTTTTTTCATATTGACCTCGATTTTTATTTTTGGATATTAAAAGAACTACCAAGATTGTAACTTGATAGTTCTCTTTTGTCAATACTTAGGCAACTTCTTCTGCTTCGACTTCTTCGGCCAAATCTTTTTGTTGGCGCCACATCTTGTAAAAGACTAAGGCTAAAAAGAGGACATTAATGATGATAAACAAAATATTCGTTCCTTGTGCTAATGCTCCCATTCCTAGGCCGAGGGTAGAATCTTTGATTAATTGAACCGCATCTTGAACGTTCATATAGCTATAAACCAAACCAACAATCGCTAGTAGAACATAGCCAATATAAGCATAGTTTGCGAATTGCACATTTTTACGTAGGAGAAATACAAAAGCTACTACAACTAAAATTGCAGATAAAACAATCAACAACATATTAAAAATAGAGTGCGATGACGCTGTTACTTGGTAAGTATAGTTGACTGCGTCTTCTAATTGCTGAGCAGTAAGCGTCCCGCTATTCGCCAGGCTAGCACGAAGCACATCTTTACTTGGCAATGGACTCAAGATTCCAAATAATGACATAGATGAAATGAGGGCTGATAGGACTAACAAGACCCAAAGATAAATAGGATTCTTTTTCATGTTTTCCTCCATAAGATATTTTGAACATTATAGCATTTTTTGTACAGGAATACAACTTTTACAAGCTGGTTTCAACTTGTTTCCGATAAGCTTTCGGTGATTTTCCGCACAATTTACGGAAAACCTTGTAGAAATATCCAACATTACTATAGCCAACTGCATAGCAAATATCTTCGATGCTATCACTGGTCGACAGTAAGAGTTGCTGCGCTGCCTTAATTCGCTGTTTATTGAGCAATTCCGCAAAAGTCGAGTTGGTTTCCCTCTTAATCAACTGACCGAGATAGACAGGATTGATAAAGAGATCCTTGCTGATGTCCTTAAGTGAGAGCTCTTTCTGATAATCACGCCCAATCACCTCCAGCACGCTCACCACATTTTCATTCATGCGGTACTGGCCAAAGAACTTGGTCAAGGTTTCTTTGATATAGGCAACCAATTCTTCAAAGGTGTTAATGGCATGGATAGCTTTGACTATCTCGGTCATATCATCTGCTTTTAGGTGTTCAAACAAATGAAAGACATCCATGACAAACTGAGTGAAGAGCTGCTTCGTGATGGCCACGCGCGGGGTATTTTCCAAGACGACCTTCTCTAGCAGGGTTAATTCTTCGATGATTTGATTGATATTCCCTTGGATAATCACCCGATAAATCGGCTCGTAATAAGCAAACAAACTCTCGGATTTTTCTAGATTAACTGAACCGTAGAAGAGGGCTTTTTCAGCGTTGATCTTCCAATTCTCAAAGGACTGCTGGTAGGGTGCTTCAAATGGTGTCACGATGATGCCATCGAGCTGTTGATCAGAGATGAAAATCTGCCAGTCTTGCCCCAAAACATAGTAAGGAATTGTGAAAGAACCTTGTTTTTCCTTGGAAAGACCTATCCACCAGTTATCTTTACCTGCTAAGAAGTTGACAAAGCCTTCTTCATCCAATTCTTGGCTAAGAGTCTGGCTTTGCTCCACCTTTTCCTGAAGTTGGCTCGCAATTTTTTCTAATAAATTGCCCAACTCCACCTTGTCTACTGGCTTGACCAGATAATCCACGACACTAAGGTTCATGGCTTTTTTAACGTACTCAAACTCCTGATAACCAGACAGCAAGATATAATAGGTATCTGGAAGTAGCTCTTTCATTTCCCTAATCATCTCAAGTCCGGTCTTATCTGGCATGTTGACATCGGAAATGACCACATCTACTGGATTTTTCTTAATATAGTCCAAAGCATCATCTGCGTGATTAGCTGTTGCGACGACTTGCATATCCCATTTTTCAAAGGGGATTAATCGCTTGAGCCCCTCTGTCACCATGTACTCATCGTCTACTAATAAAACTTTATACATTTCTACCCTTTCTATTCATCCTGGATGATGATATGGTAACGAACACCTTCTTGCTCAGCTGACTCTACACTGATTTGGTAGCGATCCCCAAAGTAGAGAACAAAGCGTTCGTGTACATTTACTATTCCAATTGATTGCCGCTCCCCACTATAACTTGCCTCGTGTTCAAAACTTCTCTGAGCTAATTTTTCTTGCAAGCTAGCTAGTTTCTCAGCGGACATTCCCCGACCATTGTCTTCCACTAGGATTTCAACGAAGCCTTGGCCCTTCAAGGCTTTGATACTGATGACATTATCCGTTCTGCGATGGTCAACACCATGGGCAAAGTAGTTTTCTACTAATGGTTGGAGGGTAAATTTTGGAATCCTCATTTCTTCCAATTCTGGTGCAATCTTGAAACCATAGGCAATGGATTTAGGATAACGCACCATACAGAGATAGCTATATTTTCGGCAAAATTCCAACTCCTGCTTCAAGGTCGTTTCCCGCTCGTCGGAGATATTATTGCGTAACAAGCTGCTAAATTCATAGATAATATCTGCCAGTTCATCCTGACTTTGCATGACGGCATACATCCGTAAAAACTCTAGAGTATTGTACATAAAGTGAGGATTGATTTGAGCCTGCAGGGCTCGCATATTGGCATCTTTTTGGCTGAGCTCTAGCTGATAGATATCATGGATATTTTTTTCCAGGCGATCCAACATATCATTAGTTGTTTCTGCAATGAGAAGCAACTCTTGGTCTTTTTCAGAGGTATCAATTCGAAGGCCTTCTTCCCCTTGAGCAATCACCTCGATCGAATCTACTAGGTCTACGACCTGCTTTTGATAATTTGAAAAAGTCTGTCTAAGAGTCACGTACAAAATAATGATAAAGAGAATACTTAGCCCAATAATGACAGCTGAACTCGTCAAAGTTCCTGTAAGAACAAAATTTTTAGGAACAGCAACTCGAACCTGATAACCGTGAGAGGTGACACCTACAAACCAGTTTTCTCGCTCGGCTGAGACCTTCTCCCCAATATGGAACATCTCAGTCTCAAAAGGCGAAGTTACTGTTACAGCCATTGGGATATGGCCTCGAGTATTGTCAATAGCGCCATGTAAAACATCTGGGGATAGGGAGATATAGATCACTCCTAAATCCTTGTCAGACACAGGATCAGAAACAGGAATGGCAAAACTATTGGCTGTTGGCTTAAAATCCTCCGCAGGAACTTTCTCTCCACTGCGTTTTTCTCTAGTCGAAACATATACTTCCTTGTAGTCCTGAAGAACAATAGCCACTCCAGTCACAAAATCATTCCGAACATAGAGGTCATCAATATTTTCATACAGGGAAACCGAGATATAAGGTGAAGTTTTACGCTCTAATTGCCAATAGAAGTAGTCTGGTGTGCTGAGACTGAAATACTTGTAAATCCCTTCGATGCGGGCCTGATTTTCAACCAAAGACTGAGCAAGTCGGGTTGACTCTCTGTGATAGTATTCCACTTCACTCACTGTCCGAGTGGTCACACGTTCTGCAACCCGTTGGGCCTCTTTCTCACGCGAGTCCCAGTCAGCATACGATAGCATAATCGCAAAACTGGCAATGACCACGATCATAACCAAACTATAAATCCGTAAAAGAGAGTGAATCCAAAACTGCTTCATTCTATTTTGTCGCCAATTTTTCATGGATACTTTCATAAATAGGTTCCAACATATCACTGATAAAGAAATGCCACATTCCAATTCCTACAAAAAAGAGCAAGGCAGGCATATAATAACCAACTCCTACAAGGAGAGCGGACCCGAGTAAAACCTTGGCAATCGCAGGTAGGCTCATAAAAATCCCGATAAGGGACAGTTTCAAGGTATTTTGGTAGGATAAATCAAAGTACACCTGAAGTTTCAAGGAAACAGTGTAGGCTAGAAAGACAAGAGCAACTACAAGGACGTTGAGAAAGGTCGCCAAAAGGTGGAAAATCGTCTGGTGGGGCAATTGAACTAGAAGATACAAACCATAAACTAGGACAAGATCAACAAACACAAAACTATAGAAAGCCAGATTGCTCTTGACAAAATTACTCTTATACAATTCCCAAGCTTCCTTCAAATGGTAGGCTCGATAGGTATAACCATGCTCCGCATACAAACTCATCAGGGTAGCACTAGCTGGGGCCAAACCAAAGATCACTCCTCCTGCTAGTGTTAATAGCCAGAAATAAGCCGTCGCAATCATTCCCAAAAAGATACGATTAAAGACGAATTCTAGAAACTTTCCCATGCTACTCTCCTTAAACTAACGATGTAACTATTATATCATATTTCAAGCGTTTTCAAAAATATAGAACTCCCATTTACAATCCTCAAAAAGCGTGATACAATTGGTTTTGTTAATTCGCATCAAGGAGATTCTCATGAAGAAAAATATCTTAACCACCCTCTTAGCTGTCGTCCTCTATTTCCTCTGTGTAGGGATTGGAGTCTTCCTAGGACACCTGGTCGACCAAACAGGCAATATGTTCTACGCACCTGCCTTTGCTGCCCTTGTCGGTGGCAGTGTCTACATGCTTCTTTTGACGAAGGTCCCTCGTTTTGGCGCTATCACCACTCTAGGACTTTTTATGGCACTTTTCTTCCTAGCGAGCAAACATGGCGCTGGTGCCTTTCTCCCAGGACTCGTCTGTGGTCTTGCAGCAGATGCCATCGCTCGTCTCGGCAGCTACAAAGACCAAATCAAAAACACCCTCTCCTTCCTCGTCTTTGCTTTTAGCACAAGTGGCCCTATCTTCCTCATGTGGATCCGTCCCAAAGCTTACGTGGCTACCTTACTTGCGCGTGGGAAATCCCAAGAATACATTGACCGTATCATGGTCGCTCCAGAGTTGGACAAAATCCTTCTCTTTGTTTCGAGCATCCTCGTAGGTGCCTTGATTGGGGCTTTGGTTGGGCAATTTCTAAGTCAAAAAATAGCTGATAAACTATAAGATAAAAGCCCTGAAGACTAGCTATGCCTAGTTCCAGGGCCTTTTTGTATACAATCTTAGAATTCACTATAGATAAATTCTTGAATATTCGAAAAATCGGTCACAAAACAGTAAATCACGATGCTCAAGATAACCGTATAGAAAAAAAGTGTCCACAAGATTAATCGATGAGTGTTAGTTAGCTTGGTTTGCAAATTTATAAAGTTCTTTTTCAACTTCCATCCATCCTTTCACTCCAACGTGCATCACGTCAAATAAAAAGTAATTATCATACTCTCTGTTTCCATAGTTTAGTACAGTTGCACCATGGCTTTTTGCGACATCTTCTATTTTTTTATAAGTTTTTTCTCGCATCTCTCTTGAGATACCCGTATAGTCATTCCATTTCCCGTTTACTGGGAAAATAATGACCTCAACTTCAATGCCCAATTCCTTGGCAACTGTCAAGAAGAGTTCCATATCTGAATACTCTGGTGACTCTAGGTAACTCAAATCTTTATTGGAATCTTTCAGTGATGCATAGCGGTCTTTTAAGTAAGTATTGTAGTAATTATTATCAACAGCATAGTCATTATTGTCTGTTTTCTTTTTGACCTCTTCCACAAACCGATCCGTCATTTTTTCCCAATCATAGTCTGGGGTTTTGTCTCCTAGTGAAGGATAATCTGATTTCTCATGATTTTCATAAAATTTTCGTTTGAGCTTAAAGGAATACATCGCGTTATCTAACTCTAATAGTTTTTTTTCAACAATAGTTCCTTTTCCATCTATGAAATAACTTTTGTATTTTTTGTAGATGTCATTTTGTTGCTTGTTTCCCTTGGTAATCTCGATAATGCGATTGATCAGTTTCTCTTTCGTTTCCTTACTAATCTTGTCATTATCTAGCATGTGGAAAATATGTTCCTGAGAAGCCTTGTTCAAAAAGGCATCTTGATGGGTCCCATCTTTTTCAAACCACTGAACCGACTCTACTATAGCTACTTTTCGCTTACTCATAGATCCTTCAATAGAGCCCAAGGTCGTAGCCTGAATGATGTTTTGAGAATAACTAGTCCCAATCTGCATGATATTAAAATCGTTGTAGTTAAAAATTTTATTTGGATGATAGTCTTCATTTATCGTTGCAACCAACTCTGAAGAACCCATTAGAACCAGTGTATTGGGAGTGATATTGCTTGTTAGAATATCTCTACTTTTATACTTTTCATACGAGGTGCTATAACGAATACTGTTATCCTTGACTTTATAATAATCATCAATCTTCTTGACATAGGTCACATTTAAAAGGGCAAGCGTCGCAATTACGAGCACAAGCGATAGTAAAAATGCTTTTAATTTAATCATCTCGTTTTATCCTATCCCTTCAATCTGGCAGACTTCTTTTCAATCTCTTATCTCTTTAAAATCGTCAGTAAGATTTTATAGGGTTCACCTGAAAAGATAAAGAAACCAACCATAACCAAATTCATGGTCACAAACCAACTTAGTAGCTTATACCAGTTTTTGTTTTTATTTTTCTTATAAAAATTGCTTTTCTTTTGATACACTTCAAATCCAGCCATCAAGACACCATGGTAAAAACCATAGACAATGTAACTAACACTAAGACCATGCCAAAAACCCATGACCAACATATTGACCATATAGGCATAGGTTGCATTGTGTAGTCTATTTTTAAACCATTTTTTCCTGATAACCTGCATCAATACTCTTGAAAATACAAAATCTCTCAACCAGGTCGACAAGGTGATATGCCATCTGGTCCAGAAATCCTTGATATCAACACTCAAGAAAGGTTTGTTAAAGTTCATCGGTGTCTGAATACCTAGAATGTTACTACTTCCAACGGCCATTAGACTATAGCCTGCAAAGTCGAAGAACAGATACAAGGTATAGAGGTACATATACTTAATTGAGTAGACGACTGTACCCGTATTGCTTAGAGTGAGTAACATCTGGTAAACATAGGTTGATAAAACAACCTTGTAAAGAAGGCCTAGAACAATACGATACACACCGTCCCCTGCTAACTCTAGATACTCTTTTCGAGGCATGACCTCGTTTATCTCTTTTAAAAATCTCCTACTCCGATCAATCGGACCAGCACTAACTGTTGGGAAAAAGAGTAAAAACTGTAGATAATCTTTTACACTGACTTTTTCTTTGATCAAGCCATCCGATATCTCTAACATGATCTGAATGGTCTTAAAGGACATGTAAGAAATTCCAATAAAGGCCAACAAATGCAGAGAAGTCAGGGCAAAGACTTTATTGATTACTAAAGGAAGAATGGAAAGGAAAACCAGTGGTTTCAGCCGCTTTGCCTCTATCCTCTGTGCTAGAAAAACCAGAAAATATTGATAAACGACAAAGGCAAGCAAATAGACCATCATCGCTCGACTCTTACCATAGATAGCTCCTGCAAATAAGAGGGAGAGCACCAAAATATAGTAGTCCTTACGTTTTTCAAAAAAGTTTACCACAAAACCAATCAGTAAAACTACAAACAAGAGAAGGAAAAACTCATTCCCCTCGAAATAATTCATACCAGTCAAACTCCTTTACATTATCATCCCTTCTACAGCAAACTTTTTGATTTGCTAATTGAGGACCTTTATTTATTATAGCATATTTCTAAAAAGAAGCTTTATCCTTCTTGCATTTCGGTGAGAAAACAAAAAGGAGTCCCTTTGAACTCCTTCCATTATTTATGACTTAATTTCTTGGTCAAGAAATCTCCCAAGAACTGGATTGTAAAGATAATCAAGATGATAATGATGGTTGCCAAGATGGTCACATCGTGATTGTAACGGTTAAATCCATAGGCAATGGCCACATTACCGATACCACCAGCTCCAACTGCCCCGGCCATAGCTGTTTCTCCAACAAGGGAAATCAAGGTCACAGTCGTCACACGAATCAAATCTGGAAGACCTTCTGATAGGTAAACACCCACGATATCCCAGAAGGTCGCTCCGCTCGCTTGAGCCGCCTCAATGACACCGCCATCCAGCTCAGCCAAGACAACCTGCACCTGACGGGCAAAGAAGGCAAAGACTGCAAATGAAAGTGGCACAAGGGCTGCATTTGGACCGATACTAGTCTTGACGATCAAGTGAGAAAGTGGCGACATGATTGCCAAGAGGATGATGAAAGGAACCGCACGGAAAATAGAGGTAATCTTGTCTAAAATCCAAAAGATAACCTTATTTTCCAAGACACCACCTGGCGCTGTCAAGACGAGGAAAAGACCTGCTACCAACCCCAAGAACCCTCCGATGATGAAGGAAAGAACTGTCATATAAAGAGTTAGGTAGATGGCTGTTCCCCAGCCTGCCTGACCAGCCCAGCCCATCTTATAGACATTTGGTAGATAAGTTTGAATCAACTCTGTCATCTTACTGTCCTCCCTTCAATACTTTTAACTGCACACCAGCCTGACGAATGGCATCTTGAGCACCTACTAGCGCTGCTTTTTCACCTGACAAGACCACCACCAATTCTCCAACAGGAGTGCCATCGAGAATTTCGATATTTCCATAGAGGATATTGGCCGTTACTTGGTAACGCTTGTACAATTCATTCAAAAGTGGTTCGTCTGTCGAAGCCCCTGCATACTTGAGCTGCACTAAAATACTATTCTCAGATAAATGTTCTACGATTTCTTGCTTCTCAATCTTAACCATGGCTTCGTCAATACCTGTTGCAGTAGAGATGAAGTCTTGGGTCAAAGGTTGTTTAGGGTCTGAGAAGATTTCAAGGACACTACCCTCTTCAATCAAACGGCCATCCTGCATGACCGCCACACGGTTAGCAATATCTTTGACAATCTGCATTTCATGCGTAATCAAGACAACAGTCAAGCCTAATTTTTGGTTCAAATCTTGCAACAAGGCCAAAATCTGCTTGGTTGTCTTAGGGTCAAGGGCAGAAGTTGACTCATCTGAAATCAAGATTTTTGGATCATTGGCCAAGGCACGCGCAATAGCCACACGCTGTTTTTGCCCTCCTGATAGTTGTGAAGGGTAGTTTTCAGCACGATCCGCCAAGCCAACCAAGTCCAACAACTTGGCTACTTTAGCTTTCTTTTCTTCCTTGCTGAGTCCAGAATGTTTAAGGGCAAAGGCCACATTCTCCTCGGCCGTTTTCTGGCTCATAAGATTAAAGTGTTGGAAAATCATCCCGATATCTTGACGTTTCCGACGTAACTGCTCCGCCGTCAAAGTGACCTTACCATCAAAAATCACATCGTCATCAATGGTAATTTTCCCTGCAGATGGTTTTTGCAAGAGGTTAATCACCCGTACAAGGGTTGATTTCCCTGCTCCAGAATATCCAACAATTCCGTAGATATCCCCTTCTTGGATGTGAATGGTCACATCCTTGACCGCTGTGATGGTTCTCTTCTTTTGGTGAAAAGTCACATCAATCTGATCTAACTTGATAATATCTCTACTCATAGCTTCTAATCAGCTCCTCTACTAATTCAATATGGGTGTAGTAATCGGCGATTCGCACATTTTCATCTCCACCATGGTCTCGGCTATTGGCATTTCCTAGACCGAAGGCCACCATTGGTACCTCTAGGGCATCAAAGACCGTATGCATGGGCCCTGTCCCCGCTGTGGTCGGCAAGACTGAAACGCCCTGTGGATAGAATTTCTTGGCCAACTCGATCACATTGAGAATAGCTGGTGCGCTCATATCGCTTCGATAGCTCATCTCTCCCAGGGTATAGTATAATTCTACCTTATCAAAGCCATTTTTGTCTAGCTGTTTCCGAATTTTTTCCAGAACAGCATGCGGTTCTAGGCCAGGAACCAAACGAACCTCTAGCTTAGCACTGGCTTCTGCTGGCAAAATCGTTTTAACCCCTTGCCCTTGATAACCTGACTGAATCCCTTCGATATTAAGGGCTGGCTCGAAAAAGAACCGTTTTAGAAAGGCTGCACGATCCTCTTGTAAGAGAGGTAATTCCAAACCATAAATGCGACTAATTTCCTCTGGATTGCGTTGGGCGTAAGTATCCACCAAGGCTAGCTCTCGTTTATTTGGCTCTTGAACATCCTCGTACAGGCCTTCTACTAAGATACGTCCATCTGCTGCACGTAGGCTACTTAAGGCCTGGATAAGATACCATGGAGCTGACTCCACGACACCACCATAACTCGAGTGGATATCCACATCCGCACTCTTCACCTTAGCATCAAAGGTTACAATTCCCTTGTTTCCGCCAGAGATTTCCAGCTGTTCCAAGGCGTTCTTGGTTCCTTGTTCCCAGACTAGCAAGTCCGCTCCACGAAGTTTGTCTGCGTGTTTCTCTAAATACTTATCTAGATCCATGGAAGCAGACTCCTCTGCTCCCTCCATGATAAAGCTGATATTGACAGGCAGGTCATCATGGTGCTGCATATACTTTCTCAAAGCACTCAAACGAGCTGTGATGTGGCCTTTGTCGTCGTCAACCCCACGCCCATACATAAAGCCATTTCGCACAGAAAGGGCAAAAGGATCCTCTGTCCACACCTGGTCGCCATCCGCTGGCACGGTGTCATAGTGATTATAGAAGATCAAGGTCTTGGCATCCGGACGCGAACTCTTGAAATGCGCCATGACAAAGGGAGCCGTATAGCTCTCATCAATCTCCACTTCAGCCCCTACACGCTTGAAAATCTCACCCAGATAGTTTGCGACTTCCTTTAGTCCAACCTGCTGGGCAAAGACTGATTTCTTGGAAATTAAGGTGCGTAAGACTTCGAAATAATGTTGGGCCACATGATCCTTCTCAAATTTTTCAATCTGCTCTTGTTCGCTAGGAAAAACCATTTTCTCTCTCTTTCTACTACCTACTTGTGTCTTCAGAACGACCACAAGTGCCTCTTTAAAATCAACTCTCTATACAAAAGCAAGAGGTGGAAACTCTCTCCCACCTCCCTGTGTCTTATTACCAAACTGGTTGGTCCAAACCGTCTGATGTTTCTTCGATAACTTTTTTCACTTCATCAGTGTGGTAAGCTGCGATAATTTTCTTGATGGCATCAGCCTTAGGTGATGATTCCCAATCTTTTTTCGCAACAATGATGTTGTACCATTGTTTTGAGTTTTCATCAGCTTGTTCTTTGAAGAGTGCTTTCTTGTAGTCCAATTTTGCTTCTGTAACGAAGGTATTGTTTACAACGGCTGCATCAACTGATGACAATGAACGAGCTGTTTGGCTAGCGTCCAATTCAGTAATCTTCAAGTTCTTTGGATTTTCTGTGATGTTAGCAACTGTTGCAAGGGCAGTTCCAGAAACATCCAATTTGATCAAACCAGCTGATTGAAGCAAGTAAAGCGCACGGCTTTCGTTTGTTGCATCGTTTGGTACGGCGATTTCACCGTTATCTGGGATTTCTTCCACTTTAGTGTACTTGTTTTCTTCCCCATTTTTACCTGAGTAAAGGCGGATTGGTGAGATATAGGTATCTGCAATCGCTACAAGGTCTTTTCCGTTTTCTTTGTTCCAGTTGTTCAAGAAGTTGTAGTGTTGGAAAGCATTCAAGTCTACTTCGCCATCAGCAGTTGCCTTGTTTGGTTGTGAGTAATCAGTAAACTCTGTGAATTCCAATTTAATGCCATCTTTTTTAACCAATTCTTGGATTTTATCCCAACGTGCTTCTTCAGAACCACTACGGTTAACTGTTGCGATTTTGACAACTGTTTCGTTGTCTGCTTTCTTTTCTGAATTTCCGCAAGCTGCAAGAGTCAAACCTGCGACTGTAGCAAGAGCTGCTACACCGAACCATTTTTTAATTTTCATGATTCTATCTCCTTTAAAAATAATACCGTAATAGTATCTCATACTTTATTTGATTTAGCAAATTGTTATTAGATAGGCAGACATATAGTTTGAAACTATATACCTAAAAATTGAGAAATCATCCGCCTTTCTCAGACTGGATGATTTCATACGACTATTTAATATCAGCTTCTGCTGGGAGGTAAGTGTCCCCGAAGAACTGTTTAGACAATTTTTCAAGAGTTCCGTCTTTGTAGAGTTCTTGGATACGTTTGTCTACAAATGATTTCAACTCATCTTGACCTTTAGCAAGAAGTGGGTAAACGTAAGGTTGTTGGTCGCTTGGAAGTTCAATGACTTTCAAGTTGTCCAAACCTTGGTTCTTGATAACTGTTTCAACACCGATTTTATCAAAAATCTTGTAGTCAAACTGACCATCGCTCAAACGAGACATGATTTGTTGGAAATCAGCCTTTGTATAGTTAAGGATAGTTGGATTGTCCGCATGCTCTGTGTTATATGCTTCCAATTGTTTAGCTGAGGTTGTTCCTTGAACGACTTCAGTAGATTTTCCACCGATATCATCAAGAGACTTGATGCTAGTGTCGTCCTTCTTCACAACAAGAACGTTAGGGTTTTTCGCAGTTGGCGCTGCGTAGAGGTATTTCTCTGCACGTTCTTTGGTATAACTGAGGTTGTTAACGGCCATTTGGTAACGATCGCTATCAAGTCCTGGGAAAATCCCTGACCACTCTGTCTTTTCAAACTTGACAGTATACTTGTCTGAGTCTTTAAAGATAGCACGAACAAGCTCAATCTCGTAACCAGTCAATTCACCATTTTCTTCATAGATAAATGGTTTTGGTGAGCCGTTAGTTGCTACAACGATTTCTTTCTTAGCACTTGTTGCATCACCTGATGCCGCATCTTTCTTCTCACCACCTGAGCAAGCTGCTAGTACACCTGCGGCAACAAGTCCTAGAGCAGCAAGAGATGAATATTTGACGATTTTTTTCATGTCATTTCCTCCAAAATAGAATACTTTACTATCTTAACAGAAAATATTTTTTTTTGCCATTATATGATATCTATCTCGGTGATAGGTTTTTTTTATGGCTGACTAAAAGACCAGGCGCAAGACTGCAATCAAGACTACTCCAAAAAGAACCGTACCCACTAGATTGCGGTAGCGAAAGGCTACCCAAGCCGTTGGAAAGACTGCTAAAAAGTCCAGCCATTTGATTTGAGGAAGACTGCCAACCTTGCCAGTCACTACGCTTGAAAGGATCAAGGCAAAGATAATGGAAACAGGCAAGAACTTCAAAAACCGCTCAACGATAGCTGGCAAGCCCTTATACTTGACCAAGATGAAGGGAATCATACGGGGAACCCAAGTCACTAGGCCTGAAAAGATAACGGCTAACAAAAGATATTTACTGACCATCTAAGACCACCCCCATGGTACAACCTAGCAAGGTCGCAAACAGGACAGCTAGCGACTGAGACACCACTGTCAAGAGCAAAAAGAAGGACACCGCAACAACGGCTAGGATCCGCAGCAGATTGCGGACAGGAACCCGTCTTTGCATAATCTGAAATTGTGAAGTAAAAATCCCGATAAACATCCCAACAAGGGCAAAATCCAAGCCAAAGACTTCAGGATTTGGAAGAAGGCCACCTAAAGCTGTCCCCGCAACTGTCCCAATAAACCAGGCTACATAACTATTGAGATTGTTCCCGTGCATCCACATAGGATGGACCTTGTCTGTATGGGCTAATTCTCCCATCAAAACCCCATAGGTCTCATCTGTCAGGAGACTGGACATACCGATATTTTGCCAGAGACTAGTATGACGGAAATAAGTCGATGCATGCAAGCTCAGCAAAAAGAGTCGCAAGTTGATCAAAAAGACAGTCATAGCAATAGCTGCCACAGGCGCTTGTACCGCAATCAGTGCCAACATGGCAAACTGGGCGCTCCCAGCATAAACAAAGAGGCTCATCAAGCCCATCTCAACAGGTGTCACATAGGGCGCACCGATAATCCCACAAGCCAGACCAATGCTGACATAGCCAAGAGCAGTCGGCATGGCCGCCTGTGCGCCTTCCCAAAATCCTTTTTCTTTCATCCTTCTCCTCATATTCTCTCCAATTGAGGCTGTTCATCATCACAGCCACAGCACGGACTATTATAACATATTCAGGAAAGAGAAAAAAGTTTCGGATTCGAAACTAAGTGCTAGCAAAAAGTGCTGAAGAGGAAGCATCATGGATACATGAGAAATTGATCCACTCGGATAGTATACTTATTCTGTGTCTGTAGCATATTTATTTTCTGTTGGATAGACATCGACCCAGAGTTCCCACTGTTGTCCTTTCAATTTGACCTTGTAGCGATAACCATCATCGTATAGTCCTACCGAATCAGTGGTCATAGACTGGTAATCTGGAAGAGCTTCAATTTCTTTTTTTATAGTCTGAGATAGATTGTTGAGCACTACTTGTTGCTCCCCTTTTGAAGCTACAGGAATATGAGCTGTCGCTTCTTCCAAGCGATGCGATTTTGAAAATGTGAATCTTACTCGACCTGTATGGCCCTTCAAAGAAATATTTTCGTAATCATAGAAAAGGCGGCCTGTTTTATAGAAATAAGGGTCTTCTGCACGCCAAGTATCGCGATAGGCCATTTCCTCTTCTTCCACCACTTGGCTAGCCTCTCCAAATACTTCTTCAAAGGATTTAACAGGCATACCGAAAGAAAGGGATTCAAACAAGACCAGTTGCGTCTTTTTGATATGATGGCAAGCTGATAAAAGCATGAGTAAAACTCCAAGAGCGAGCAGACTACTGATTATTTTTGTAAATTTCATATTTCTACTATACAAAAAAAGTCTCAGACTGACAAACTTTAACAGAGTCGGATTTCGTGATTGGATTCTAAAATTGCTTTTCATTTAAAGTAACAAAGAATTGATCAAAAACTAGTAACAGACAGTCAAAATAAAAAAGACTGGGAAGTCAGTCTTATTTATAATACTTAGCTAGTCAGTTCTTTTGTTTTTATGATTAGCAGAAACTCTAAAACAACAAGGGGAGAATCTGACCAATGCCATTGTAGACTATGTGCAGCCCAATAGGCCAATAAATGGACTTTGTCACTCTAAATAAGACTGCAAATATGAGACCGCCACCCATATATGAGAAAAAGTCTGTCAAAACCCAACCGTGGTTACTAATGTGCAAGATTCCAAACAAAGCAGCCGAACCGAGCACATCCAGTCCCCATTTCTTTCCTTTTTCCAGAGCGGTCATCACCAACCCACGATAAATCATCTCTTCAAAAATGGGACCTGCAATTACAGGATAGAAAAAATACATCAAAAATGCCGTAGCTCCTGTAAAAGTAGGAGCAGCATGTTGATAAGAAATTTCATTTCGAGTAGGTGGGAAAAGAAAAAAGGTAACGAAATTCCAAATAACAAAAGCAAGCAGAGCTAAAAATGAATAGACAAGATAGGATCCTTTAAACTTTCTACTATTGATTTGTTGCCATTTTCCCGACCAAATCATAGCAATAAGAGCAAATAAAACCACAAGAAAATTCAACATCATATCCGACAGATAATAGGCAAAGTCAGATAGACCAGCAGCAAGGTCGCTGTGTAAGAGCAGACGAATCAAGAACTGGTCAGTAATGACAAGTAGAATAGCTATAAACAAGTAGTAGCGTGAGATTATCTTTTTCATTCTATTTTCTCCTATACTATGAAATAAAGACAGCCCCTACCCAAGAAAAGGCAAGGGCTTTGACTATCAATAACGGCGACGATTAACAGTCGGAGAATCATAGATAAAAATTGCTCTCCAGAAATTAGTAATTGACCGAGATGTTCCTATACCACTCCCTGGGATATTGCCAGTATACACAAGATCTCCTCCACTAACTACTTGTAATTCTTCCTCTGTTAACTTCATCGTTTCTTCAAATTGTAAACTCAACATATTTACACTCCTTCAATTAGTTTTATTTGTAAACCACTTCTACAACCCAGAATTTATTAAATAACAAACAAATAAAGCCACCAACTCCCAATACTACAAACTTACTCTATTAGAACTGACTCAGGAATTTTTAATTTCATAACTAGTATTCTCTTTTGTTATTTACAATGCTTCAAAAACCTCTAAAACAACAAGGGGAGAATTTGAGCAATGGCATTATTGACTATATGCAGTCCAATAGGCCAATAAATAGACTTTGTCACTCTAAAAAAGACTGCCATTATTAAACCACTACCCATATATACGAAAAAGTCTGTCAAGACCCAACCATGATTACTGATATGCAAAATACCAAATAAAGTAGCCGAACCAAGTACATCCAGTCCCCATTTTTTCCCTTTTTCCAAAGCAGTCATCACCAATCCACGATAGATCATCTCTTCAAAAATGGGACCTGCAATCACAGGATAGAAAAAATACATCAGAAATGCCGTTGCTCCTGTAAAAGTAGGGACATCCAGTTGATAAGCAATTTCATTTTTGGTAGGAGGGAAAAGATAAAATGTGACGAAATTCCAAATAACAAAAGCAAGAAGAGCTAAAAAGGAATAAAAAAGATAAGAACCTTTAAATTTTCTACTGTTAATTTTCTGCCATTTTCCTGACCAAACCATAACAATAAGAGCAAGCAGAACCACAAGAAAATGCAATATCATACTCGATAGATAATATTCAAAGTCAGATAGACCCGCAGCAAACTCGCTGTGTAAAACTAGACCACTGAAGTACTGGTAAGCAACGACAAGTAGAATGGCTATAATAAGGTAGTAGTGTGAGATTATCTTTTTCATTCTATTTTCTCCTATACTATGAAATAAAGACAGCCCCTACCCAAGAAAAGGCAAGGGCTTTGAATATCAATAACGGCGACGATTAACAGTAGAAGAATCATGGTTAAAATTTCTCTTCCAGTGATCAATAATTGACCAAGGTGTTCCTAGGCCTCCCCAGCCTCCCCAATTTCCACCACCTGGGATATTGGCAATATACACAAAATCTCCTCCGTAAACCTTCTCCAACTCAGCTTCTGTCAATTCCATTGTTTCTGCAAATTGTAAATTCAACATCATTTACACTCCTTCAATTATTTTTACTTGTAAACCATTTCTGCGACCTAGGATTTGCTTCAAATGTCTTACAAGGACAGTATAACACGAAAATTGGCTTATTTTAAAAAATCGCATATTTGATATTTTTTCTTATGGAAATTTCACATTTGCGATTTTGATTGATTTGATTATTTCACTGATATAATATAGTTACCATTATGTAGGAGGACATGAAATGAAGAAACAAATCATAGCATTATTGACAATCGTTGCTGATATTATTATCATTTCCCATCTTTAACTAATCGATAAGTGCTTTATATTGCTGAAAACGCAATTCAAAAAGGGCTGTTAATTGTGGATTTTCTAATACTTTCAGAGATTGGATAAAGTCTTCAATCTCTTTTTGATTGCTCCCCTTAGTTTGAAGGAAAATGCTCATCTTCTTTAAAAACTGCCACAATAATTTCTCAAAAACATCGTATGGTCGAAGCATACTCTCCAACTCGGCTTCAAAGATTGGGATATAAGAAAAAAGTTTGCGCTCCATGAGCTCTGATATGATATTCAGAAAGCCACTTTTCATATACAGTCTATTGTGTGCTAATTCTTTAAATTCCTTGGATTTTTCAAGTAAAGAGGTGGATAAAAAAATCAGATCTTGATTACTTAAGAAAGGCATGGTATTGCAAAAAAGATAGAGTTCAAACCAGGTCCAAGATTCAATAGCATAGAGATAAGTAGTCAAAAACTCCCTATCCTCCTCTTCTAGCGGATAGTTTTTATCTAAGGAATGGATGGCATTTTTAATCACAATAGCATTCAAACGACGATAGGTCTGCGCCATCTGTTCTTGCTCGACTTCCTCCAACAGTTGCTCTAAGCCAGCAATATCTTGATGGGCAAAGCGATCCACAACCCTTCTACCAATTCGCATATGTGGGGATTCTTGATAGTTGTTGAGCTTGTGTCCAAATTCATCGAAGGTCACATTTATCCCTTGGATCGCTAGGATCAGCTTATCCGCAGACAGCATAGACTGCCCTAGTTCAAACTTGGATAGCTGGGATGCTGTCAGTCCATCACAAGCCACATCTGACTGCTTGAGCTTTCTCGCCAGGCGCAATTCCTTGTAAAATTCTCCCAATTCCATTTTTTCAATCATAGCCAAACTCCCTTTACTATTCTATTCGTAAAAACTTTTCCTTTTTTAGCATATTATAAAATATTTTAGCAAAAAAGCCAGCTTCAAGCTGACTCTTTATTCCATGGTATCAAAGGCGAGACTTGGTTTGGCATTGAGGTCCAAGTCTGCAAAGTTTTCTTTGTTCCACTCGCTGACACTGGCATAGGCAATCATACCTGCATTGTCTCCACAGAGACGCAAGGGTGGAATGATGACCTTGACATCTTTGATTTCGTCTGCCAAGCGTTCTCTGAGACCTTTATTGGCTGCCACGCCACCTGCCACGACAAGGGTTTTAACAGGGTATTTTTCTAAAGCCTTCTTGGTTTTTGCCATGAGAATATCCATGACAGCTGCTTGGAAGGAAGCACACAAATCCTCTGTAGACAAGCTTTCTCCCTTTTGCTCAGCATTGTGGTGAAGATTGATAAAGGCAGACTTCAAACCTGAGAATGAAAACTCCAGATTGTCTTCCTTGATCATGGCACGAGGGAAGTCATAAACATCCTGACCTTGATGGGCCAACTCGTCAATCTCGCGACCTGCTGGATAAGTCAAGCCCATGACACGTCCGACCTTGTCATAAGCCTCCCCAACTGCATCGTCTCGTGTCTCCCCAACAATCTTATAATCGCCAGCCTCAGAAACATAGACCAACTCTGTGTGCCCACCACTGACCAAGAGTGCCAACAAAGGAAACTCCAAAGGCTCCACACTCTGAGCTGCCATGAGGTGCCCAGCCATGTGATTAACAGGGATAAGCGGAAGTCCATGTGCCCATGCAAAGGCCTTAGCAGCTGACAAACCAACTAGTAAAGCTCCAACCAATCCTGGCCCATAGGTGACGGCAACAGCTGTCACATCTTCTTCGCTAATCCCTGCTTCTGCTAGCGCCTCCTCGATACAGGCTGTAATAACCTCGACATGGTGACGACTAGCCACTTCTGGCACTACTCCACCAAAACGTTTGTGACTCTCAATTTGACTAGCAATGACATTGGACAAGAGCTCTTCGTCGTTTTTTAAGACGGCGACACTGGTCTCATCACAGGATGTCTCAAATGCTAAAATATATCTATCCTTCATCTATTTCTCTCTTCATGATGATGGCGTCCTCGACTGGGTCATGGTAGTAAGCCTTTCGCTCAGCGATGACCGCCATCTTTTCTTTCTTGTAAAATGCTTGCGCTCGGTGATTAGATTCCCTCACTTCGAGGAAAATCTCCTTATCCGTCGGCAACTTTGCAAACAAGGCTGACGCAATCCCCTGACCCTGATAGGCTCCTTTGACAGCGATTTGCAGGACTTCTGCCTCAAAGAGATTCTCCTGAACGGCTAGAAAGCCAATCACTTCTGCCCCACCATAAGCCAGAGCATACCAAGTCTGATCTTGGGACAGGTCTTCTTGGATTTGTTCCAGCGTCCAAGGGCTGACTGGGTAAACAGCTGCCATGACAGCATAGATGGGTTGAGCTAGTTCAGGCTGTTTTTGGATTCGTTTGATTTCTATCATAAGCGTTTAATGTAAGACTCGCCAGACTCGGTGTGATTCTTGAGCCAGTTTTCCTCGGCTTCGACACGCTTGAGGTAATTTGGCACAAAGTCGTGCAAGGAGGCTGCTTTCTTGTCCCATGCCCAAAGAGCTAGATTAGCTGCATTTGGCAAGGTTTCTTGGTAGCTAGCTTGTGGCAGATGCTCTTGGATTTGTTCCACAAAGGCTCCAACTTCTCCGACAAAGGTTACCTGTTCAGCATTCTTGACCTGCTCTAGCACTTCCGCAAAAGACAGGTGCGCTTCTGGAAAGACAGCCTTGGCATTTTCATAAAATCCTGCATAGACATTGTTACGGCGTGCATCCATGATAGGAACCACCAAGCCTTCTTGCTGACTTGGCACCAGAGCCAAGAGGCTGGACATGCCAACCAACTCGATGTTCAAAGTATGAGCCAAGGTTTTGGCAGTTGCTACCGCAATTCTCAGACCTGTGTAGCTGCCCGGTCCCTCTGCCACCACGATTCGATCCAAGTCCTTGGGTGTCAGGTCCAGACTCGACATCAAAAAATCGATGGCAGGCATAAGGGTGATGCTGTGATTCTTCTTAATATTAATCGTCGTCTCAGCAAGAACCTGCTTGTCCTCTAAAATGGCTAGAGAAAGAGCCTTGCTGGACGTATCAAAAGCTGCAATCTTCATGCTTATCCTCTATTTTTCCTCTTGCCGCCAAAGTGAGCGGCGTTTTAATTTGTCTTCGTAGAAACTATCTACCAAAAATTCCTCTAAAATCTGGCTAAAAGCCTCCAAATTAGGCACTTGCTGCGCCAAGTGTTTTCCAAAAATCGCTTCTTGCTCAGCAATCTTGGGCAGCAAATCCGCTCCGGCAGCAGTCAAGCTCAAGCGAGAACTGCGCTTGTCCTTGCTAGAAATTTCCTTCTTGACCAAGCCTTTTTTAATCAAAGCCTGCACCAAGCGACTAGGGCTTTTTTCCTCACAAATCAGGGATTCTCCCAAGCCCTTGAGAGACAGCGGAGCGTGTTCGCCCAAAACGAGCAAGACCTCGCTTTGATTGGGCGTAATTCCCAAAGGCTCTAGCAACTTCCCATATTCTCTCGTCGCTAAGCTCTCTGCACTTCTAAACAAATAGCCAAATCGAATTCCTTCTGCTACCACGCTGCTCTCCTTTCAAAAATCACTTCTATACTATTTTACACTAGATTAGGTAAATTGTTGACAATTTTAGTTAAAAAATATAAAATCCTAAATAGATGATATGTCATCTATTTACAAAAGGAGGAAAAACGGATGACCCGAACCCAGACAAATCAAAAATCAGCTAGAACAATAAGCACGCTTTTGTAACAGGCGCGACTGGTCTTTTAGGAAATAATCTCGTGCGTGCTCTGCTAAAAGAAAACATTCAAGTGACCGTTCTCGTTCGCTCCGAGGAAAAAGCGCGCAAACAATTTGGCGATTTGCCTATCCAGATTGTCAAGGGAAACATTTTGGAGCCCGCAAGCTATCGCGACTATCTAGTAGGTTGCGACAGCCTCTTTCATACCGCTGCTTTTTTCCGCGATAATTATAAAGGCGGCAAGCACTGGCAGGAGCTCTATGACACCAATATCATAGGAACAAATAATCTCCTAGAAGCTGCTTATGAGGCTGGTATCCGCCAATTTGTCCATACTTCTTCCAGTGTTGTACTGGAAGGCGAGGCCAATCAGTTGATTGATGAGAGCATGTCCCGCTCAAAAGATACTCCTTTTGATTACTATCGCAGTAAGATTTTGAGCGAAGAGGCTGTTCGTGATTTCTTGGACAAGCATTCAGATGTTTTCGGTTGCTTTATCTTGCCAAGTGTAATGCTTGGTCCTAGAGACATTGGTCCGACCTCCAGTGGACAGCTGATTATCAATTTTGTAGAGCAAAAACTTCCAGGTATCTTAAAGGCTAGCTATAATATGGTGGATGCTAGAGATGTAGCAGATATTCATCTCCGCGCCATGAAATACGGACGCTCAAAGGAGCGCTATCTGGCAGTTGGACGGCAAGTAACCATGACAGAATTGTACCAAATACTGGAAAAAATCACTGGCGTTCCCGCCCCCAAGCGCAAGATCTCCCCTCTTTTCGTCAAAATCTATGCCCAAGCAAGTGAACTCTACCACCGACTCACCAAAAAACCAATTTTGGTCACCAATGAGCTCGCTCATCTCATGGCCGAAGAATATCTCAAAAGTAATTTTAGCTTTGCCAAAACCGAGAGCGAGCTAGGCGGACAGCATCGCCCTCTCGAAGAAAGCTTAGCTGACGTGGTAGATTGGTACCGCAAGCACGGCTATTTCGCCAAATAAGCAGCCCTCAAAATCAAGTGACCAAATGTTCATCGCTTGATTTTTTCTTTTTATGCTTCAACTCGATTTTTGCTGAGAAAAAAGAGGGAATTAAAGACGGCAAATTCTTTGACTCTTTTAACCATCAATGTTAAAATATAATTGAACACTGGTAGGAAATGCAGGTTGAATCTTTGATTCTTCGGGTTGCAGTGCTATCCCTGAAACTTTGGTTTCTAAAGAACTGAAATTGCGATTGAACAATTCGCCCCCATTGTTTGACGGCTCTTGACTTCGGTCAAGGGCTTTTTCTTTTTTGCTCAAAACAATTTTATTTCATCTTGTCATCCATGTTTTACGCTTTTGTCAGCCTTTACTTTCTCCATTTCCGTCTTTTACTAATTTTTCATTTTGTGGTATAATTGAAATAATTGTAACGAATCAAGGTCAATCTAGACACAAAATGGAATGAAATCAAGCAAATCTCTACTAAAAGTTTGGAATAAGCTGACCTGTAAATAGAAAGGAACTATATGATTTACAAAGTTTTTTATCAAGAAACAAAAGAACGTAGCCCACGTCGTGAAACAACACGCTCACTTTACCTAGACATCGATGCCAGCTCAGAACTTGAGGGCCGTATCGCTGCTCGCCAACTTGTCGAAGAAAATCGCCCAGAGTACAATATCGAATTTATCGAACTCTTGTCTGACAAATTGCTAGATTACGAAAAAGAAACTGGCGCTTTCGAGATTACGGAGTTCTAATATGGCCTACACTCTTAAACCTGAAGAAGTCGGCGTTTTTGCCATCGGTGGTCTGGGAGAAATCGGGAAAAACACTTACGGAATTGAATACCAAGACGAAATTATCATCGTCGATGCTGGGATTAAATTCCCAGAAGATGACTTGCTGGGTATCGACTACGTTATCCCCGACTACTCTTACATCGTGGACAATATCGACCGCGTCAAGGCTGTCTTGATCACACACGGACACGAGGACCACATCGGTGGGATTCCCTTCCTGCTCAAGCAAGCAAATGTCCCTATCTACGCTGGGCCACTTGCCTTGGCTTTGATCCGTGGAAAACTCGAAGAACACGGCCTCTTGCGCAACGCCAAACTTTACGAAATCAATCACAACACTGAGTTGACCTTTAAAAATCTCAAGGCAACTTTCTTTAGAACCACTCACTCCATTCCAGAGCCTTTAGGGATTGTCATTCATACCCCTCAAGGGAAAATCGTCTGTACAGGTGACTTCAAGTTCGACTTCACCCCAGTTGGTGAACCAGCGGACTTGCACCGGATGGCAGCCCTTGGTGAAGAGGGTGTGCTCTGCCTCCTCTCTGACTCGACAAATGCGGAAGTACCAACCTTTACCAACTCTGAAAAAGTCGTTGGTCAGTCCATCATGAAGATCATTCAAGGTATTGAAGGACGTATCATCTTTGCATCCTTTGCCTCAAATATCTTCCGTCTCCAGCAAGCAACGGATGCCGCTGTTAAGACTGGACGCAAGATTGCGGTCTTTGGTCGTTCTATGGAAAAGGCCATTGTCAACGGGATCGAGCTTGGCTACATCAAAGCTCCTAAGGGAACCTTTATCGAGCCAAATGAAATCAAAGACTACCCTGCAGGCGAGATTCTAATACTCTGTACAGGTAGTCAGGGTGAGCCGATGGCAGCCCTCTCTCGTATCGCCAATGGAACCCACCGTCAGGTGCAACTCCAACCCGGCGATACTGTTATCTTCTCTTCTAGCCCAATCCCTGGAAATACCACTAGCGTCAACAAATTGATTAACACTATTTCTGAAGCTGGTGTCGAAGTTATCCACGGTAAAGTGAACAATATCCATACATCTGGACACGGTGGTCAGCAAGAGCAAAAACTCATGCTCCGCTTGATTAAGCCGAAATACTTCATGCCTGTCCACGGTGAATATCGTATGCAGAAAGTCCACGCTGGACTAGCGGTGGATACGGGTGTCGAGAAGGACAATATCTTTATCATGAGCAATGGTGATGTGCTTGCTCTTACTGCTAACTCAGCCCGTATCGCAGGTCACTTCAATGCCCAAGACATCTATGTCGATGGAAATCGTATCGGTGAAATCGGCGCTGCTGTCCTCAAAGATCGTCGTGATTTATCTGAAGACGGTGTCGTTCTAGCAGTCGCAACTGTTGACTTTAAATCGCAGATGATTCTGTCTGGCCCAGACATCCTCAGCCGAGGCTTTGTCTACATGAGAGAGTCTGGAGACTTGATTCGCCAAAGCCAGCGCATCCTCTTCAATGCTATTCGTATCGCACTGAAGAACAAAGATGCTAGCGTGCAATCTGTCAATGGTGCCATCGTCAACGCTATTCGTCCTTTCCTCTATGAAAATACAGAACGTGAACCGATTATCATCCCGATGATCCTCACGCCAGACGAAGAATAATACTCTTTGTTTTTCATTGAATACAAGTCAAAAAACAGCCCCATCTTCGGAGCTGTTTTTTCTATGCTTTCTTTTCTTGATTTTTAGAAATACTACGATTTTTACCTTCCAAATACACCATCAAAATAGAAATATCTGCTGGGTTTACTCCCGAAATACGGCTGGCTTGGCCGATAGTTTCTGGATTGATGAGTTTGAACTTCTGACGGGCTTCGGTTGCGATAGAATCAATGTCATCCCAGTCGATATTGGCTGGAATGCGTTTTTCTTCCATACGTTTCATCTTGGCAACCTGATCCATGGCTTTGGAAATATAGCCTTCGTACTTGATTTCTGTTTCAATCAATTCGATAATCTTGTCATCCAATTCCTCGGCAGCTGGCCCTATGAAAGCTACCACATCTTTGTAAGAAACTTCTGGACGGCGAAGGAATTCTTTGGCTGTCACTGCATCTGTCAACGGCTTGAAGCCCATTTCCTCAACCTTAGCATTGGTTTCCTTAACTGGCTTAAGTTTGATGCTGTCGAGACGCTTCATCTCATTGTCAAATTGATTTTTCTTGATTTCAAAACGAGCCCAGCGTTCATCGTCAACAAGCCCAATCTCGCGTCCCATCTCTGTCAAACGCATATCGGCATTGTCATGACGGAGGATGAGACGGTATTCAGCACGACTGGTCAAGAGACGATAAGGTTCAATGGTACCCTTTGTCACCAAGTCATCAATCATCACCCCGATATAACCGTCACTGCGCTTCAAAATCAACTCAGACTTGCCTTGGATTTTCAGAGCCGCATTGATACCAGCGATAATCCCTTGTCCTGCCGCCTCTTCGTAACCTGACGTTCCATTGGTCTGACCAGCAGTGAAAAGTCCTGAGATTTTCTTGGTTTCCAGAGTTGCACGCAACTGGTGTGGCAAGACCATGTCGTACTCAATGGCATAACCAGTTCGCATCATTTCAGCATTTTCTAAACCTTTGATGGAATGAACTAGCTCACGCTGAACATCCTCAGGCAGACTGGTTGAAAGTCCTTGAACATAGACTTCCTCTGTATTGCGCCCTTCTGGTTCAAGGAAGAGCTGATGGCGTTCCTTATCCGCAAAGCGCACAATCTTGTCCTCAATTGATGGACAGTAACGAGGGCCCACTCCCTTAACCACACCTGTAAACATAGGCGCACGGTGGAGGTTGTTTTGGATAATCTCATGACTGGTACCATTGGTGTAGGTCAACCAGCATGGCACCTGGTCCTTGACATAATCCTCATCACGTGAAGTATAAGAGAAGTGATTTGGCGCCTCGTCTCCTGGCTGAATCTCTGTCACATCATAGTTGATAGAGGAAGCCTTGACACGTGGAGGAGTTCCTGTCTTGAAACGACCGATTTCAAGTCCCAATTCCTTGAGATTATCAGCTAGGTTGATCGAAGCTAGACTGTGGTTAGGACCTGATGAGTACTTTAGATCTCCAATGATGATTTCTCCGCGGAGTGCAGTCCCTGTCGTCACGATAACAGCCTTGGCAGCATACTCTTGATGGGTCGCCGTACGCACACCGACAACCTTGCCATCTTCCACCAAAATCTCATCAATCATGGTTTGACGAAGGGTCAGATTTTCTTGATTTTCAACTGTCTTGCGCATTTCCTTAGAGTAAAGCTCCTTGTCAGCCTGCGCACGAAGGGCACGGACAGCTGGACCTTTCCCAGTGTTGAGCATCTTCATCTGGATGTAAGTCTTGTCAATGGTTTTAGCCATTTCACCACCGAGGGCATCGACTTCACGCACGACAATCCCCTTGGCAGAACCTCCGATAGAGGGATTACATGGCATGAAAGCCAGCATTTCAATGTTGATAGTCGCAAGCAAGACCTTACAACCCATACGGCTTGCAGCCAAGGAAGCCTCAACCCCAGCGTGTCCCGCACCGATTACAATAATATCGTATTCTTCCGTAAAATTATAAGTCATTTTCTCTCCTATTCTTCAAGATGAATGTGTCTTAGTTGCCCGTCCCAATCCGGCAGGGCTGTTTTTAAGAAGGCTGGAACTAGCTGGATATTCTGGAGTTTATCCAAATCAATCCACTCACAGGGCTGCGTTTTTTCATCTTCCTGCATGATCAATGGGGCATCCTCCAGTAGATCAACTAGATAATGAAATTCGATGTTGTGATAGGAAACACCGTCTTGTTCAAAACGATTTTCAACCGCGAAAGCTAGCTGCCCAGCTTGAGCTCTGACACCCAGTTCTTCCTTCACTTCGCGGACTACCGCATCTTCCGTTCTTTCATTGACTTGGATGGCACCGCCGATAGTGTAATACTTGCCCTCATCTTTGGTAACTAGGAGTTTGCGATTTTGAAGAATCAAGGCTGTCGCCCGAACACCAAAAACAGTATTTCCTACTTTTGTCCGAAAGTCTTGTTGAGTCATTTTTGTCCTTTCCCTTAAACGACACAAAAACAGTCAAAACTCCAAAGAAGTGCAGGACAAAAAAGCCTGCAACATCCATGAGCTTTGACCATCATTTCTATTGCTTTTATTATTGTAGCAAATTGAGAAAATTTGTCAATCTAAATGTACTATAATTGGCGAATCACTTCAAAAGCTCCTTTGTCAATCTCGACTGGGTCAGAGAAGGCATCCAGAACAATCCCTCTCACCGGAAACTCCCCTATCTCTTCCGCAACAGATAAACAGTCCGTAAGAGGTAATTGCAACCAGGAAAAACGGTCATAATAGTCCCTAGGAATATCTTGTTCAGTTAAGAAACAAGGATAGAAGTAGTCGTCTCCCTTTCGCAGAATATCCGGTTTTAGTCGTACCCCTTCTTGTTCATCACTCTCATCCAGAAGATTCGGATTGAAGGGGACCCAGACTTTAGCTTGTTTCAATTCCTTGAACAAGGCTTCAATTGACTCTGTCGTTTTCTCTCTCAAATACTCTTTCTTATAGTCAGAGAGATTCATTGTTTGCTCTTTTTTAGCCGTTTTTTTCTTAAAAAACTGAAACATTCTCTTTCCTCTTAGAAAATCTTAAATGTACTGACAAACCTGTCCATCGCGGTAGGCATTGTCAATCAAACCACCACCAAGGCACTCTTCGCCATCGTAAAAGACAACTGCCTGTCCTGGTGTGATGGCACGTTGCGGTTCCGCAAAGATAACTTCTGCCTTATCTCCTTTGACATGTACTGTCACCTTAGAATCAGGCTGACGGTAGCGGAATTTAGCCGTACACTCTAGCGTAAATTCCTCTGGCATCTCACGAGTAAAATGAACTTGACTGGCTTCTAGGCTTGTTGACATAAGCGAATCATGATAGAAACCTTGGCCGACATAGAGGATATTTTGGCTCAAATCTTTTCCGACAACGAACCAAGGGGCATTGTCACCGCCGTGTTGACCACCGATACCAAGTCCTCCACGCTGACCAATCGTATAATACATAAGTCCTGCATGCTCACCCATATCGCGACCGTCCACAGTCATCATGCGACCAGGCTGGGCTGGCAGGTAGTTACTGAGAAAGTTTTTAAAGTTCTTTTCTCCGATAAAGCAAATCCCTGTCGAATCTTTCTTCTTGGCAGTCGCAAGACCTGCTTCTTCTGCTAGTTTTCGTACTTCAGGCTTTTCCAAATGCCCCAGTGGGAACATAGTTTTTTGAAGTTGTTCTTGCGAAAGTTGACTGAGGAAATAGGTCTGGTCCTTGCCATTGTCCACGCCACGAAGCATGTGAACGATGCCATCCTCATCACGCGCTACTCGGGCATAGTGCCCAGTCGCTACATAGTCTGCGCCTAAGGTCATAGCATAGTCCAGAAAGGCCTTAAACTTGATTTCCTTGTTACACATAACGTCTGGATTTGGCGTGCGCCCTGCACGGTATTCCGCTAGGAAATACTCAAAAACGCGGTCCCAGTACTCTTTTTCAAAATTGACAGAGTAGTAAGGAATGCCGATCTGGTCTGCCACCGCAGCCACATCCTTGTAATCTTCGGTCGCCGTACAGACGCCGTTTTCATCTGTGTCATCCCAGTTCTTCATGAAGATACCGATCACATCGTAGCCCTGCTCCTTGAGCAAGAGAGCCGTCACCGACGAATCAACACCACCACTCATCCCCACGACAACACGTGTTTTAGAGTTATCACTCATGGTAAGTCTCCCATCTATTCGTTTATTCATACCCTTCAAAATTCTATTCATTATAACTTTCAATAGAATTTCTTTGAGTATCGTCTTTTCGTTTGCTTTTAGGAGTAAAATGGTCTGGGAGACCATTTTAGCCTATCATCTTAAAATGAAAATATGATAGGCAACGAGTCGCAGGCATAACTCGAGTTCGCTCAATCAGTCTGGGAGACTGATTGAGGTTATAAATCAGACAAGCTCAGCTTGCATCTCATTGCGAGTTAACGACGTAATAAAAGATAAACGAAATGACTAGTTCACGATTGAAGGTCGTGTGTGCTTCACGATTGAAGGTCGCTTGAGCAGTATTCATTATAACACGCTTGGTTGGAGAAGACAAGAAAGAGGCTGATAAATCATCTCAGCCTCTCTTTCTTACTTTACAAACGAATCAATTTTCCCCTTTAAGTTCTTTCTTCGCTTGTTCTATCTGGTATTTCACTTGCTCAAAGCCGGTTCCTCCTAAGGAATTGCGTCTCTTAACAGCGGTTTCTGGACGCAAGTAGATATAAATATCCTCTTCAATCAAGGGGTGGTAGGCTTGCAACTCCTTCAAATCCCAATTTTGGATATTTTTACCATGCTTGATAGAGTCTAAAACCAATTTCCCTACAATTTCATGCGCTTCTCTAAAAGGGAGGCCTTTTTCAGCCAAATAATCTGCCAGTTCGGTCGCATTCGAAAAATCATTCTCTGTGGATTGCTGCATTTTGACCTTATTAATCTGCATGCTCGATAGCATACCTGCCAACACATCCAGAGAATTCAAAATCGTTTCTACTGTATCAAACAGGCCTTCCTTGTCCTCTTGCAAATCCTTATTATAGGCCAGAGGCAAAGACTTCATGACGGTCAATAGTCCAAGTAAGTGCCCGTAAACTCGTCCTGTCTTCCCTCGAATCAATTCGGCCATATCAGGATTTTTCTTCTGGGGCATGATAGACGAACCCGTTGAAAAGCTATCAGACAAGCTAATGTACTGATACTCAAAACTGCACCAATTGATGATTTCCTCACAAAAACGACTCATATGCATCATCAAAATGCTGGCATTTGACAGAAATTCCAAGATAAAATCACGGTCACTCACTGCGTCCAAGGAATTGATATAGGGTTGTTGGAAGCCCAATAAATCACTCGATAATTGACGATCGATTGGAAAAGTTGTCCCCGCTAAGGCAGCCGCACCCAGGGGAGATAGGTCCGTATGTTTCAAGTTAAATGCAAATCGCTCGCTATCCCTTTGAAACATATTGTAATAAGCCATGAGATGGTGGGCAAAACTAATCGGTTGGGCGTGCTGTAAATGGGTATAGCCTGGCATGATGGTTTCCACATGTTTTTCAGCCAAATCCAGCAAAACACTGTTCAGATTCGCCAACTTATCCAAGACATGGCCAAGCTGCTCCTTTAGATATAAGTGCATATCTGTTGCGACTTGGTCATTCCGAGAACGAGCCGTGTGCAGTTTTCCAGCCAGAGGACCGATTTTCTCTGTCAGCAACACTTCCATATTCATATGAATATCTTCATTTGCAATATCAAAATGAAGCTCTCCTGCCTCTAAATCTCGCAACAAAGCTTTCAGACCATCTTGAATCTGCTCTGCCTCTTCCAAGCTTAAAATGCCAGTCTGTCCTAGCATTTGAACATGAGCTAAGGAACCCATCAAATCAAATTTTGCCAGCTGGTGGTCAAAGGAAATACTCGCACCGAACTGTTCTACCCAATCTTCCACAGTGCCTTCAAATCGACCACCCCATAATTTTGTATTTTTCGGCATATCCTGTCGTCCCTTTCTATCGCGTCACTACTCAACATTTTTCTGAACTTCTGAATAAACCTTAGTCGGAAGCCCCCAAAGCTTGATAAATCCAACAGCCGCATCTTGGTCAAAGGTATCTGCACTAGTATAAGTCGCCAAATTTTCATCGTAAAGAGAATTTGGAGATTTCCGAGCCACTACCTGAGCATTCCCCTTATAGAGTTTAACTTTTGCAGTTCCATTGACAACTTTCTGTGTCTCCTTGATATAGGCAATCAAAGCCTGAGTTGCTGGGCTAAACCACAAGGCATTATAGATGAGATTGGACAACTCATTTTCGATAATAGGTTTGAAATGAGCCACTTCTCTCACAAGAGTCAAGTCTTCAATCTCCTTATGAGCTGCCAATAAAGTCACAGCACCTGGGCACTCATAAATCTCTCTTGACTTAATACCGACTAGGCGATTTTCCACGTGGTCAATACGACCGACACCGTGTTTGCCCGCAATTTCATTTAGTTTTTGAATCAAATCCGCCACTTTCATCTTCTCACCATTGAGGGAGGTAGGCACCCCGCAACTAAACTCAATGTCAATAAATTCTGGACTGTCTGGTGCCTCTTCTGGAGAAGATGTGATCCCAAATGCTTCTTCTGGCGCTTGGTTCCAAGGGTTTTCCAAGACACCACATTCATTTGCACGTCCCCAAAGATTTTGATCGACAGAGTAAGGATTGTCAAGGTCAGCAGGAACTGGAACACCGTTTTCTTTGGCATATTGGATTTCTTCTTCACGAGACCATTTCCACTCACGAACAGGTGCAACTACCTTTAAATTGGGATCCAAAGCTGCAATAGAGACTTCAAACCGAACTTGGTCGTTTCCCTTGCCTGTACAACCATGGGCAATTGTAGTTGCCCCCGTCTGATGAGCTATTTCAACGAGTTTTTTTGAAATAAGAGGGCGACTCAGAGCAGATACCAAGGGATACTTCTGTTCGTAGTAAGCATGTGCCTGAAGAGCCACTAAAACATAGTCATTAGCAAATTCTTCCTTAACATCAATGACATAAGACTCAACAGCCCCAACCTTGAGAGCTTTATCGTGGATGAATTCCAGATCTTTTCCTTCACCCACATCCATACAAACAGCAATCACATCATAGTCTTTTTTTAACCATGTAATAGCAACTGATGTATCCAATCCACCTGAATAGGCTAAAATGACTTTTTCCTTACTCATTTCTCATCCTTCTTTCTATTTTTCGATAGAGGCTTTAAAAGCATCGTCAATCAATTTGTCCAACTCCCCAGAATCCTTCAACTTCTGGATGGTTTTGTCAACCGCCTCTTTTAATTCTTTACTGTCTTTTTTCATCGCAACAGCGTAGGAATCTTCTTTGTCATTGTCAAAATCAAACTCAGCGATGGCTAGGTCTGGATTATTCTCTACAAAGCCTTTCGCCACTGGTTCCTCAAAGATAACTGCATCCAGTTGCCCTGATTTCAAATCTGTTATCAAATTTCCATTTTTAGGAAGTGAAACGAGAGAAGCATTCTGCAAGGTTTCTTTGGCCAGAGTTTCCTGGATAGAGCCTTTCTGCGCTCCAACCTTTTTCTGAGCCAAATCCTTGACTGATTGGTAATTCGTTAATTCAGATTTTCTTACGATAACCTTATTTTTCGAAGTGTAGTAGGGAATTGAAAAATCGTAAACTTGACTTCTCTCCTCCGTTTTAGAAACACCTGATATGGCAAGATCGGCCTTGCCTGAATCAAGACTAGCCAGTACATTGTCAAAACTCATTGGAGAGAACTCCACTTCTACACCTAGTTCCTTTGCGATGGCTTTGGCTAGCTCAACATCTGAACCTACAATCTGATTTTTCCCATCGACCAATTTCTGATATTCAAATGGAGCAAACTCTGGATTTAGGGCCACCACCAATTTTCCTTTAGCCTTAATGGCTTCAACACCTTGGGATTGAGCGTTACTACAAGCAAATAATAAGGGAAACATAAGCAAACCAAACATCGTCATCAACACCTTCTTCACTTTATTCATAGAAGAGTCTCCTTTTATTTTTATACTTTATTGTTGTATAAATAATACTCCTCTCATTTTCGTTTGTCAAGAAAAAACTGTATTTTATTTCATTAAAATCAAGAAAAAGCTTATTATATGATATATTTTTACACATAATAAGCTTATTTATACTATTTGAGTTTTAAAACAATTTGAAGAATTTCGTTGGAATTATACAAATAGAGCATTACTGAGAAGATTGTTACGCTTTTTGTTATAGAGAAACAAAAAAGAGCCCTAAAGGACTCTTTTATTCTTAATACCAACCGTTGTTAAGCCAGAAGTTCTTGGCAGCTGTCCATGAACCGTAACGTCCTGCAACGTAGGCATCTGCTACACGTTCTTGGTTTTCAGCTGAGTAGTCACCGTTCAAGTATGAATCTGTCAATTGGTAACGTCCGATGTAACGTCCGTTTGTAGCAGTGTAGCTACCGCCTGATTCTTTTTGAGCGATCCATTCTTTGGCTTCTGCTTCAGAACCACTTACAGTAGAAGCTGCTGCAGTGTTGCTTTCTGCTGCTGGAGTTGCAGGTGCAGCTGGCGCTTCATAGGTTGTTGTTTCAGTTACTTCTTCTGCAGTTTCTTCCGCAGCTGCTGGTGCTTCATAAGTTGTTGCTGAAGCTGCAGCGGTTGCAGTTGCTGTCGATGGAGCTGTTCCTTCGATAACCAAAACTTGGTCAACATAGATAAGGTGAATATCTTTGATGTTGTTTTTTGCTGCCAATTTTTCAACAGTTGTGTTGTACTTCTCAGCGATTTCTGAAAGAGTATCACCTGATTTAACTGTGTAAGTTACAGTTTCTTGGGCAGATGCAAGTGATGGAGCAAAGAAAGCAAGCAAAGTTGCTACTCCTGCGATAGTTGTTTTAATTTTTTTAGTTGTTAATGACATATCTAAAAATTCTCCTTCCATTGGATATATCTATGATACCTTTTAAAGGTTACCGTTGTTTAACGGTTTTATGTAGAAATATTACAAAAATGTTTTATATTTACCGTTTTAAGGAGGTTTTTGTCACAAAAGACCTTATTTTATACTATCTTTAATCATTTTAAGCTTTTGATAAGGGAAATAAGCGCGGAGGTCCATTCTTTGATATAATAGATATAAGAATCTTTGTAAGGGGAAACAGATGCACTCACTTCGTTTTCAATCTGTCTTTGACATTATCGGACCTGTCATGATTGGCCCATCAAGTAGCCACACAGCTGGAGCTGTTCGCATCGGGAAAATCGTCTCTTCCATCTTTGACGATACGCCGACAGAAGTCGAATTCCAATTATTTAATTCATTTGCCAAAACCTACCGTGGTCATGGAACCGACCTTGCTCTCGTCGCTGGTATATTAGGTATGGATACGGACGATCCCGATATTCCAAATAGCCTTGAGATTGCCCATAAACGTGGTATCAAGATTGTCTGGACCATTCAGAAAGATAGCAACGCTCCTCATCCTAACACCACTAAAATTACTGTGAAGAATGAACACAAATCCATCAGTGTGACAGGAATTTCCATCGGTGGAGGAAATATCCAAGTTACGGAGCTTAACGGCTTTGCTGTCTCTCTCAACATGAACACACCAACCATTATCATCGTGCATCAAGATGTTCCAGGTATGATTGCCCATGTTACTGAAGCCCTCTCTCGTTTCGATATCAACATCGCTCAGATGAATGTGACTCGAGAAAAAGCTGGAGAAAAAGCCATTATGATTATCGAAGTCGATAGTCGAAGTTGCGAAGAGGCGATTGAAGAAATCCGAAAAATCCCTCATCTCCACAATGTCAATTTCTTTAAGTAGGAGGAAACATGTTTTATTCTATCAAAGAATTGGTCGAGCAGGCGGATCTAGACTTCCAAGGAAATGTCGCAGAACTCATGATTGCGACAGAATATCAACTAACCGGTCGGGAACGGCCAGAAGTTCTCCTCCTCATGGAACGCAATCTAGAAGTCATGAAAGCCTCTGTCGAGCTCGGTCTCAGTAAAAATAAATCCCGTAGTGGCCTAACGGGTGGAGACGCGGCCAAACTAGACCGCCATCTCAAAAGTGGCAAGGCCTTGTCGGACTTTACCATCCTATCAGCAGCCCGTAATGCCATCGCGGTCAATGAACACAATGCGAAGATGGGCTTGGTCTGTGCCACTCCAACCGCAGGAAGTGCTGGCTGTCTGCCAGCCGTTCTCACTGCTGCTATCCAAAAACTTGACCTCAGCCACGAAGAACAGTTAGATTTCCTCTTTGCTGCTGGTGCCTTTGGATTGGTTATCGCAAACAATGCCTCTATCTCGGGTGCTGAAGGTGGCTGTCAGGCCGAAGTCGGCTCTGCCTCCGCCATGAGTGCCGCAGCCTTGACTTTGGCCGCAGGTGGAACGCCCTATCAGGCTAGCCAAGCCATCGCCTTTGTCATTAAAAATATGCTAGGTCTCATCTGTGACCCTGTTGCTGGTTTGGTTGAAGTTCCCTGTGTCAAACGAAATGCCATGGGAGCCAGCTTTGCCTTTATCGCAGCAGACATGGCCTTGGCAGGTATCGAGTCTAAGATCCCTGTTGACGAAGTCATCGATGCAATGTACCAAGTTGGATCAAGTCTTCCAACTGCCTTTCGTGAAACGGCCGAGGGTGGACTCGCCGCCACACCTACTGGTCGTCGCCTACAAAAAGAAATCTTCGGAGAATAAGTTTATCTGTTAGGAGAAATCATGCCCTCTATCTCAGCTATCTTTTTTGATCTGGACGGAACCCTGGTTGACAGTTCCCTCGGGATCCACAATGCCTTTACCCATACCTTTAAAGAGCTAGGAGTTCCAAGCCCTGATGCCAAAACCATTCGTGGTTTCATGGGCCCGCCACTTGAAAGTAGCTTTGCAACGTGTCTTCCCAAGGAACAAATCTCAGAAGCTGTTCAAATCTATCGTTCTTACTACAAGGAAAAAGGAATCCACGAAGCGCAACTCTTCCCCCGAATAACGGAATTGCTTCAAGAGCTTTCGCAAAACTACCCTCTCTACATCACTACAACAAAGAATACTCCTACTGCTCACGATATGACTAAAAATCTGGGAATCCATCATTTCTTTGATGGCATTTACGGTTCTAGTCCTGAAACGCCACACAAGGCGGATGTCATCCGTTACGCCTTGCATATGCATCAACTGCCTGCAGACCAAGTCCTCATTATCGGGGACACCAAGTTTGATATGATCGGAGCCCAAGAAACTGGCATTAAAAAGTTCGCTGTTTCTTGGGGATTTGGAGAAGAGGCTGATTTACTCATCTATCAACCTGACTGGATTGCCCATACCATTGACGATATCATTAGCCAGCTCTAACCATACAAAAATACTCCTAACACTAGTGAACTAGGTTGAGGAGTATTTTTTATATGTTGTTACTATCAGAAGGAATCAACTCCATGCTTAAGCAGTAATTTGATCCTGTTCTTCAGTATCTGTATCTTCATCCTTCTTACTTGGCCAAGCAAGCATGACAATAAGGGTAATCGGTCCAACGAGAGGAACCAAAGCAATGAAGATAAAGGCCCAGTGGAAACCAGCGTCTCGTAAGCGACGAACAGTCACGGCGATAGAAGGCAACATGAGAATAGGCGCTAAAAAGAGGTACAATTCCTGAAGCGATTATTTGCTGCGAAGCGACTCAGCCGCTTTAAAATAGAGTAGAAATATCTTAATATTTTCGTACCATTTCTTCAAACTGAGAGTCTTCCGTATTCTCTTTATCTTTTTCACTATTTTCTATCACTTTTTCTACAAATCGTTGACTTGGCATAGCGAGCATAACAAGCAGTGTTAATGCACCCAAAGGAACAAATACAATAAAAATATAGGCCCAATGGATACCCACATCTCGTAAGCGACGTACTATCAGTGCTAGTAGAGGAACAAACTCTATTATAAACAAAATAATACACATACTGAAGACCGCAATATTCCTGATGGCTTTATCAGATTCTACTCCAGTAAAAAGTGAGTAGTAGGCGGGCAAGAAAATCACCATATTTAGCAGCCAAACCCACCAAAATTCTGGACGTGTGGAACGACCAGAAAAATTTGCATAGCCTTTGAAAAAACTCCTAATAGCACTCAGCATACAAAAATCTCCTTTTGACTTTAATACTTATTTCGCAAAGTTATGTTACCAGCTTAAAATAGAGGTAGTTTTTAGATTGTCTGAAATCACTCTCCTGATAGATCAAATAACATCGTCCCTTGAATAGTTGCGCTTATTAAACCTTTGAAAGATCCGATGTTCTCTACTCTCTATTTATAAAAACCAGCTTTCTGATTCTCTCAGAAAACTGGCGATAGTTGTTTCATTATGAAGGTAGTTGGACACTCTTACTCAGCATGAGTTGTCTCATTCGCAAAGGAAATAATCGCTTCTTTGAGCTCATCTCCGCTGAGTGAACGGAACTCTTCAATCTTTTGATCAATCGCTTCTAGCGGCATGACATTTACCTTACCAACGAAAATCTTGTCCATGACTTGGTTATCAACCAATTCGGTCGAAACCAAGAGTTCTTCATAGAGTTTTTCACCTGGTCGAATACCGACCTCAACGATTGGAATTTCACTTTCCGTGTGCCCACTTAGAAGGACCATTTTCTTAGCCAAGTCATAAATCTTGACTGGTTTGCCCATATCGAGGATAAAGACTTCTCCGTCCTTGGCATAAGCGCCAGCATGGATTACTAGACGGCTAGCCTCTGGAATGGTCATGAAGTAACGTGTCATACGGAAGTCTGTCACCGTTACAGGACCGCCTTCAGCAATCTGACGTTCAAAGACAGGAATCACGCTACCACGACTACCCAGAACATTCCCAAAACGGACTGCACAGTAGGTTGATTTGCTACGTTGGTTAAAGCCAGTGACAATCAATTCTGCCACGCGCTTAGTCGCACCCATAACATTTGGTGGATTGACTGCCTTGTCAGTCGAAATCATGACCATCTTAGGTACTTTGGCCTCATCAACAGCCTTGGCAACATTGTAGGTACCGAGGATATTGTTCTTGAAGGCTTCTTTTGGATTGCGCTCCATCATCGGAACGTGTTTGTGGGCTGCAGCATGATAAACAATGGCTGGTTTGTACTGCTCAAACACCTGCAAGAGACGGTCATAGTCCTGAATATCTGCAATAACAGGAACATAATCAATCCCTTGGAATGTACGGATCAATTCATGATAAACGAGATAGATTGAGTTTTCACCATGTCCAAGTAAGACGATACGTTCGGGATTGAAGCGGCTAACCTGACGACAAATCTCCGAACCAATCGAACCACCGGCTCCTGTCACCAGGATGGTCTTGCCTGTAATCTCAGTACCCAGACGCGATTCGTCAAGACGAATCTCCTGACGGCCCAAAAGGTCTGTGATATCAATTTTCTGGAAACCACTGCCTGGTTGATGGAGTCCTTGAACGACTGTCTCAACCTTAGGCATCTTGTAACATTTGACGCCTAGCTTATTACACATCTGCAAGATGCGTTCGTACTCTGATGGGTCAAGCGAAGGGATCGCTACGATGACACGCTCGATTTGGTGACGTTTAGCTAATTCAGGTAGATTATCATAAGAGCCCAGAACTGGGATTCCACCTAGTTTTTGTCCCTTTTTCTTTTCATCATTATCCAATATCCCCACTAGCTCAAGGTCGCTAGTTGGATGTTGGTAGCTGTTCATAAAGAGGGCACCACCATCACCAGCACCGATCAAGAAGGTACGACGATGCTCCCCATCTCCACTACCTTTTTTACGTTTGGAATAAATCAACTGCCAAGTGATACGAGGAAGCAAGATGAGGAAGGTACTCAACAAAATGAAGAGCACGATGAAACGGATAGAAAACAATGGAAGGAAGGCATAGCAGATTCCATAAGAAAGAACACTGCTGAGCATCACTCCGAAAAAGATTTTCATGAAATCCGTAATCTTGCTATAACGACTAATACTAGCATTTAGCCCCCAAAACGCAATCATGATTTGATAGAGGAGGAAGGCTAAAAGAGTGTAGATCACGTAATCCACAGGCGCAGGATTTATAAGGCCATAAAACAAGATATAAGATACGATGATAGAAACCACCATACTCAGAATATCGAATATCCCCCAAAACACTTGTTTTTGCTGTTTATTTAAAATTTCAACCAGATCAATCACATAATCTGTTAGTTTTTTATTCATAGGAATTTACTCCCCCTTAAAAGAGTCAGATGATACTGTTGTTATGATAACCTGAATCATTCAGTCTATCGGGGCTTACTTTCTCTTTCTTAAAAGTTTGACGAAGATAAACTGACGTACAAAGCCTGGACAAAGTGCAACAATTGCCTGAATGGCTACACTTTTAGCATATTCCATGTAAGAAATTTGCCCTCGCTCAAGCATCCGTTGGCGAGCTTGACGATAGAGTTTAAGGTAACGCAAGCCACCTCGACGCTCAAACATCCCTGCACCGACACGAACCTTACACAAGATTTGATCTAGGTTCCCAGTCTTGGCACCTGCAGCAATCATATTGAGCCAAAGGAGGTCATCCTCCATGTAAAGGCCATCTTCGTAGTTGCCCGCCTTGAGGACCATGTCCTTTTTGAACATGACTGTCATATGGTTAAAGGCGCTTCTCATTCTCTGATAAGCCACAATGTCTGCATGCTGGGTTGGAACACGACGATAAGACACAATCTCATCTGGATTGTCAATGAACTCTGCGATATGCCCACCTAAGAGATCAAGATCTTCTTTCTCCATTAGCTGAAGCTGTTTCTCAAAACGATCCGGAACGGCTAAATCATCCGTATCCATGCGGGCAATAATGTCATACTGGCACTGTAAAACACCGTATCGAAGAGCCAAGCCTAAACCTTGGTTTTGTTCTAAGGGGCACCGTTTCACTGGAATATCTGACTGAGCTTCCACTTCATCTAGCACCTGATAGAGTTCTGGTGTGAGAGGTCCATCCTCTACGAGAACAAGCTCACTCGGTTTTAAGGTCTGGTTTTGAACACTTTTGATGGCATCTCTCAAAAATGTCGGATTTTCCTTTACATAGACCGACATCAAGACGCTGATTTTTTGCTTTTCAGACACAGTTTTTCTCCAATATATAGATTTCCTTCCACTATTTTATCACAAAATTCCCTAGTTTCCTATTTTTATATCAAATCAAGGAAAATTCTAGTAAAGAAATCCGTCCCTTTTCACTATATTTTCACTTCCATTGATTGAACTGTCTTGGCTGTCATTACTTGACATTATAAGGAAAAAACCTTAAAATAAGCTGTTATTAAAATCATCCTATCGAGGTTTTTATGAAAAAACAATCACTCTTTTTTGTTCTAGGAATTGTCTTAATCGGGACTGTTTTACGATCTCCCTTTACTGCTCTTCCAACTATTTTAGGAGATATCGCTCAGGGACTAGGAGTGGAGGTTAGCTCTCTTGGGATTTTAACCAGTCTCCCTCTCTTGATGTTTGCTCTTTTCTCTGCTTTTGCAAGCCGCTTGGCACAAAAAATCGGGTTGGAACACCTCTTTACTTACTGTCTCCTCCTCTTAACTGTTGGCTCTGTCATTCGTATCTTCAATCTTCCCCTTCTTTATCTAGGAACCCTAATTGTGGGAGCAAGCATAGCGATCTTCAATGTACTCCTCCCAAGTATGATCCAGGCAAATCAGCCTCAAAAGATTAGTTTCCTAACAACTCTCTATGTCACTGCCATGGGAATTTCGACAGCCATCGCTTCTTATCTATCCGTCCCTATCACCCAAGCTAGTTCTTGGAAGGGCCTCATCCTCGTTCTCAGCTTTCTCTGTCTGGTCACTCTACTAGTCTGGTTGCCAAATCATCGCCACAATCACCGCCTAGAAAGCCAAAAAGAAAAGCAAGTCAAAGAGAATATTCTAAAAAGTAAAGATGTCTGGGCTATCATTATCTTTGGCGGGCTTCAGTCCTTGCTCTTTTATACAAGTATGACCTGGTTGCCAACTATGGCTGTTAGTGCTGGTATTTCTAATAGTGATGCGGCTCTCCTCGCTTCTATTTTCTCACTGATCAGCATTCCTTTTTCGATGACTGTTCCAAGTCTGACCACTCGTCTGTCAGATGGTCATCGTCGAATCATGCTGGCAACTATCTCTATCGCTGGTATGATGGGAATTGCCATGCTCTTGTATCCAGCCAATAATTTCCTCTACTGGTTAGTCGTCCATCTCTTGATTGGAACGGCCTGCAGTGCCCTCTTCCCCTACCTCATGGTTTGCTTTTCTCTTAAAACCAGTTCTCCTGAAAAGACAGCTCAGCTATCAGGACTAGCGCAAACAGGGGGATACATCTTGGCTGCTTTTGGACCTGCCTTGTTTGGTTATAGTTTTGAACTTTTCCAATCTTGGGTTCCAGCTGTCCTTACCCTTCTAACCATCGATATCATCATGACTATCTCACTCTTTATGGTGGATCGGGCTGAAAAAATCCTCTAAACTTCTAGTTTTTACTAGGAGTTTTTTTATATATAAAATTTTTACACATATTTCTTGACAGGGCTTTCAACTTGAGATACAATATATTTGAAAAGAGTATATATAAAATTTTTATATAATATAAAGGAGGTTTCCCATGTACTTCCCAACATCCTCTGCCTTGATCGAGTTTCTCATCTTGGCTGTACTGGAGCAGGGGGATTCTTATGGTTATGAGATTAGCCAAACCATTAAACTCATCGCCAATATCAAAGAATCTACGCTCTATCCCATTCTCAAAAAATTGGAAGCCAGTGGCTTTCTGACCACCTACTCTAGAGAGTTTCAGGGGCGTATGCGCAAATACTATTCCTTGACCAATCGGGGCGTAGAGCAGCTCGTTACTCTAAAGGAAGAGTGGACGCTCTATACCGACACCGTCAACGGCATCATAGAAGGGAGTATCCGCCATGACAAGAACTGATTATCTGACTCAGTTAGAAACCTATCTCAATAAACTGCCTGAAGCTGACCGCATCGAAGCTATGGACTACTTTAAGGAGCTATTTGACGATGCGGGTTCAGAGGGCGAAGAGGAACTCATTGCCAGTCTGGGAACTCCAAAAGAAGCTGCCCATGATGTCCTCTCTGATCTTCTCGATAAAAAAGTCAATGAAGCCCCTGCTCAAAAGAATGACCGTCAACTGCTACACATTGCCCTCCTGGCCCTGCTAGTAGCTCCTATCGGAATTCCGGTCGGAATCGGCATCCTCATGGCCATCATCGGTATTATTATCGCAGCCGTCTCCGTCATTTTAGCCTTCTTTACCGTCTCTGTAACGGGTATCCTGCTAGGTGGACTTTTTATCGTAGAGAGCTTTAGCGTCCTAGTCGAAGCCAAATCTGCCTTTATCTTGATTTTTGGGGCTGGTTTGCTTTCCATTGGTGCTTCTTCTCTTGTTCTACTAGGCATCTCCTATGTAGCTCGTTTCTTTGGCCTCCTAATCGTCCGCTTGGCACAATGGATTCTTAAAAAAGGAAAGAGAGGTGATAGACATGCGTAAATTGACAAAAGGATTTCTCATTTTTGGTGTGGTTTCTACAATCCTCGGTTTTATCATGATCATTGTAGGCGCGCAGTCCAATGGTATTCAAAGTTTACTTGCCATGTCAAAAGACCCCGTCTATGACAATCGTATCGAAGAAGTGACCTTTGGAAATGAAGTGGAAAAACTTGATTTGACCCTTGAAGAACACAGCCTAACCATCACAGAGTCTGTAGATGACAAGATCCATATCACCTATCATCCTTCCGTGTCTGGTCGTCATGATCTGACTACTGGCATGAGTGACAAAACACTAAGCGTCACTGACAAACAAGCCTCCCAACATCGTTTTCTCGGTTCAGGAATCGAAGGCTTACTTCGTATTGCCAGCAGTTATTCTAACCGTTTTGACGAAGTCATTCTCTCCCTCCCCAAAGGAAGAAGGCTGCAAGCTATCACCGTCTCAGCCAATCGTGGACAAACCACTATTCGTCAAGCCAATCTTGAAAATGCGACAATCAAAACAAAAGGCTATCTCTTAAGACTAACAGAAAGCTCTATCAAGAATAGTACACTAACGACACCTCATATCATCAATATCTTTGATACCGAATTTACAGATAGCCAGGTCAAGACGGAAAGGGAACACATCTATGCTGAGAATATCAAGGTCCACGGCAAGGTTGAGCTAGAGGCCCATTCCACTCTAAACCTCATTCTCTCCCAGAAAGAGACTGACCGTATCAATCTAGATCTTTCTTCTCAGCATGGTGGTATCTATCATAAACCCAAAGAAGAACATCGTGGACAAAAAGAGAATGAACTTGCCAACCCATACAAGACAGACAAAGCAGATGTCAAGGACCTACTCATTGCAAAAGCCAACCAGGATATCTACCTACCTAAAGAAGAGCACTCTTCTCCATCTAGAAATCATTGACAAAAACGCTTTCATCTGCTAGTCTAAAGATAGAAAACGACCATAAAAAAGGAGGTTCCACCATGACACAAGAATGGTTTGAAAGCGCCGATCTTGAGAAGAAATCAGCTCAGACGAAATCGGAAATCCAACCCGACCAACCAGAGACTTCGGAAACTGTGGAGACCGAACCACAAGTAAGCCAAGAAACTCCTATCTTATCTAAAGAGTCGGAAACGCATGAGGAGGAAGCTCCCGAAATGATTGAGGAAACCCAAACCGAGGAAGAGGAAGAAGGGAAAGCTGAAGAGGAGCACAAGCAAGAAACCCCTGCAAAAGAGAAAAGTATCCTCAGCAAGGCTTTAGAAAGCCCCTATATCCCAGATATTGACCCTCGTAAAACTGCTCGGTTCAAAGAAGAAATCGCACTATTTTGGACTTGGCTACTGGATGCTATCCAAGAACCAACTGCTAGCAAGACTACGGACCAAAAGCATCGTTACAGTGTCTTTGCCCTGCTCACTTTGCTATCCTCGATTAGCCTTTTCTTTAGTATCTATCATATCAAGCACCTCTACTATGGCTATATGATTTCTATTGCTAATAGTTCTCCTAACCAGCTCCCTCCTTTAGATCTCTTTGCTGGCCTTTCTATCTTGGTCGCTAGCGCTCTATTTTACTTTTCTATCATTTTGGGAGGCTTTACTGTCCGACGGGTACTGGACCAGGAGAGCGACTTCACATTCCAAGAAGCTTGCGATCGTTACAGCCGACTCTTTGCTATCCCGCTTGTCTTAACAGCTCTAGCAAGTTTCTTTGCACTCTTTGGTGGCTTACGATTTGCTGGCATCCTCACTCTTCTCAGCATGGCCATCTTTGCCCTTGGAAATCTCTTTGTGATTAGCAAGCCAAGTAAGACCAGTAGCCTTGACCCATTTTATCGTTTCTTGCTAGCTGTCTTACTTGATGGTGCTATTCTCTTACCCTTCTTCATTGCAGAGCTCGCGCTGACAGTTGACTACCTTCGCATCCTGACCTTCTTTTAACCAAAATCCCTGCCATTTGTTAATGACAGGGATTTTTATGCTTACTCTTTTTTGAACCGTGTCTACTCGATGCTTGCCAATTCCTCAAAATCTTGTCCTAGGATGGGTTGTACTTCTAATTGATTGGCATCTAATTGCCGGTAAAATGCTTTTGGTAGTGACTCTAGGAATTTTGCATAATCCAAGCGAGCGATGGCTTCATAGTCTTCTGCTTTTGAGCCATCACCAGAAATCTTCACTAGGTCAATCTCCCAAACAAGCTCCTTGCCTGCCAGCTGCTCGGTATAAGGAGCTGGTACAAATGGTTCCTTTGGCAAAATCGTCTTGACTCCCTGGGCTAGGTGGTAGATACCGTGCACCCTACCTTGAGCGTCCGGGTAAAATTTCACACTGGCAAGGTAGGCATCAGATCCTTGAACCTTCTTGACCAGCTCTTCAAAACGTACCAATCCATCCTCAACCAAAAAACTCTCGAGGTATTCCTTGTTGAGATAGATAGGGGCCAAGAGCCCTTGGCAATAGACTAGACGAACTGCTTTGTCAGCTAGATAATTCTGAACTATTTGTCGGAAATAAGCTTCAAAGTCAAAGTCTTCTAGCCCTTCTACCGCTTCCCCCAACTTGCTCGATAGGGCTTGGAGGAGAGCGTCTACAATCTCCCAGTCCGCTCTAGTAAGGAAATCTGGAATCACCACTTGATAGCCTTTTCGACTATCCGCATAGTTGACCTTGAAGAGAAATTGCGACTGCCCTACAATCCCACACTCCATGTACTCGAGACGATTGAGGGGCTGACGGAGATAGACCGCATCATAACTATGCGACTCCAAGCCCTCCACCAAGGCCAAGATGGACTTGGCAGTCAAGACCTCCTGTTGTCCTAGAATGCTTTCTTTATTTGGGATAAAAAATGTTTTCGCCATAACCGGCCTCCTTTGAAATCGTTTACACATAGTATACCCTATTTTCCTGAAAGATACAGAAACAAATTTTAGATTTTTAGATAAAAAGCATAGAAAAACAGCCCCTGAGGAGCTGTTTGCTTTATACTGTAGCGACTTGATCCAAGCTTTCACCGATAGCTGCTAGACGCTCGATCACTTCTGCTTGTGTCAATTCATTTTCTGAGACGTAGCGGTTGCGTGGGTGAACACGGCACTCGTGTGAGCATCCACGAAGGTACTTGTCTTCATTTTCTTCTGATGTTAGGATACGACGGTTACAGAAGGGATTTCCACAGTTGACATAACGTTCACATGGTGTTCCATCAAACCAGTCTTTCCCTACGATGGTTGGGTTAACATGGTTAACATCGACGGCAATACGCTCGTCAAAGACGTACATTTTCCCATCCCAAAGCTCACCTTGAACTTCTGGGTCTTTACCGTAAGTTGCGATTCCTCCGTGCAATTGGCCGACATCTTTGTAGCCTTCACGAACCATCCAACCTGAGAATTTCTCACAGCGAACCCCACCTGTACAGTAAACCACGACACGCTTGTCCATGAATTTTTCCTTGTTGTCGCGGACCCACTGTGGTAACTCACGGAAGTTGCGGATGTCTGGGCGGATAGCCCCACGGAAATGTCCTAGGTCGTACTCATAATCGTTACGTGTGTCAAGGACAACTGTATCTTCGTCAAGAAGGGCTTCTTTGAACTCTTTTGGAGACAAGTAAGCACCTGTTGTTTCAAGTGGGTTGATGTCATTATCAAAGTCGTTGTCTTCCAAACCAAGGTGGACAATTTCTTTCTTGTAGCGAACAAACATCTTCTTAAAAGCTTGTTCACTTTCTTCGTCAATCTTGAACCAGAGGTCTTCCATGCCTGGGAGGCTGTGAACGTAGTCCATGTATTTTTGAGTTGTTTCGTAGTCACCTGAAACTGTTCCGTTGATTCCCTCGTCAGCGACTAGGATACGGCCTTTGAGGCCAATTGATTTACAGAAAGCCAAGTGGTCTGCAGCAAATTGCTCTGCATTTTCAATTGGAGTATAGAGGTAGTAAAGTAAGACACGAATATCTTTTGCCATAAGATTTGTTCTCTTTTCTATTCTTAAATTTTCAGAATTTTTCATTCAACTATACTAGTATACCCACTTGAGAAAACGAATGCAATTTATTTGACCGGAAATTGTTGAAAGAGTCCTACCCCTGCACTTCATCAGTAACCATAGCGAATCGCAGATAATTCTCTCAATTTTTTGATTTGCATCCTAAAAATCACTGCCTCCCCTAGAGAACTAAGGAAGGCAGTGATCACATTTTTAGGAATTAGGAATGAATACACGAAATCAATCAATCTTATGATTTTTTGTTTTTCAAGAATTCGTCATATTGTTTTTGCATTTCGTTCAATACTTTTTCGTAGGCACCTTCAGATTTCAATTTTTCCATCAATTCTGGAATAGCTTTATCTGGGTCTACAGTACCAGTGTTGATAGCTGTATCGAATTGTTGCATTGTGTTAGAAATTGCTGAGATTTCAGATTTCACATTGTCAGTGTTAAAGATGAATCCAAGTGCTGGAGATTCTTTAGCTTCTGCCAATTGTTTCTTAGAATCTTCGATTTGTTGATCTGTAACGTTTTCGTTGATGTAAAGAATCCAGTTGTTACCAGTGTTCCATCCACCCATGTGAGTATTTCCTTTGTAGCCATCAAGGACGCGTACACGGTTTTCTTTACCTTCAATTTTTTCCCAGTTCTTGCCTTCTGGACCGTAAACAAGACCGTTCAAGAGTTCTGGGTTCGTGTTCAAGAGGTTCAACACTTCCATTGATTTTTCTTTGTTCTTAGAGTTGTTTGAGATAACAAAGTTGGCAACTTGTGTTGTTTGGTTTTTCTTGATAAAGTTAGTGATTGGTTTGATTTGGATGTCTTTGTTAGCAACGCGTGAGAGCAAGCTGTTACCGTAGTCAGCTGGTCCTACTGTTTCTTCACGAACGAACCAAGTATCTTGTTGAAGGTCAAATGAAGTGTCGCTTGTTGCTACGTCTTTTGGAATGTATCCAGCTTCATAGAATTTGTGAAGAGTCTTCAAGTGTTCTTTGAAACGAGGCACTTCGTAACGGTTTACGATCTTAGTAGTGTCTCCTTCAAGGTCAATAACAAATGGAAGTCCGTTTGGTACTGGGTAGTCAAAGTTATCAGATGGGATAAAGTTCTTCGTAACCGCAAATGGTACTACGTCTGGAGCTTTTTCTTTGATTTGTTTCAAGACTGGCTCAAGTGTTTCGTATGAAGTTACACCTGAAATATCGATACCGTATTTAGCAAGAAGAGTTCCGTTGAAGGCAAAGTTTTGAGATGATGCAACGTTAGCTGCAACTGGCACTGCATAGATCTTACCGTTTACAGTGTTCCCTTTGATGTAAGCTGGGTCAAGTGCTTTGTAAAGCTCTGCTCCTTCTTTTTTATACAATTCTGTCAAGTCAGCATAAGCACCTTTTTGAGCATTTACGACATAGTTAGATGCAAATGCGATATCATAGTTTTCACCAGATGATGTGATAACAGACATTTTCTTATCATAGTCACCCCATCCAAGGTATTGGATATCCAATTTAGCACCGACTTTTTCTTCGATGATTTTGTTTGCATTTTCTAGCAATTCATCCAAGTTATCTGGTTTGTCACCGATTTGGTACATTTTGATGACAGGTTTTTCACCTGAAGTAGTATCTGCAGCTTTTTTGTTGTTACCTGTAAGGTTTCCACAAGCAGCAAGACTTGCAGCCAAAGCGACTACGCTAGCAGATGCAAAAGCATATTTTTTCCAGTTTTTCATGATAAAAACTCCTTTTTTTATTTTTAAACTTATAAACGATTTAATGATTTGTAACTTCAGTCACTAAGATGAAGTTGGGAAGGGAGAAACGGTGTTTCTCAATAAGTGCTATTCTTTCACACCACCGATTGTCAACCCTTTAACAAAGTAGCGTTGGAAGAATGGATACAGAATCGCGATTGGAAGGGTTGCAACCACAACCATGGCCATACGACCTGTTTCTTTTGGTAGAGCAACTCCCAGTTGGCCAGATAGGCCGACTGCTTTTGCAATGTAGTCCATATTTTGTTGGATTTGCATAAGCAAATATTGCAATGGATACAAGTTGTCACTCTTGATGTAAAGAAGGGCGTTGAACCAATCGTTCCAGAAACCAAGAGCTGTCAAAAGCGTGATGGTTGCGATACCTGGAAGTGACAAGGGCAAACAGATCTGGAAGAAGATCCGAGCTTCACTGGCACCATCGATACGAGCAGATTCGAGAATGGCTTCTGGAATGGTCTTCTTGAAGAAGGAACGCATCAAAATGATGTTGAATGGTGAGAGAAGCATTGGAACAATCAAGGCCCAAACGGTATCACCAAGTTGAAGCAGGCGAGTGACCACAATATAGCCTGGTACCAAACCAGCATTGAACAACATACTAAGAAGAGCGAAGATTGTGAAAAATCTGCGGTACTTAAAGGTTGTACGTGAGATGGCGTAGGCATAAGTGGTTGTGATGAAGACGTTGGTCACTGTTCCGACTACAGTTACAAAAACTGAGATAAAGAGCGCTTGGAGGATCTTATCTTTAAACTGAGCTAGGAACTGGAATCCATCTACACCAAATTTCGAAGGGAAAAAGCTATATCCATACTGGAGGATGCTCTTTTCATCTGTCACCGAAATGATGATAACGAAGATAAAGGGCAAGATACAAGAAAGAGCGATCAAACCAGAGATGATACTAAAGAAGATATCTGCTTTCTTACTGAAGGAGTGAATGCCGACATTATCGATTTTTTCTTTTTTAATTTTCTTTTCTGCCATATTCTCCTCCTTTCTAGAACAAAGCTGAGTTTGGATCGACTCGTCTTGCAAGCAAGTTTGATAGGATAACCAGAATCAAACCGACAACGGATTGGTAAAGACCGGCTGCTGAAGCCATACCGATATCTGCTGTCTGAGTCAAACCATTAAAGACATATACATCCAAAACGTTGGTTACATTGTAAAGCTGACCAGCATTGTGTGGGATTTGATAGAAGAGACCAAAGTCTGCGCGGAAGATATTTCCGACTGCAAGGATGGTCAAGACTGTTACAAGTGGAGTCAACTGAGGAATAGTTACGTTGCGAATACGTTGCCACTTGCTAGCCCCGTCCACTGTTGCTGCTTCGTAGTAGGTTGGGTCAATTCCCATGATCGTCGCATAGTACATGACACTGCTATATCCAAAGCCTTTCCAAATACCTAGGAAAAGGAGAAGGTATGGCCAAATGCCTAAGTCAGCGTAAAAGTTGACTTCCTTCATGCCAATGGATGTTAGGAAATGGTTGAAGACCCCTTTATCAATGTTTAGGAAGGCATCTGTAAAGAAACTGATGATAACCCATGACAGGAAGTAAGGGAACAACATAGACGTTTGGAAAATCTTAACCATTCTCTTAGAGCGGAGCTCGCTGAGGATGATGGCAATCCCTACTGATACAATCAAACCGATAAAGATAAACCCGAGATTGTAGAGAACGGTATTTCGAGTGATGATAAAGGCATCTTTTGAACTGAACAAGAATCTGAAATTATCTAACCCGACCCATTTACTATTCACAATACTATCTATGAAACCATTACTGGTCATATGGTAGTCTTTAAAGGCAACCACATTCCCAAATACTGGAATGTAAAAGAATAGAATCAACCAGAGCGCCCCTGGTAAAACCATCAAGAGAAAGATCCAGTTATCTCTCAAGGTCTTTGAAAACTTTTTCATAATTTCCTCCCTTTTTATTCCTAAAAACTGATTTCATCGAATTTTTAGGTTTGATAACGATTACATTATTAGTATACTCCTATTTGAAGGCTAGGTTAAACTACTAATTATAGAAAAAACTCCACAAATTATTTTTTGTGGAGAAGTTTTTTATAAGAAATAGGTTTCACGAGAAACATTCTGACTCGGAAAAAAGACCTTTAAGTCGTATAAATCGTCGAAGCTGTCGCAATAGTGTGCCACTGGTTGGCTGTTGTGGCTGTAAATCCCTTGTCTGCGTAGAAGTCAGTAAATGGTAAGATTTCCACTTCTAACTCGTCGATGCGGTCAAGCTGACCAGCTAGATAAGCCTCGATGCGACTTTCTGCTCGCTTGATGCGTTGCAAGAGTCCTCCCATACGGATATCAACTGTGTCCAAGCCAAAGACCTTGTTTTCCTTCAACCATTGATGGCTAAAGAGGGCATGGAAATGTTCAATCTCGCTTCTGAGTTTTGGTAATTCTTGTCTGGCGATTTGCTGTAAGCTGACTTTGTCACCGGCTTTATAAGCTTCACGGATGCGTCGTCCCACATCCACTTTGCTACTTAAAATCTGGTTCAACTGGGCCTGAGTTTCAAAGAGATAAGCATAGTTTCCAGCTTTTTCTTTGATAACAGCAAGCGTTTCAGCGGCCTGAGCAAAGTGCGGTTTGTCCTGTTCAGGTGTCACGTGCCGGTCAAGAATCGGACAGAGAACATCCTGATAAAAGACATAGCGGTTGGGATTGATCCCGCTGAGATTGCCTGGCAAGTCTGGTAAGAGGTTAGCTAGGTCAATCTGCATAAAGTCCTCAACCGATAGACCTGTATTGGTCTTGAAGTGAGCAGACAAACGGTCGAGGTTATTGCGGTAGCTGAGTTCTGCCCAGATTTGCAAGCTGGGTAGGATAGAAAACTGGGCAGTTTCCCCACCATTGTCCCCCCAACCAGTTACGATGACTTCTTTGATCTGATTAGCACGACAGGCTTTATTGGCCTCGATAGCCACTAGACGGCTGAAATGGTTGTGTGGGGTAAAACCAATCCACTTCCAAGCACCACCTGCAAAGGCTATATCTTGGCTAATCTTGTGGTGATTGCGGAAATTACGATTGTACTTTTCTTCGCTATCTTGGTAATAATCCCAGTAAACCAAGGTTACACGATCTTTGAGACGGTCTAGGTAAACACGAGTTTCCTCAGGAATTTCCACATCACGGTCGTACTGGCCATCTGCTGACATGAGTTTGAAGAACATGTCACTCCACATTTGGCAGTGGAAACCATACTTATCGGCAATATCCAGCACGCGCTCCAAGTGTTGACACATGAGGAGACTACGGTCCACAACACCGTTCAAAATGAGGTAGCGCCCCAAACCAACCAAGTGGGCTTCGTCCATCCCGATATTGACCTTGCGTGTTTGTAGTTTAGATAGCGTCGCAAACATGCCGTCAATTAGGTCATAAACTTTTTCTTCGCCAATGAGGAGAATATCTTCTACATCGCGGAGCTCTTGCACTTCTTTGACACCCCATTTGACGAAGGCCGACAAGTGAGCCAAGGTCTGGATGCAAGGCACAAAGGTCATGTCAAACTGCTGGGCATAGGCTTCGATTTCCTGTAACTCTTCAGCTGAATAGGCACCGCGGAAATAACCAAAGTATGGCTGCCCCTCAATCTGATAGGTGTCTTCCATGTAGAGCTCGAAGGTCGAGTAGCCCATGAGAGCCAAGACCTCAATCATCTGCTTGGCAGAAGCGACATTCAAAACTGCATTTCTAGAACAGTCTGCCATGTAGGCCAACTCTTCATAAGCCGCATGCTCCTCAATCTCGACCTTGTCACCTTCTACTAGAGCTGTTGCTAATAAAGACAAGGCGCGGTATAGTTGGTGAGGTTTGTCATAAGTCAGGTGATACTGTCCACTTTCACCCTTGATAGAGATAGAGGCTTGGTCAGACTGAGCGACTGCCACTTCCACATCCGGTAGGGAAATGTGACTTTTTAAAACCTCAATAGCTTGCGCTTGTTTGGGACTAAATCCTGTAAATCTTACCATTGATTTTCCTCCTGTAGCCAGTTGACAAGGGCACCGTAGAGATTGGCATCTGCATGATAGGTGCAGGCCTGGATGACAGGTGCGACCGTGTATTCTTCGTAGGTTTCGACAAAAGCATCGACAGCTTTTTTGACGCCTTGGATAAAATCTGGATTTTGACTAATAGATCCTCCCAGACTAATGACATCTGGATCGATCAGATACTGGATATTGAGCAAGCCTTGAGCCAGATTACGGTTCATGCGCTCAATGGCTTCTTGGCAAAGGGCATTGCCTGCTGCAGCTTCTTGGTAAATCTTGCGACCGTCCCAGTCAGTCTGACCAGATTTTTCAATTACGTAGCGAACCATGTTTCCTGTAGAGGCTAGTAGCGACCAGTTGTTGAGTTTTTCAGCTGGTTCAATGGTTGTCATATAGCCAAACTCACCACCTAAGCCGTGGCGACCACGGTGAAGTTTGCCATTGATAATCATAGCTCCGCCAATTCCTGTCCCAATCACGACACAGGCTGCATTTTCAATCTCTGGGTGAGCCAGCAGTTCACTAAGTCCAACACAGTTGGCATCATTTTCTAGATGGACAGGTAGCTGATGATGAGCAAGAGCTTCATACCAAGAAAAACCGTGAATATAAGGCACGGCACTGATTCCCTCAATCACACCTGTTTCTTGATTGACCGCGCCTGGAACGCTCATAGCAATGCCCTTATAATCTTGTTCTGCCAAGCGTTGGTCTAGCCAAGTCAGTAAATCCTCCAAACTTTCTGGCGTTGGAGTACTTGTCTTATCTAGTATTTTTCCATCAGGAGTCAGACTGGCAAACTTAATCCCAGTCCCTCCGATATCAATGGTTGCAATGATCATTGTTCTTTACCGTAAAAAGGGGCGAATCAGCAGTTAGCCCTTACTCTTTCGCCCCTCCTTTCTATCTCTTATTATTAGTTATCAAACACTTTAAAACTGTTAAATGTCTTCTTTTTTGATCAATTCTGTGCGAATCTCTTGTGGCGCTAATAGTCCTGAATGAACGGGATATGGTCGTTCAAGCAAGTCCAAAATGGTTTGTTGGTGTTCAGATATGCGCACATTTTCTTGGCTCATATTGTAGTAACGAAGTACATATCCTTCTTCATTTTCAGCTACCTTAAAGGCTGTCGGGCAGACTTGTGGCAAGCTGAGTGCCGCATGACTCAAGAGGCTACCAGTCGCAGCAACACTTCCTTCTTGTTTAGCAACCTGAAGACTAGTGAATGGTGTTTGGAAGGCTTTGGCACGACGGAAAGCTGAGAAACGTTCCCCTGCTTGGTGGCATTCAAGTGTAAACTCAACTTCAAACTCACGCAAGCACTGAGCTTCTGGTGTTGGGAAGTAACCCCAGTCACCTAACTCACCTGATGCACGCAAAATGGTCACTGCAATGGTGTCGTCTCCAAGGATTTCATACTCGTGCAATCCTTTATTAGCCACTGTCACCCCTTTTTCATCATCATACAGACTGACAAAGGCTTGTTGGTGTTGAGGATTTTCAGGATTTTCCCAAGAAGCAGCTGGTTTATTTGGTCGTGTCACCACCTCATAGATGCTTTCCGAATCATTGCTTGGACGTGTGTTATGAGTCTTGACCAAGAGACGGATACGGTGGTCCTTGGCTGTGTTAGTAAAGCGAGTCTTGAAACGAATTTGTGGATTGTCAACAAAGACGGTCATCTCTGTTTCAAGAAGAACGCTTGTCAATTCTTCTGAGCGCCCAGCTTCACGCGTCATAAACTCGATGATGCCTCTTTGTTCCGCATCCAGTTTTTCGTCTGCACTTACTGGAATTGTCAATTCATGCTTGAGCAAAATCTTGGCAAAACGTGCTGTATTTTCCAAGACCTCATAGCCTTTGAGTTCTGCGTAGATAGGCTCTGTTCCTTTTGGTTGGAAGTAGATGTACTCATTTCCAATGTCACCACGGTCTTCAAAGCGAATAACATCTTCATAAGCTTCATGAGTTGTCTTGTCGTAGACTGTGATAGTATCATCCACACTGACCGTTACAAATGGCGTATCAATCACTCCGTTTTGGTAAATACCGTCACGGTGTTCTTGTTGTCCTTCAAGCAATTGGAAGGTTGTCCAAGAAAGTGGTGCCAGATGAACAGGCACTGTCACGCGCACTTGTCGAGCGATACGAGCCTGACGGAACTTGTCTTTTGGCAAATCATACTCAAAATTAGCTCCCAGATCTTCGATTTTCGCTTCTACAGCATGCCCTTCTAAGTCTTCGACACGGTAGCTTGGCAAGGTCAAGGCTGCCATCTTCTTATAGCCTTCTGTTGGGTGCAATTCCTTGAAATCACAAGTCGCCACATCAATCACTGTGCTGACAGTATCAACCTTGTCATGCAAGCCTGTGTTGATGACCGTAAAGAGATGGTCGCTTTGGGCTTCGTGGGTTGCGATTTTGCCCTTCCACTCGTTGAGAAGATTGGTCTTAACGAAGTTTCCAACTTGGTTGACCTTGGCAAAACGTGTTTCCATCTCACGGTGAACCTCGTCCACACTACAGCCACAGATACTGTCATGTGGCGCATTTTGTAGAAGGACTTTCCAAGCATAGGTCAACTGGTCCTTATGGTTGTGACCACCAGTGATGACGGTCAATGGCTCCACCACTTGTTCTAGCAAGTTGCTATTTTCTTGGAAGGCTTGTTTGAGGTAAATGCGTGATGAAGAAGTATTGGCAAGTGTGTACCAACCATCTGTTTCTTGACTGGTCAACTCACCCGTAACGGTAGATAGTTGCTCAGGTAGAGCACTTTCTACTGCATGAACATAGTCATCAAAGGAACTATGCACAAAAGTCACATCTGGGAAGAGTTCATTGGCCACACGAATGGCTTCGCTCAGATTGCGCTGTACAGGCTGGTGGTCACAGCCGTTCATCATCAACCATTGGTTGGTCGAAGCATAGTCACGCACGTCTGACAATTTTTGTTTCCAGAAGGTCAGGGCTTCATCCTTATCAACTGGAATTTCATTTCCATTACTGTACCAGTTGGCAAAGAGGATACCGAGGACACGACTTCCGTCTGCACCCTGCCAGTACATTTCTGAAAATTGGGAAGTAAACTGCTCATCTTCGAGGACTTGGTTGTCAAATCCAATCGGCTTCACACCACGCCCAAAAGCTGCCACGTGAATGCCTGATTTCTGAAGGATTTGAGGAGCTTGTCCCATATTTCCAAAGGTATCTGGGAAGTAACCAATCTGAGTGGATTTGCCCCATTTTGCACATTCTGCTTGACCAATCAAGGTATTGCGGACGTTGGCTTCACTTGAAATCAAGTAATCATCCTGCAAGATGTAAAAGGGACCAATTTTGAGTTTGCCTTCGTCAATGTAACGTTGGACCTTGTCGCGATTTTCAGGGCGAATTTCCAAATAGTCATCAAGGACAATGGTTTGGCCATCCAAGTGGAAACTCTTGAACTCAGGGTCATTTTCAAAAAGGTCAAAAAGATTATCAAATAATTCCACCAACTGCATACGGTGGCTTTCAAAAGGTAAGTACCACTCACGGTCCCAGTGACTATGTGAGATAATATGTACAACAACATTTTCCATGAAGTAAAACCTCATTCTAAATTTAAATTTTAACGTTTTAAATGTAAAGGTGTGATTCTGACACGAATCGGTGAAACTAAAGCGAGCTCCTTATACTCAATAAAAATCAAAGAGCAAACTAAGAAGCTAGCCGCAGTCTGCTCAAAGCACTGCTTTGAGGTTGTGGATAGAACTGATGAAGTCAGTAACCATACCTACGGCAAGGCGAAGCTGACGTGGTTTGAAGAGATTTTCGAAGAGCATTAGCGAATATCCAGGTAATCCAAGACTAATTCACAGAACATCATGTTGGCCCAAGAGAACCATTCACGAGAGTAGAGCGTTGGGTCATCCACGTGGAAGCTTTCGTGCATAACACCTGTGCCACCATCGCAGGCAACCAGCTGATCGAGCAAGAATTTCTTCTCCGCCTTATCTCTTGTTGTCAAACCTTGGATAGAAAGGGCGATTGGCCAGATATAGCGATAGAAGGTATGAGAACTTCCGAGACCGCTAGCGTATTCTCCTTGGTAGAAGTATGGATTTTCAGGGCTCAGAATGGTCCGACGAGTTGCTTGGTAAACCTCATCGTCAATGTCGCAGTAGCCCAGATAAGGCGCAGCCAACAAACTTGGTACGTTTGGGTCATCCATGATGCTAGCATTCCCTAAACCATCCACTTCAAAGGCGTAAATCTTTTCACCCTTGCTGTTAGTGGTGTAAGCGTAGTTTTCGATTCCTTCTTGGATTTCAGCTTGCAGGCGTTTAGCGTCTGCCACGATGTTTTGGCTATCAGCTAGATCCAGTTCTGCAAAGATTTCTTGCACATACCCCAAGACAACTACGGCAAACATATTGGACGGAATCAAATAGCTATACTGACAGCAGTCATCACTCGGACGAAAAGCTGACCAGGTCATACCTGTCACTGCAAAGTCAGGTCCAAATCCATCATTTACCAAGGTGTCTTCCTTGCGGTCTGTATCACGGACAAAACGATAAGGTGAATTGTTGTGGTCTTGTTCCACTGTCCAAAGATGGAGAATTTCCTTGGTTGCTGCGACAAAAGTCTCATCAAACTGACTGGTCTCACCAGTCTCTTTCCAAAGTAGATAAGCCAGTTGCAAAGGATAGCAAAGCGAGTCCACCTCGTACTTGCGTTCCCAGATCCAACCATTAAGGTCCGTGTGGTCAGTCTCGTGGTGGCCCTTCCAGTTCTCCTCAATATTGAAGGAATTGGCATACGGATCCTTGAGCACCAAGGTCATCTGACGCTTGACCAAACCTGAAATGGTCTGGCGCAAGAGAGGATCTCTTTTAGCCACATGAAGGTAGGGTCTGAGTTGGGCTGTCGAATCCCGAAGCCACATGGCAGGAATATCCCCAGTCAATACAAAGGTTGAGCCATCTTCTAGGATCTCGACCGTATTGTCCAAGGTGTCTGTATAGCAACGCTCAAAGACATCCACCCACTCCGGATGGTCCTTAGCCCGCTCTGCTACTTCATCCAGCCATTCTCTAACAATTTCTTTCGAATAAGTCATCGTGCAGTTTCCTCTTTCAAACAAGTTTCATGTTCAGTATATAGTTTTTGAGACAGAAAATACATACACAAATGATAGTCATTTTTCTACAAAATTGCTTACTTTCGAACCCCATATCTAAAGGTCTCATTTTTCTGATATAATGTAGAAAAACAGCTAAAGGAAAGACTATGAAACCACTACTTGAAACCATCGATACCCGCTTTGGGACTGCTAGCAAGCATGCCTTTTCTCGAGGAAATACCCTGCCCTACACAGGCGTCCCTTTCGGGATGAATTATTTTGTGCCCCAGACCAGTGATCAGGAGGAAGCTTGGCTTTTCGATCCGCATCTACCTATTTTTCAGGGGATTAGATTAACCCACCAGCCCAGTCCTTGGATTGGCGACTACTCTTGGCTCCTTCTGACACCTGTCACAGGCCATCTGGGTGGAAACAGCCTCTTTCACCGTCAATCCTCCTATGATAGGGATAAGGCCTCTTTCCAACCTCATTATCTGAAGATTTTCTCCCTGCGCTATCAGATTGAAACCCAGCTTACACCGACTTGCTATGGCGCTTCTATTCGTTTGGAGCAAAAGCAAGGCAAAGCCCTCTCCCTCTATCTTCACGCAGCAGATGAACTGACAGGAGAACAAATAGATAAGCGGACTCTAGCCCTGCGTCAAGAGGGAAAAACAGAGACCAACAAAAATCCGCTGATACTGTTTACTGCTTTACAAATGAATACGGATATTCTTGCTATCACACAAGAAGAGGGAGACTGGCGAATTGACTTAGCAAGCAGTCAAGCCGAGATTCAACTAGCAACTTCTTTCATATCGCCTTCTCAAGCGCTGCTTAATCTACCTCAAAAGGACTTTGATAGCTGTAAAGCAAATGCCCAAGCAGACTGGGAAAATCTCCTCCACCGTTTTGATATCGTGGAGACAGGGGAAGCCGACCGAACCTTTTTTGATCACTGCCTCTACAGACTCTTCCTTTTCCCACAGACATTTTATGAGGTGAACGAGTCAGGGCAGGCCATCCACATGGATTTGTCTACTGGTACTGTCAAGCCCGGTGTCCTCTTTAGCAACAATGGTTTCTGGGATACCTTCCGCACCACCTTCCCCCTCTTTGCCCTTATCATACCGGAACACTATCACCGCTTTCTAGAAGGTTTCCTCAATAGCTACCGCGATACTGGTTTCCTGCCAAAATGGCTGGCTCCAGATGAGCGTGGCATGATGCCTGGCACTCTTTTAGACGGCATTATCGCAGATAGCGCCTGCAAGGACATAACCCCCGACTTGGAAGAAGAATTCCTCCAAGCCATGCTGGAGACAGCCACCGAGTCTGATCCTCTTGGCATCAACGGTCGCCACGGTTTGGCCCAATACCAAGAACTGGGCTATCTATCCTCAGACAATCACGAAAGCGTCAGTCACACCCTAGACTATGCCTATAGCGATTTTTGTATCGCTAGCTGCGCCCAAAAGCTTGGTCAGAATGACATCGCTGAGACTTATAAGGTCGCATCGCAGAATTTCCGTCATCTCTTTGACTCTGAGACAGGCTATATGCGTGCGCGAGACAGTCAAGGCAACTTCCGACCTGACTTCTCTCCTTACAGTTGGGGACGAGACTACGCCGAATGTTCTGCCATTCAAGCGACTTTGGGCGTTCTACACGACATCCCTGGCTTAATCCAACTGATGGGTGGAAAAGAAACCTTTAGCCACTACCTTTTGAAAGCCTGTCAGGATGCTCCTCTCTTTGAAACGACTGGCTATGGTTACGAGATTCATGAAATGAGCGAGATGGCAACAGCTCCCTTTGGACAAGTCGCCATCTCTAACCAGCCTAGCTTCCACATTCCATATCTCTTTCGCTACAGCAACTATCCAGACTACACTGCCCTTCTCATCAAGACCTTGCGTCAAAAAGCCTTTCACCCCAGCTGGCAAGCCTATCCTGGCGATGAGGACAATGGCAGTCTCTCTGCTTGGTATATCTGGTCAGCTCTTGGATTCTACCCGACCTGTCCAGGCAAACCAAGTTACGATCTCGGAATTCCTCTCTTTGACCACCTCCGTATCCACCTAGCTAAGGAAAATAAATGGCTGGATATCCATGCCGAGCAAAACCACAGCCACTTCAACTTTGTCAAAGAATGTCGATTGGACAAGACCATAGTATCTGGCATTCAACACCAAGACCTCTTGAAAGCTGAGCAACTGACCTTCACCCTCAGCTGGCTACCAAATCACTCATAACCAAAAGAACCTTTGCATCGCGCAAAGGTTCTTCTTTTATGAAACTTGGACCTGAAGCTGGTCAACCAGCTGACCATCTACTGTCAAATTCAGATAAAAATCTAAGCTTTTATCTCTTGCAAAATACAAGGTTGGTAGCGTTAGCCTTCTTTCAGTCTCACCAGCTTGAAACGTAAGGACTTGAATCTCGTCCCGATAAGCGACACCATGCACACCCGTCCCTGGTTGAATCGAAATCTTAGCTTCTAAAGGACTGCTAGATTCTCTTCGCTTAACTGTAAAGTGGACATTTTCTCCCTTAATCACAACTAGACTTTTTTCTGAAAACTCTAGTTGCTGAACAGCTTCTTTTTTTGACAAGCTAGGTGTTTTATAGAGTGAAATCTTGGTCAACAAAGGCAAAGCCTGTGCCTCTGTAATGGTCACGCGTATCTTCTGCGCCTCAACGACTGATCCTCGTAAGAGACGTTTGTAGCCAACAGTATAACCAGACCCAAACTCCTGCCAGACACCATCCAACTCTACCTGAACATGAAAAGCAGCGATGCGTTGCCCCAACTTCAAATCTTCTCTTAACTCAATCACATCAAATGTTTTAGGTGATCCTAAATCGAGCTCTAATTGGATTGGCAACTCTGAATCACTTGCCCATGAACTAGTTTCCAGTCCATCTGTCAGATGATGACAGGCAAAGTCTGGTGATAGAGCAAGTCCAGATACCTTGGCTCCCAGAGCTAAATCTTCCCTATAGAGTGTGTCACGGTAGGCAGCAAATTCATACAGTCGCCGGATATCCTTTTCGTCAAAGAGTCCATCTTGGTTTGGCGGAATATTGAGTAAGAGAGGTGTACCCCGACCCACCGAGTGAAAGTAGATTTCGACCAATTCCTCGAGAGACTTGGGGTCCTGATCCTCATGGTAAAACCAGCCCGGCCGAAGAGAAACATCTGCCTCACCGATTGAAAATAGCGTCCCAAAGGGGTCTCCGTGCTGTAGATAATCTAATTCCGCCTCTGTTCCTAACTGGTCTGGTTTGACCTTTTGCCACAAGGGATCCCCTGCATAGCCTCGTTCATTTCCAATCCAGCGGATACTGGTCCCTTCAGTTGAGAAAATCAAACAATCGCCTTGCAAGTCACGAATGGTTTCAAACCAAGTCTCAAACTCATAGTTGACCTTCTGGGCCCCTTCGCCTCGAGCACCATCCATCCACACCTCAGTGAACTTCCCAGCATTGCCATAAGCAGGATTTGACAAGATTTCCTTCAATTGAGCCAGATAGTAGGCATTGTAATCCGCTTCTCGGTCCACGTGATAGAGGGGACTGTGAGCATCCCAAGGAGACAAATACACTCCCATATCCATGTCAAACTCAGTTGCAGCCTGGGAAACTTCAAGGAGCAAGTCCCCCGCTCCTTTCCTCCAAGGGCTAGCCTTGACCGAATAATCTGTATGGGCTGACGGATAGAGCACAAAACCATCGTGGTGCTTGACCACCAAAATCAGCTTTTTAAAACCCGTTTCTTTGAGCACTCGAATCCATTCACGCGCATCCAACTTGGTCGGGTTAAAACGCTTGGGATCCTCTTGCCCACTTCCCCATTCTTGGTCATAAAAGGTATTGGGACCAAAATGGATAAAGGCAGCTAGTTCATCCTCTAAATAATCCAGCTGGGCCTGGCTTGGTAATGGTCCATGTGGTTTTATGTTCGTCATCATCTCGTATCTCTTTCTCTTGTTCACAAAGTTATCCACAACTTGTGGATAAGAAAACATTCCTAAAAACTAGTTTTTTCAGTCTCTAGCTCACCTGTCACCTTAAACATACCTTTGTCAAATAGTTCTGTACTAGGGTTTCTACTAGCTTTCTAGAAAGTCACTAATATACGGAACTATTTTCAGGATACTTCAACACCCTGAGTTGTATGTCATTTCCTCCAAGACTTATCCACAGACTGTGAATAAACTAGTGTTCCAGACCGCTCTCTCTTTGACTATAACAAAAAGCGATAGCAACGTCAATATGACTAAGATCCCTTCCTAAATCCCCTGAAAAGATTCTATAATTTGTACAATCGTAGCTTTTGCATTCGCCAGCTAGTGAGAAGCAGCCAGTAGAAAATGACTGCCTTATCACATTGTGAACAGCACAACTGTGGTACTATAATACCTAACAACCTAATCGTTTCTAGCAAAAAATCCCGCAGATTTGCGGGATTCTCTCTTGCATCAATGCGCCAACATTTCTTGAGCGATTTCTTGGCCAGATAGGTTATCTGGGTAGTAGGTTGGCCAGTTATCCATCTCTTCAAAGAGGGCTTCTTGGCTAGTACCTCCAAAGAAGATATGGAAATGTCCTGCCTTAACTGGGGCGATATTGTGGTCACTAAACTGAACATACTTGAATTGTCCAGCGTCCGCATCTGTCGCTTCAAAGAGGAAGCGCACACCACGGTTGCCTTTCTTATATGTCAAGATTTTCTTGCCGACATACTTGTAGGTGAATTTCTTGCTTTGGCCACCTTGAACAAATTCCATAGTGTTGTCCGTGATGTTGATCTTAGTCACATCTGTCTGATAGCCTTTTCTATAGTAAGCCTTGTACTCATCCTTGGTCATCTTACCAGTCAACTTAGCCTTGTAGTCAAAGACTTGATCAAAGGTCCCATCTTCAAGGAAAGGATAAACTGACTGCCAGTTGCCAACATAGTCACTCAAGGTACGATCTTTGACATCTGCATCCTCAAAGTAACCGTTGTGAACTGTCTTAGTGTTTTCTTCCTTCTCTGGCTCGATTTCTGGTCCTTCTTGGTCCGTTGTTTGTTTCAAAGCCTTGAGGTTTTTCTCCATCACAGAGATATAGTCCTCACCATCCTTGGTTGCTTCTTCTGTTAGACTTTCTAGCGGATTGAGCACGTCTAGTTTGACACCTGTTTCTTTTGAAAGTGTATTGGCGAGGGCTTGTGAGGCATTTTCTTCAAAGTAGATATAAGAAATCTTGTTTTTCTTAATATACTCTGTTAATTCTGCCAAACGTGCTGCTGATGGCTCTGCATCTGGTGATAGACCTGAGATGGATACTTGCTTGAGACCATAGTCCAAGGCAAGGTAGTTAAAGGCAGCGTGCTGGGTCACAAAGCTCTTTTGTTTAGCTTGAGACAAGCCATCTGTGTAGGCCTTGTCCAAGACTTGCAATTTTTCGATATAGGCAGCAGCGTTCTTTTCAAAAGTCTCTTTTTTATCAGGATAATCTGCTGACAAGCTGTCACGGATATGCTCTACCAGTTTGATGGCGCGTGCTGGTGAAAGCCAAACATGAGGATCGTAGTCGTGATGGTGACCCTCGCCGCCATGATCATGCCCTTCCTCTTCTTCCTCACCTCCTGGTAGGAGCAGCATATCACCTGTCGCCTTGATAGTTTTCACCTTTTTCTTATCCAAGGATTCTAGCAATTTTGGAACCCAAGTTTCCATGTTTTCATTTTCATAGACAAAGGTATCTGCATCTTGGATTTTGGCAACTGCCTTGGCAGACGGTTCATACTCATGGGGTTCTGTACCAGCACCGATGAGGAGTTCTACATTAGCAGTATCTCCTGCGACTTGTTTGGTAAATTCGTAGACAGGGTAAAAGGTTGTCACGATATTTAGCTTCCCATCTGCCTGTTTTTGATTGGAACAAGCCACTAAAAACAGGGCACATAGACTAGCTAGTAGTAAGCTCAGTTTTTTCATTTCATTCTCCTATTTGATAAAACGTTTCAGTAGACTGACTAACAAAAAGACAGCTACAAAGATAATGGTGATACTAGCACTGGCAGGGGTTTCTGCATAGTAGGAAATATAGAGACCTGCCACCATTCCCAAAAAGCCAATAGCGCTGGCTAGTAACATAACGGATTTAAAGTTTTTCCCCAGACGAAGGGCAATGCTAGCCGGCAAGACCATAATGGTCGACACCAAAAGGGCTCCTGCAGCTGGAATCATAAGGGCAATGGCCACCCCTGTCACCATGTTAAAGAGGATAGACATGGTACGAACTGGCAAGCCATCTACAAAAGCCGTGTCCTCATCAAAGGTCAGGATATACATTGGTCGCAAGAATAAGAAAGTCAAGAGTAAAACGACCGCCGCAATGGCAAAGAGGAATAGCACCTGCTCCTGGCTAATGGTTACAATCGAACCAAAGAGATATTGGTCCAAACTCATGGAACTCGAACTTTTCCCCTTACTCATGACAATCAGAGACACTGCAAGTCCTGTTGACATGAGGATGGCTGTCCCGATTTCCATAAAGTTCTTATAGACTGTCCGGAGATACTCTAGAAAGACCGCTGCGATCAAGACAATAGCAATGGTTGAAATAGTTGGAGAAATTCCCAAAACCAGACCAAAGGCTACCCCTGACAGAGAAACGTGACTGAGGGTATCACTCATGAGACTCTGACGACGTAAGATAAGGAAGGTCCCAAGAACTGGAGAAAAGAGACTCATGGCAATGACCGCCAAGAAGGCACGCTGCATGAAGTCATAAGATAACAAACTAAGCATGGTCCACCTCCTGGTCGCTTTCGTGAACGTTAAAACAACGCCATGGCGAATCTTGGTTACGAACCAGATGGATATTGCGATCCGCATAGTCCTTGACTTCCTCAGGGTCATGGGTAATCATCAAAACAGCCTTGCCATGATGATGAGCACTATGGTGCATGAGTTCGTAAAATTCATTTTTGCTTCCTGCATCCATCCCTGTCGTCGGCTCATCCAAGACGAAGATATCTGGGTCAGAAGCAAACATCCGAGCAATCACTGCTCGTTGCTTTTGCCCTCCCGAGAGGGACCCAATTCGTTTGTCACGGTGTTCCCACATACCAACCGAGTCTAGACTAGCCTTGATATGCTCCTCATCATGGGCATTCAAACGACGGAACCAGCCCTTTCGCGGATAACGACCCGACTTGACAAATTCATAAACCGTACTTGGAAAACCAGCATTAAAACTGGCAATCTGCTGGGGAAGATAAGCGATCCTAAGCTTTTTCCCATGAGTGTTTGTCTTTGAGATGGTTACCTTACCAAATCTTGGTTGCAAGATGCCTAGACTTGCCTTAATCAGCGTCGTCTTGGCAGCTCCATTTTCACCAGTCAGGGTGACAAACTCCCCACTATCAACACTGTAGTTGATATGTTCGAGGACAGGTTCCTTATCATAATAGAAAGACAAGTCCTCTACTGTAATATACCGCATTATTTGATTTCTCCTACTAAAGCAGTTAAAAACCGCTGGATAACTTCTTGTTCATTTGGAGTAAACTGACTTGCCACTTGTTCATAGGCTAAGAGCGTGTGTTCATGATGATGGTGGTGTTCCTCTGCCACTGGTCGAGCCAGCTCTGTCAGTTGATAAAAGATCACACGCGCATCTTTGGGATCTCTGGATGTCTCTAACATACCCTCTTTGACCAAAGATTTGATAGCCTTGGTCACTGCCGCCTGACTGACATTAAGGCGACGGGCCAACTCCGAGTTGGTTAGGGATTCTTCTGACAAGAGCATGAGGATGTGTTCCTGAGTATTGGTCAAGGCAACGTCACTCGTGCAATGCCCGATTAGAATTTCATGCTGGTTCTCAGATCTCAAGATCACCTCGTTTAAAAAGTTATCGATTTCCTGCGCAAGCTGTCTCATGTGTTACTCCTTCCCTAGCTATCTTTTTCGTAAAAAAACATAGATAGCCACCGATTCTTTACTGGTTAATTATATCATAAACCAAAAAAGAGTCAAGGGAAAAAGGCGTAAAAACGTTTCCCTAGACTCTTCTAGATATGAAATTTAACCTATTTTTGCTTTGGTTTTCGGCTCGATAAGATACCTGCCAGACCAGCTACCATTCCCATCAAGAGCAAGAAGATGGATTGTTCACTTCCTGTATTTGGGAGAGCTTTTTCTGAGACAACCGCCTTCTTGCTAAATTGACCTGCCACCTCATAAGTAAGTGGTACATTTGTAGTCGCATCGTTAGCAGCCGCATTCGTTTGAGGCGTTTCTACTGGTAGACTAAAAGTTGTAGAATCCACAGAAATCGTCCGTGAGTTCGGATTGATCTTTTCATACTGGGTCAAATCAGCGGTTTTAAGATACTCTTCAAAGGCTGCATCCATAGAAGGACCTTCTTCTCGCGCACCACCTAACATAGTGTAACCATCACCACCTGCAGCTAGGAAATCATTGGTTGCAAGATAGTAAGTTTTTGCAAGGTCTAGAAGATCATAACGACCAGTCGTGCGGTTTTTGACCTGGATGGCCAAGACACGTTTACCTGATGGTAGGTTGGTATCATAGTAGACCTTCACACCTGAAACTTGCAAGAAACCACCACTTGGTTCTAACAATGGTTGGCCGTTCTCATCCAAGACCTTCTTGCCATCTTTATCGACCTGCAAGATAGATCCGAGTGACTTTTCAAACATATCCAAGACTTGTTGCCCAGTCACTTGGATTTGTGAGATGGTATTTCCAAACGGAAGAACGGCAATGACATTTCCTTTAGTAATTGGTTTGCCTTTTGCAATGGTTTCACGCAAGCCACCACCATTTGTCACAGCGATGTCTGTCGGATGGCTAAATCCTGTTTGACCATACTGATAGAGCGAGTCCGCTACGACGTTTCCGAGGTTAGTTTCACGAACCCGAACATTTTCACGATCTCCGTTGAGTTCTACAGGGCTGTTTGAAACGACTTCAACAGCATTTTCAGCATCGTATTTTTGTTTAATGTCTTTGACTAGTTTTTCAACTGTTGGATTGGCTGGTAATTTTTTAGCATCAGCAGCCGGAATCTGAGTTGGATTGCCCAAAAGCTGACGTGATTTGTAGGTGATTTTCCCTACATTATGAAGGTAACTCCCTGTTTGGTTATAGGTAACATTGTCTCCATAGGTCGTTGATTCTACTGTATGAGAGTGACCGTCGATTACTGTTACGCGTTTCCCTTTCAAACGAGGATTTTTAGACAAGGCTTCTGCCAAAGTTGAACCACGCCATTCGACTGGGGTTGTGGTATCTACACCCAAGTGAGCGAGCACAACATAGTGTTTGTAGTCCTTACCTTCTGCACGAGCCTTGGCTTGAACTTCTTCGATGACCTTATTGACTTCAGAGATTGGATCTGTAAAAGTTACCCCTTTGACATTTTTAGGGTGAGTTTTGGTTGCTGTTTCAGGTGTTGTCACGCCGATTACAACAAATTCATCACCTTCCACAGTCTTATCTTTATCAACGATTGTAGAAGCTTCAAAAAGACGAGCTCCATTGACATAGGTATTTGAGCTAAGTAATGGGAATTTCAAGATTTCCTTGTATTTTTTAACTTCATCAAGACCAAAGTCAAACTCATGGTTTCCTACTGCCATGGCATCATACTGCATCTGATTAAGAATTTCAGCACGCGCTTCACCCTTAGTAGAGTTGGAAATCGGTAAACCTTGAAAAGCGTCTCCCGCATCAACTACCAGAGTATTTTGATTTGACTTCGCACGCTCCTGTTCAATGACAGTCGCTAACTTGGCATCTCCAATTACTCCCTTTTCCTCTACAATACGACCATGGACATCATTGGTGTGTAAGATAACGGTGTCCTTTTCTTCGCTTTTGGTAGATTCAGCAGGAGCTGACGGAGTTTCTGCAGGTACAACCGCTTCTGAAGTTGCCGAAGTTTCCGGTACCGCAGGGCTCTCAACAGGAGCTGGAGTCGCCGACGTAGCTGGAGTCGCTACAACAGCTGAACTTTCTGCAGGAGTTGTTGCTTCTTCAGCATAGACTTGTCCAGCTAAGAAGGCTGGAGCTAACAGGGCTGTCGATAAGACAGGTAACAAAGAACGTTTGTTCATTTTAAAATCCCTTTCTTTTCTTTTTCTCTTTTATATTATACGCTATTTCTAAAAATTTTGAAACTTTTGACCTATTTTCATCTTAAATATTCGCCATTTAAACAAAAAAGCTTGGGTTTAAATCCCAAACCTTTAGACCATTTTATTTGAAATCTTTGATGTTCCCATCATAGGTCGCCCAGTCCTTGCTAAAGAAGCGGTCATTCATCTTGTAGTCTGGAGCTGGTTTCGGATCCGTCAAGAAAGGATTGACAACCTTATCAAAAGCCAGCCAACCTAACCATCCTAGATGAATGGTGTCCTTAACAAAATAAGGGTCCCCTCCATTTTTTGAAAAATCAGCAATATTGGTAAAACCCTGACTTTCTAATTGGTAACGAATTTTCTCCACTGCATGTTGATACATCTCTTCGCTGAGCCCTGTGTACTCCATCCACTTCTTGTTAACCGGCTGAATGACAAAGAGCACATTGACATTCGACTTAGCAAATTGATTGAGGACCAGCTGCAAATCATTGTATTCAGAGGACTTGAGGAAGTTGTAATTTTTTTGATACCCTTCCCATTTTTTTAAATCCTTTTGAATCTCTCTCGTATAGAAATGATTTTCCATCCCCATATCGTTATTGGTCGTATTTGCTTCTGCGTCCTTACGAACAATTTTTTCTAACTCATCATAAGAAAATTGATCCGGAAGATCTTTTAAATAGTTCTCCACGTGTTCCTTGTACTTGAGTTGTCCTCGAATGGAGAATTGTCCAAAGAGAGCGGATTGTTTTTCGTTGAATCGCGCAAAAATATCAATAGCAACCTGATCAACATCTGATAATTCTTCACCCTTTGACAGTTTTTGAACAATGCCTTTCAATGCAACATTAGGATTCTGCTTTAACAATCGAATAGCCGCATGCTTTGCAGCAATGTCACCAGATTGATTTCCCAAAAAAGCTGTTAATTGGTCACTGTTAAAAAATCTCTGAAACGCTGCGGGTTCATAATCTGTCTCCGTAAACCACTGAGGCGAAATCACAAATACAGCCTGCTTATTCTCTATTTCTGGCAAAATTTGCTGTAGACCAAAATATTGATTGAGAGAGGCTGCTCCTGCTTGACCTAGAAAGTAAGGACGATAGGGACGATGGTATTTTTCTGCTAAAACAGCTGGATGGACACTATCAAATCGAATCCATTCACTGGACCCTAGAAAAGGAATAAAACGCATATTTGGATCCGTAAGAGCCCTTACTTTTTGGCTTCGCTCTTTAAAACTCTCTGCACTAACAGAAGCCGCCGAGTATTTCTCCTCCGTCAGATTATGGCTTGTTGTACCTGGATAAAAAAAGATGAGTAGAAGAACCAAAAATCCAGCAATGAAGATAGGCCCGAAGATCAGCCACAAGCGTTTAAGCATTCTTCAACTCCGTAATACCTTCTACGATTTTATTAGCCGTATTCCAGTCATCACGACCGAACTCCGTCACTGGAACACGAATGTCAAAACGGTTTTCAATCTCCACAATCAATTCAACCGTTCCCATGCTATCCAAGACACCGGCATCAAAAAGATCTTCATCCATCATGTCAGAAACATCTTCCATAAACAACTCATCAATAATTTCAATAACTTCTGATTTGATATCCATTTTTTATATCCTTTTATTTTTTAAACCATAAATCATTCAAAAATCCAGAAAAGATTAAGAATGAAACCATCACGACATGGAAGGTGACAACCATGCCAAGCAACTGAATCCAGCGATTCTCAGGTAAGGAACCCTTTCCAGCTTTTTTCCGTTCTTTATTGAGCGCTTTTTTCTTACGAACCCAAGCATCATTGATGACCAGCCCAATCCCATGAAAAAGTCCATAGGCGATGTAGTACCAGGTCACACCATGCCAAAATCCCATAATCAGCATATTGAGAATATAGGCTACACTTGAAGTGACATTGCGATTTTTAAAAACCTTCTTTCTGGTCAACACCATGACCATCCGCATAAAGACAAAGTCACGGAACCAGAAAGACAGACTCATGTGCCAGCGATTCCAAAACTCTTTTAAATCCCTTGACAAAAAGGGCTTGTTAAAGTTGATAGGACTATGAATACCCATCAAGTTTGAAATGGCTAAGGCAAACATAGAGTAGCCCGCAAAGTCAAAAAAGAGCTCCAGACCAAAGGTGTACATGACCGCTAAAGCGTAGAGGTTAAAGAAACCACCTGTCTGCAAGGCCAAATTTTTCAGCGGAGGCAATAATGTCTCTCCTAAAATGTGAGCCAAGATAAACTTGTAGAGGAAGCCAAGCATGATATATTTGACAGCCTCTTCTAGCATGTCCATCAACTCATCCCGTTCAGGAATGGTCTCGTAATTTTCATTGAAGCGTTTGAAACGATCAATAGGACCACTTGAGAAAGTCGGCATAAAGAGAAGAAAACGTAAGAATTGCCAAATCGTTAATTCCTTGATGACACCGTCTCTCAACTCAACGATAACCCCAACTGCACGAAAGGTCAAGTAAGAAATCCCTAAAAATCCAAACAAAGATTGAGGTCCATGAATAGCAGGAGATACTTTCACAAAGACGATTGGCAATAGGGATAGAAAGCTAACCAGGTAAAATATCCATTTACTATCCCGTTGTTTCCTGTACCTTTTGTAGAAAGATACAAGAAGTACTTGCCAGATAACATAAAGGATCAAAGCGCTTATTTGATTCGTCTTTCCACCGACCAACATGGTGAGGATAAAGAAGAGACTAACGAGCACCTCGTACAAGGCAAAACGTTTCTTGAAAAAAAGACCAATAAAGATAGGTAAAGTCGCAGCAATTACGTATAAAAAGTACTGAAGATCACCATAAGGTTCCAAATGAGGTAGCTGTTTATAAAGCTCCATCATTGGCTGTTTACCTCATTGATCAAGCCCTTGATGTCAATTTTACCATTAGGCGTTAGTGGTAAACTATCTCGATAAAGAAACTTAGACGGCATCATATAGGACATCATGATATCTGCTAGGTCTTCCTTGATAGCCTTGGTAATATCGATATCACGCTCAAACTGCTGACGGACACCGTCTTTTAGGATGACATAGGCCAGTAGATTTTGTACCTTGTGGTCCTTGTTATAACGTGGGACAGCAACAGCCGACTCGATAAAGCGAGACTTGTTGAGGTTTTGAGAGACATCTTCCAGCTCAATGCGATAACCATTAAACTTAATCTGGAAATCCATGCGTCCACCATAGAGAAGCAATCCCTCATCTGTCATGGTTCCTACATCCCCTGTGTGGTAGGCTGGAAGACCTTCGAACTCAAAGAAAGCTTCTGCCGTTTTTTCAGGATTATTCATATAGCCTTTTGAAACAGCTGGCCCTGAAACAATGATTTCTCCTTGCTCACCATTTGGAACTTTCTTACCTTCCTCATCAATGATAAAGGTCGGAGAATCGGCCTTGGTATAGCCGATTGGCAGGCGTTTGAGAGTCGTCAACATCTCATCAGTGACGGCAACTGCTGACAAAGCTACTGTCGCTTCTGTTGGACCATAGGCATTGATAATACGAGCATCTGGGAATCGCTCGCGCAGTTTTTGAGCAGTTTTGACCGTCAATTCTTCACCATCAAAGTAGAAATGCGTGATGCCAGGCATTTTCTCGCTGTTAAAGTCTTCTGACAACATGGCCATATCTGCAAAAGAAGGCGTTGAGGTCCAGATAGCGATTGGCAATGCAAAGATGATCGCAAAGAGTTGCTTAAAGTCCTGAGTAATGGCTGAAGGAAGAGCGAAAAGCGTGCCACCCAGTGCCAAGGTTGGCGCCCAATACATGACAGATAGGTCAAAAGAATAAGGGGGCTGAGCCAGCATTTGCGGACGACTTGGCGTCGCAAATTCCTTATCTGTAATCATCCAGTTGGTAAAGCTGAGGAGATTATCATGGGAGATCTGCACTCCCTTAGGCTTACCAGTCGTACCAGAAGTAAAGATGATGTAGTAGTTGTCATCTCCCTTGACTGGATGGGTCATCTCGTAGCTGGAAGCTTGAGCAAAAGCTTCATGGACTTGCTTTAAATTCAGCATCGGTGTGCTAGTTTGCTCTAATGGAAAATCTGAGATAGTAATAATCAAGCTTGGCTTTGCAACTTCTACGATAGCAGAAACTCTTTCCAAGGCCGAATGGCTATCAATTGGGATATAGGCATGACCTGACTTAGTTAGCGCTACAAAGGTAGCCAACATCTCATATTCCTGACCACCAAAAACGACGACTGGAGATTTCTCAGGCAAGCCTAGTTGGTCGATAGCTGCAGCTAAACTATCTGAATCAGCCTTCAGATCACCATAAGTATGCTCTTGACCTAAAACATTGTAGACAGGATATGTTGGTTGCGTTTGAGCAAAGTGCTCAATCGTTTCAATCATATCTTTTATCGGTTTATTAGACACTGTTCCTCTTCTCCTTTAAACTAGAACTCATTATAAATAAAGGTGCCTTGGCTCTGACCAAGGTAACTAAAAAAATAAAGCAAACCAAGTAAGATTACAAAATATAGAGCCGTCCGGCCTAAGAATACATGTAAATTTCGTTGTTTTTTCATAAGCTATCCATTAATATATTATTTCTATTAGCTATCAGTATGTATTGTTAGCATCTTATCTTCCTAACATTTTACCACTTTATCAACCTTTTTTTCAACTGTTTACCATAACTTAAAAATTGGTTTTAGCTTATTTTAAGATAAGTTAAAATATTAATGTTTTGCCCATCAAAAAAGAGCCTGAGATTTTCATCTCAAACTCTGTTGCCAATCACTCTTTTATCTTAGAAAAGTGAAAATACGAGAACTGCTAGGGCCGCACCAACAATAGGTCCTACAACAGGAATCCAAGCATAAGACCAGTCCCCGTCTCCCTTGTTTGGAATTGGCAAGATGCTGTGCATGATACGAGGTCCAAGGTCACGAGCTGGGTTCAAGGCATAACCCGTTGTCCCACCTAGTGAAAGACCGATACCGACAATCAAGGTCCCCACTGCAAAGGTCCCTAAACCAGCTTGAAGGTCATAGAGTCCCAAGGCAAAGATTGTCAAGAGCAAAACAAAAGTTCCAAGGATTTCGCTGATCAAGTTCGATACTGTGTTCTTGATTGCTGGTCCAGTACTGAAGGTTGCTAGGATATTGTCTGCATTTTCTTCTGCCTCATAATGCGGTTTGAATTGCAACCAAACCAAAATCTGAGCCACCATCGCTCCTGCGAATTGGGCTAGGATATAAGGGAAAACAGAAGCCCAAGAGAGCGTTCCTTTTAAGGCCATAGCAAACGTCACAGCTGGATTTAGGTGGGCTGGACTAAGCGTGCCAGATACAAAGGCTGCAACGGCTACAGCAATTCCCCATCCCATAGTAATCACAATCCATCCTGAATTGTTGCTCTTGGTTTTGGGAAGAACCACACCTGCTACAACTCCATTTCCTAGGAGGATGAGGATTAAGGTCCCCAAAAATTCTCCAAATAATTCTTTCATCATATCTTTGTCTCCATTTAAAAGAAGGGGTGGGCGACAAGGAATGCTGCCCTCCACCTCTTTTCCTTTTTTAATTTTTTAGTTCTGTCAAATCGTTTTGAGCAAGAGCTGCTTCAACATCCGCACGGTAGGCTGCTTTTTCTTCTTCGGTCCAATCATAGAATCGTCCCATTTCATCCAGAACTGGCTCAACGATGCTATCCAAACTATCACGCATAAAGAGCATGTGGTTGGTACGACGAAGGAGGAAGTCAACTGGGCTCAGAGCCAACTCATTGCGCATTGCATAGTGAAGGGACAAGGTATCTGCCAAGCTGAGTCCTGGCGCTTGTTCCAAGCTGTGAGCAAGGGCAAAGACTTTCGGTGCATTTGAACCGTAAAGATTTGCGAGATACTGGGCTTCCTTGCTATCCAAACCACGTGACACTCCAAGTTGAGCAAAGGCTTCGATTTCTGAGCCCACATTTGCTGGGTTCAATTCTCCACCTGAAACAGGATAAGTCTTAGAGTTGATCAGTTTAAAGCTACGGTCAAATTCGGCTTTGAGGATGTCAACCACGCGCTCCATAGCTCCTTCAGCCATCTTACGGTAGTCTGTGATTTTACCACCAGCAAGGGTTAAAAGACCATTATCATCACGATCCAAGCTCGAACCACGAGAAACTGCAGATGGATCCAAATGTTTCTCAGATGTGCTGCTTTCAAGCTTGCTGACAGCAGATTCAACATCTTCACGCGTTTTTTCTTTCGATAGATATGCCTCGACAGTCGCAATCAAGCTATTGAAGCTTTCATCGCTAATGGTTCCGTTATTTCCACCATTGTAGTCAGAAGCGCTATTGCCTGCGATCAATGGACGAAGACCAGCCCAGCTGCTTTCAATATCAGCAACGGTAATGTTTGCTTCTGGGAAGCGGTTGTTGACAATACCTAGTAGATAATCTACATCTTCCTGCGTCACTTTTGGATGTTCCAAATCGCCTGTGTAGTCTGTATCGGTTGTACCAAAGTAGGTCTTGTTTTCACGTGGGAGAACGAAGACCATACGACCATCTCCCAAACCTGTGTCAAAGTAAACTGGCTGTGAAACCTTGATCTTGCTTGAGTCCACTACCAAGTGAACTCCCTTAGTTGGACGCATTTGTGAGAATTGCGTTCCCTTATTAGACAAATTGCGTACCTTGTCGCTCCAAGGTCCAGTTGTGTTAATAACTAGGCGAGCCTTGATTTCAAAGACTTGGTCTGTCAACAAATCACGAGCTACAACACCTGTAATCTTGCCGCTTTCGTCAAAGAGGAAGCCTTCTGCCTTAACATGGTTGGCAATGAGGGCACCGTCTTGGTTGGCACGTTTGATGTTTTCAATCACGAGACGCGCATCGTTATTACGGAAGTCAAGATAAACCCCACCTCCTACCAAGCCTTCTTTCTTCAAGTTTGGCTGGCGTTCCAAGACTTCTTCCTTGCTCAAGACCTTGTTAGCAGCTGGCGTATTGTTAACACCTGCCAAAAGGTCGTACAAGTCCATGGCTACTTTGAGACGGAAGAGACTAAAGGTCGCTCCATCCTCATCAAAAACAGGCAAGAGCATTGGATCTGGTTTTGGAATGTGTGGAGCGATTTGTTGAACCACCGCGCGCTCAGAAACTGTATCTGATACCACTTCCACGTCAAATTGTTTGAGGTAACGCAGACCTCCGTGGACCAATTTTGTTGAACGGCTAGATGTTCCTTCTGCGAAGTCCTGCATTTCAATCAAACCAGTGTCAAGACCACTGGCTGCCGCCTGCAAGGCTACACCAGCTCCTGTAATCCCCCCACCAATAATCAAGAGATCCAAGGTACGTTCCTGCATTTTTTTAATTGACAATTCACGTGTTTTCTTTGAAAATTCCATATTTACACACTTTCTAACTGAGTCGTTTCATTCTTAAGCTGATCATTGCATCAAGAAACAGTATTAGTCGTCGATTTCCGCAAAGACTTGCGTTGCTTTCACAGCTTTCTTCCAGCCCTTGTAGAGTTGTTCCTTGCGCGATTCGTTCATCGATGGCTCAAAGAGTTCTCCTGTCTCGTTCAAGAGTTTCAACTCATCCAAGTCCTTCCAATAACCCACTGCCAAACCAGCTAGGAAGGCTGCACCGAGGGCAGTTGTTTCCAAGTTTTTAGCGCGTGCGATATCAATTCCCAAGATGTCAGCTTGGAACTGCATGAGGAAGTTGTTCATGGCTGCACCACCATCTACCTTCAAGACTTGGATCGCTGTCTGCGCATCCACTTGCATGGTGTCAATGATGTCACGTACTTGATAAGCGATAGATTGCAAGGTTGCCTTGATAAAGTCTTCTTTGCTTGTTCCACGAGTTAAGCCAAAGACAGAGCCTCGAGCGTTTTGGTTCCAGTATGGAGCCCCTAGACCTGTAAAGGCAGGTACGACATAAACTTCGTCATTGTTGTGAGAATTAAGAGCATATTTTTCAGACTCTGGTGAATTTTCAACCATGCGAAGTCCATCACGAAGCCACTGAATGGCACTTCCTGCGATAAAGATAGAACCTTCCAAGGCATAGTAAACCTTACCGTTGATTCCATAACCAATCGTTGTCAAAAGGTTGTTTTCAGACAACTGCATCTCTTCACCAGTGTTCATGATGATGAAAGAACCAGTTCCGTAGGTATTTTTAACCATACCTGGTTCAAAGGCCAACTGTCCAAAGAGGGCTGCCTGTTGGTCCCCAGCCATACCTGAAATTGGCACTTCCCCACCGTAGAAATGGAATGGAGCAGTCTTGCCGTAGATTTCAGAGTTAGAACGAACTTCTGGAAGCATAGCCTTCGGAATGTTGAGGACTTCTAAAATCTCATCATCCCATTTAAGATCCTTGATGTTATAGAGCATGGTACGGGCTGCATTTGAGTAGTCGGTCACGTGAGCTGCACCGTCAGTCAATTTCCAAACTAACCAAGTATCGATAGTACCAAAGAGTAATTCTCCTTTTTCTGCTCGCTCTTGAGCGCCTTCTACATGGTCCAATATCCAACGAACCTTGGTAGCTGAGAAGTAAGCATCGATAATCAAACCAGTCTTTTCATGGAATTTTTCCACATAACCTTGACTTTTTAGTTGTTCAGCCAGAGGAGCAGTTTGACGTGATTGCCAAACGATCGCATTATAGATAGGGAGCCCTGTTTTCTTATCCCAGACGACAGTTGTTTCACGCTGGTTGGTAATCCCGATGGCCTCGATTTGACTTGGTTTCACACCACTTTCGATGAAAGCACCCGCGATAACTGACTGAACAGAGTTCCAAATTTCATTGGCATTGTGCTCAACCCAACCTGCTTGAGGGAAAATCTGAGTGAACTCTTTTTGACTAGAGCTGACCTTTTCTCCTTTTTTGTTAAAAATGATGGCACGAGAACTAGTAGTTCCTTGGTCAATAGCCATGATGTATTTTTCTTGTGACATGTGCTGTCCTCCTGATAAAATCTTGAGGGGGTTCCTCTTTACAGTAACTAGTATACAAAATAAAGCGCTTTCTTGTTTATCAATTTTTTTAAAATTTTAAAAAAATGTGAGGAGATTGTGCGAATTTCACAAAAAAGACCTGAAAATTCAGGCCTTTTAAGCAAAGAGCATCTGACGAATCTTCGCCAAATCCTCCATATCCAAATCATTTTTTAAATAATAAACCGGAGTCTGTTCTTTCTTATGAATCGGGTTGTTGGTAATTAACAAATCATAATGTCGACTGGGGTCATAGGCTTCAATAGTAATGAAACGATTGTATTCCAAATACCGTTTCAAAAGGGCAGCCATCCTAGAAAAGACAAGGAAACCAGATGTCAAATCTAAACCAATCCTCATATGTTGGCCACCATTTTCTGCCATATACTCTATCAACTGGAGCCATTCCCAGAGAATTTTCTTATCCAAATCCGTCCCCTGTTGAAAGGTAGGCAAAATATGAAAAATTCTCTCTGCAGTTCCTCTAAAATCATGTTCCATCAGCAAATAGGGATGGCGATTCTCTGTCTGGTATCTGTACTGATCTTGTAAAATATAGCCCTTGTAGAGATAAACTTGACCACAAAGCTGACTGAGTTCATAGGTGACATGGTCCTCTGTGTAGTCCCCCAGCAGCTCCTCCTTCTTCATCTCTTGAATCAATTGCGTCAGCAAATCGGCTAATTGCCCTCCAAAACCAAGGATATACTCCATAGTATGAAGGGGCAAAATACGATGGGAAAGGAGAAATGAAAAGAATACCATCATCTCACCATCCTCAGTTCCTAGAGGGATATGTTGCCCAGCAAAAAAGGACGGAGCCTTTCTCAGCAAACGAAGGTAGAAAATATTGTCAAAATACCCTCGCATTTTTTCTTCTATAACCTGAAATTGACAGGCGTTAACCCGAAGGCGCTGTTGACTGATGTGAGTCCATAGAACCAAGTCCAATTTCTGACCTGAAGACAAGCTAGCACCGCAGATTTCTTCTAGGGTAGCAATCTCTTGTTTTCTCTCAGCTTTCTGCATGTGACCTTCCCACTCCTGACTGGACCAAATCTTGCGAAAAAGGCAGAAATAAAAATAGCGAATCTGATGCTCCGGACCTCGCCAACGGCCATTTTGGATCGATAAATCAAACTCTGACAAAATCTGATTTAGACTAGCTAAGTGACGACCAAGCGTGGCCTCGCTAATCATCAATTCTTGAGCCAGTTGATGGGCTAGGAACTGTTGGTGATAGAGAAGGTAAACCAAAATTTGGTACTTAATGGCATTGTCTAGAAACAAGCTCCGAATCTCTCTCCCCTTTGTGGCTGCACCAATCGACAGACGCAGATTTTCATCTTCCAAGTGGATGGTCAGCTCTAAACCTCTTTCCGAGGCATTTTCGTTAATCAGAGAAATGTACTTGGTTAAGGTCGCCTTTGAAAAACCTGTTTCTTCCATGGCTTTCTTGACTGTTGTCTGCGAATCTTGTAACAGAAAGGAAAGGACTAAAAATTGACCAGATTCGGCTTTTTCCATCAAATCACCTAAATACATTTGTTACCCCTTTCATTTTCTCCTACAAGCATAGCATAAATCTTTTAAATGCTGAAATAATCTGTTTCGCATTTTATTTTAAGGCTGATTTTCTCGTCATTATTCCACAGAAACAGCAAACACACGACTCCCCCTTTGGGCATTTTTATGCTAAAATAGTAGCTATGGATAAAATTATTAAAACAATATCAGAAAGCGGAGCCTTTCGTGCTTTTGTCCTTGATAGCACTGAAACCGTCCGCACTGCTCAAGAAAAACATCAAACTCAAGCCAGTTCAACTGTTGCACTTGGTCGAACTCTTATCGCAAGCCAGATTCTCGCAGCCAATGAAAAAGGAAATACCAAACTAACAGTTAAAGTTCTGGGAACCAGCTCTCTCGGTGCCATCATCACGGTCGCAGATACCAAGGGCAATGTTAAAGGCTACGTTCAAAATCCAGGTGTTGACATCAAAAAGACTGCAACGGGTGAAGTCCTTGTCGGACCTTTTGTCGGAAATGGTCAATTTCTCGTTATCACAGACTACGGTACTGGAAATCCCTACAACTCCATGACTCCTCTCATCTCTGGGGAAATCGGTGAAGACTTGGCCTATTACCTGACAGAAAGCCAACAAACTCCTTCAGCAGTCGGCCTCAATGTTCTTTTAGACAAAGACGACAAGGTCGAAGGTGCCGGTGGTTTTCTTCTCCAAGTCTTGCCAGGGGCCAAGGAAGAAGAGATTGCCCGCTTTGAGAAACGCATCCAAGAAATGCCAGCCATCTCAACCCTTCTGGAAAGCGATGACCATATCGAAGCCCTTCTCAAGGCTATCTATGGTGACGAATTCTACAAACGTCTATCTGAAGAAGAAATTCGTTTCCAATGTGACTGCAGCAAAGACCGTTTTATGAACGCTCTTGCCAGCCTTCCAAATTCAGACCTTGAAGAAATGAAAGAGGAAGACCACGGGGCAGAAATCACTTGTCAATTCTGCCAAACAACTTATAACTTTGATGAAAACGACCTGGAGGAACTCATTCGTGACAAATCTTAATACACCTTTTATGATTGGCAATGTTGAGATTCCCAATCGTACCGTTTTAGCACCCATGGCTGGTGTCACCAACTCAGCCTTTCGTACCATCGCAAAAGAGCTCGGAGCTGGACTCGTTGTCATGGAAATGGTCTCTGACAAGGGAATCCAATACAACAATGAAAAAACCCTGCATATGCTTCATATCGATGAAGGAGAGAACCCTGTTTCTATCCAACTTTTTGGTAGCGATGAAGATAGCCTAGCACGCGCAGCAGAATTCATCCAAGAAAATACTAAGACCGATATCGTCGATATCAACATGGGCTGCCCAGTTAACAAAATCGTGAAGAACGAGGCTGGTGCTATGTGGCTCAAGGACCCAGACAAGATCTACTCTATCATCAACAAGGTCCAATCTGTCCTTGATATCCCCCTCACTGTCAAAATGCGTACTGGCTGGTCTGATCCATCCCTAGCCGTGGAGAATGCCCTCGCTGCTGAAGCTGCTGGTGTCTCTGCCCTCGCTATGCACGGTCGTACACGTGAGCAAATGTATACTGGTCATGCTGACCTCGAGACCCTTCACAAGGTTGCTCAAGCTTTGACCAAGATTCCATTTATCGCAAATGGTGACATCCGTACGGTCCAAGAAGCCAAACAGCGTATCGAAGAAGTCGGGGCTGACGCTGTCATGATTGGTCGCGCAGCCATGGGAAATCCCTATCTCTTCAATCAAATCAACCACTACTTTGAAACAGGAGAAATTCTCCCTGACTTGACATTTGAAGACAAGATGAAAATCGCCTACGAGCACTTGAAACGCTTGATTAACCTCAAAGGAGAAAACGTAGCCGTTCGTGAATTCCGCGGCCTCGCTCCGCACTATCTCCGGGGAACATCTGGTGCTGCCAAACTTCGTGGAGCTATTTCACAAGCTAGCACCCTAGCAGAGATTGAAGCCCTCTTGCAATTAGACAAAGCATAATATACAAAAAACCGTAACTCGCTTGAGTTTACGGTTTTTTTATCCTAGGAAATCCTAGATACCATTATTGAATCAAGGCAACACTCGAAACTTTACCATCCGCACCTGTTGTAATTTGGATGATTTTTCCTCCACCGATTTTGGCATTATACTTGCCATCATCAAGAGTATAAGAGTAGCCTCTGATAGAATAGTTTTCTTTCTTTCCATCTGCAGTTTCTACTGTAAACTGGCCCCCTGATGAAACCGTAATAGTTTCGCCATTTGCTCCCTTCCAGTTGCCTGCAGCTGCTGAGAAATCACCATCGACCATGGTTAAAACACCCTTGTAGCGTTTGTTGTGTTCTGCTTGCTTGTCTTGAAGTTTGCGGTCAGTTGTTGGATCATAGCCTGACTGGTTAGACTGGGCTTGAGAACCTTGCTGGGTTGACGGAGCCTGAGAAGGGGCTGGTTGACTAGGAGTTGCTTGTTCTTGTCTTGATTCAGGGGCTGGTTTCGCTTGTGACTGATCTGCTGTTGTAGAAGACTGACCTGAAGATGCCTGAGCCTTTTCAGATGAAGCTGAGCTTGAAGATTTTTGAGTCTTGCTTTCTTTGTTAGAAGAAGCTGCTTTAGAACTTGATGATTGGCTTGTCTTTGCAGAGCTGCTGGTTTGAGTGGTTTCGTTTTTATTTCCACAAGCTCCCAGTAGCAAGGTAGAAGCCAATACAGTCGCTGCCATCAATTTGATATAGGTTTTCTTTTTCATTTTTCTACTCCTTTGTAACATTATTGAAATGTTAAGAAATCTTTTTGTAATATAATTGTAACATTGGACTTTGAATCTGTCAACTATTTAGAGAAACTATTTTAAAAATTATTCTCTCTACTATCTCTATTCGTAATCGAAACGAAAAAATAGGAAAATTTCCTAGATTAGAGTCCTATTTTTTGCACCTCTCCTATGTAGTCGCTTGCATTGTGTTAGACAAAGGAATATAATAACATTGAAATAGAATACAGGAGGTATGCTCTTATGCTAAATAAGTATTACAAGTATCTTCCTTGGTTGATTTTGGGAGCTATTGGCTCTTATCAATCAGCCACTTACTATGCGCGAACTGCATTTGATGTCTTCTATCTGACTGCAATCTTTATGATTGTCTACATCGCTTTGTTATTTTTGCATGAGAACTATCTCAAGTATCGATACAAAGACTTCTTTACTCACATATTGAGTAATCCTAAGAAAGATAGCCATCCCTAATACAGTCGCAATAGAAAGCCATCTCATGATGGTAGATAAAGAGGTCGGGATTTTGGTCCCGACCTCTTTATTTCAATCGATAGGTTTTTCTTGGTTTCTTTTTGGGCACTCGTTTGAGTCCGACTTCTTCTACATATTCGCCGTATTTTACGAGAAAGTTATTGCTGACGATGGGCCGACCTGGGTTGATGAGATTGACCAGTTCAGTTCCTTCGTAGACAGTGAACTCCTCTTCCAGCAGATAAAGGAAGGTCGGATTCCAGTCGAGACGGCCTTGGATTCGTTTGATGGATTCTTGGATAATGGCATAATGATCAAAGGCGAAGGCTCTCTCCTCCAACTCTACTCCCTCTAAGAAGCACTTGCCCGTCCGAAAATCCACATCTACAAAAACCACATCCTTAGCATCGTCTCCAGCCTGAACGAGGCCTAGGGCGCGACTAGGAAGATACACCAAGTGGGCAATGGTCACGGTCCAGCCCCGTGGATCACGACCGGGGGTCGATACGGTCATCAATTGCTCGATTTTTTCCAAAGGTAGATCGAGATTGACTTCTTCTCTCACCTCGCGTTGACAGGCATGCGCAGCATCCTCTCCCTTATCCATAAAGCCTCCAACCAGAGCCAAACAGTTTTGATAAGGGTGGGCCTTGCGACGGATTAGTAAGAGCTTGATCTTTCCTTCGACAAAGCAGTAGGCTACCATATCCACTGTCACACTTGGTTTTTCATATTGAGGGAGTTCCTGCTTGTAGTACCAGTCTAAAAACTCCTCCTGACTGGCATGGATTTCATAATATTCTTTTTCCGTCATCCCTTCTGGAATCTTTATGTCTGCCATCTTATGCCTCCTTTCGAACTGCCTTGGTCCATTGGTACCAACCCACTAGACTGTTGAGTGTGTAAACCCAGTACATCCCTTGGATGTGGATATTTTCACCCCACCAGAGATAAATACTAAAGAGATTGGTTGCAATCCAGAAAATCCATTGCTCGCGGTAAAGACGTGTCATCAAGAGCTGACCAACACCATTGGTCGCATCGGTAACACTATCACGGAAAGGGCGAGCGCTATTGATACTTTGGTAAGCCAAGCCCATACCAATCCAGATAATGGCAGTCAAGGCCAAGTACTTGAGCCAGTCAAGAACAGATAATTTCTTAGCCTCAAAGTGGGATTCTTCTGGTTTTCCTTGGTCGTTGATACGATTGGACAGCCAAGCATAGAGACCAATCGGCTGCATGACAAAGAAGTAAACAGTCGTCAAAACTTCTCCATAAAAAGTCGCATTCATGGCCAAGATCAAGTAGATAGCCGAGTTAATGGCCCCAAAGAGATAATTGCTTGCACGCCCTTCTGCTACCAAGATGACACAGACAATCCCAGTCCAAGATGCAAACAAGCTCAGCCAGTCATGACTTTCCGTATTTTGTGTAAACTCCAAGATCAAGGGAACACTTGATAAGGCGATAAGATACAACCATTGGAAAAGGCTACGGCCGACAAAGAGATCTTTCCATAACAGGCGCATGATTCCTGCAAAACCAATCTTGCGGGCTTCAGCATGGACATTGTTAAAGTTTTCGATAAATTGTGTGATTTTTTTAGTTACTGTTTTCATAATTTTCTCCTAATCTGCTTGGTAAATGGCATCAATAGCCACTTTTGCTGCTTCATAATTGCCTAGATAATCCTCCGCTAGATAAACTAGTGGAATGGTGGTTAAGTATCGCTCCCTCATTTGGTCCAAATGCTGGGAAAAACAGTAGCGAATGTGGTCTTCCGCCATGGTCATATCTCTAAACCCGTCATTGACATAGGAGCCAACAGGCTGCACAAAGAGAATCAAGTCCCATTTTTCCTTGGCCAAGATCGAAACAAAGAGATTGTCAAAGGTTTCTCCTGATAAGTCCTCTTGGTCCTCAGTCTCCATGTAATAGTCATAGTAGCCCTTGGTTACCAAGGAGTTGGTATCGGCTATCACTAGGCCTCGATTGGCATTGCTGTCGATTAACTTGGAGGTCTGGTCATACTGTCCCAACAGGAGATAGTAGTAATCCTTTGGAGTCAATTCATCGTCGCGGACATTGTTTTTGATCTGGTACTCACGCGCGTATTCCAGACTAACGGGCGCATCGTAATACCTTGCCAAATCCTTGGCCAGAGTGGTCTTCCCATTGCTAGCACTTCCCATAATCAACACTTTCTTGGTAAACTGACGACGGAAGGGTTGAGCGATGTATTTCCAATATTTGCTTGGATTTTCTCGAATCATAGTCGCTGAGATACCAAACTTTCTTTCTTGCAAGACGGTGCTAAATCCACGTTTAGCTAGCTCCTGCTGGTATTCTTCTTCTCCTACAAAAAAAGTCAGTTCTTGCTGGTTTTCATCATAGGAAATCTCTGCTAACATCTGGTCCAACCACTCCTGCCAGCCCATAGGGTAACGGGGAAGGTTGGTCTCATCCAGCTTGCAGACAGAGGTCAATTCGTCATCACGAAAAGCCTCTCGGATATAGCGAAATCGTTTTTGAAGACTTAAACCTACCTGCTCCCCTCGGTCTCCCTCGTAGCCTGAAACGACTACCCAGACCTGGTCACACTGACGCTTCGCTCGCTGAATCAGATCGATATGCCCTTGATGGAGAGGGGCAAAGGTCCCAAATACCACTGCTGTTTTCTTTTTCATAAACGTTTTACCTTTTTATAATTTTTGATATTTTTATTTTCTATGTTTTTATTATATACTATATTTTTGTTTTGTCAATAGTTTTTTATCATTTTTTATAAAAAAGTAGCAAAAAAAGAATCAGGATTGCTCCTGACTCTCCATTTTTAAGCAATATCAAATTTTAATTGACCAGCTTTAACACCTATCTTGAGGGTCTTACCTGCTACCAGTTCTCCCTTGAGAAGGAGTTCTGCTAGCTTGTCTTCCACTTCTGTTTGCAGGGTTCTGCGAAGTGGACGGGCTCCCATTTCTGGATTGTAACCGTGACTAGCTAGCAACTTCAGTGCCGAAGCTTGCAGTTTCAAGTCAATACCCTTCTCTGCCAGGCTAGCAATCAATGGTTTCACCATGATCTTGACAATTTCTTGCATGTGTTTGCTATCTAAGCTATGGAAGACCACCTTTTCATCAATACGGTTGATAAACTCTGGTCGATAAGCTTTTTTCAACTCTTCAAAGATTCGTTTTTCCATATTTTCCTGGTCAAAACGAATGTCTTTCGCGCCAAAGCCAACAGTCTTGTCATCACGAAGAGCCGTCGCGCCAAGGTTTGACGTCATGATAATAATGGTATTTGAAAAATCAACCTTGCGCCCCTTGCTATCTGTCAAGACACCGTCGTCCAGGACCTGCAAGAGGACATTAAAGATGTCTGGGTGGGCCTTTTCTACCTCGTCAAATAGAAGAACAGAGTATGGTTTGTTGCGAACCTTCTCAGTCAACTCCCCACCTTCTTCGTAGCCCACATAACCAGGAGGAGCTCCATTGAGACGGCTAGCCGCAAATTTCTCCATATACTCACTCATATCAAAGCGGATAAGGGCTGATTCGTCATCAAAGAGAACTTCTGCCAGAGCCTTTGCCAATTCGGTCTTACCGACTCCTGTCGGCCCTAGGAACATAAAGGAACCAATCGGACGCTTATGACTGCGAATTCCTGACTGGTTGCGGCGAATCGCACGGCTAATACTTGAAACAGCTTGATCTTGACCGATGACACGTTTGTGTAGTTCCACTTCCAAGTTCAGGTATTTCTTAGCATCCGTTTGAGTCAGTTTTTGGACTGGAATCCCTGACAAGCGACTCAAGGTAGTCAAAATTTCAGATTCTGTTACCAAGTCTTTATAGACAGGGACTTCCTGCTCTTTTGCGATTAGCTGAGCAGCTTGTTTCCACTTGCCATCCATCAAGGCCTTGTCAGCTGGACTCAAGCCGGATTCGACTGCTTTCACATGCTTGGATTTGTTTTGCACTGTTGCTGCTGCTTCATCTAAGAGGTCGATAGCAGAGTCTGGCAAGTGACGACTGGTCAAGTAACGATGCGCCATCTTAACTGCTGTTTCGACAGCTTCATCTGTGATTTGCACACGATGGTGTTTCTCATAGGTAGCCTTCAAACCTTGCAAAATAGTCATGCTGTCAGCTAGACTTGGCTCTTCAATCGTCACTTTGGCAAAACGACGAGAAAGAGCTGCATCTTTTTCGATGTGTTTTTGGTATTCTTCCTGAGTGGTCGCCCCAACCGTTCTCAAAGTTCCACGAGCTAAGGCTGGTTTCAAGATATTAGCCGCATCTAGAGTCGAATCAATACCGCTACCAGAACCCATGATGGTGTGGAGTTCATCGATAAAGAGGATCACTTTGCCATCTTCCTCGATGTCCTTGATAATATTGTTCATACGCTCTTCAAAATCTCCACGGAAACGTGTTCCCGCAACGACATTCATCAAATCAAGCTCTAGAACACGCATCTTTGCCATTTCAGCTGGTACATCCCCACTAGCAATACGCTGGGCAAGCCCAAGTGCCAGAGCTGTTTTCCCGACACCAGCATCTCCAACTAAGACAGGATTGTTCTTGGTCTTTCGACTCAAAATCTGAATCATACGTGAGATTTCCTTGTCACGACCAATAACTGGCTCTAACTTTCCAGAGCGCGCTTGCTCCGTCAGGTCATGCGTGTAGTCCTCTAGACCGCCACTTTGAGCTTGAGGCATGCCCATCATATTGGCCATGGAATTTTGCTTGTCAGATACTGTGCGATGACGTTGACGCAAAGCCTTGAGATCTTCTCTTGTCCATCCTGCACGCTCTTCTAGATTGCGACGAAGAGCAGCAATTCTGACCTGATCTTTCTGGTCTTCATAAGAAAAGCCTGCTCTCTCCAAGATGCGAGTTGCCAAGGCATTGCCGTCATGCAAGATCGCATAGAGGACATGTTCTGTCCCTAGCACCTTTGCGTGGACCACTGAGGCTACATACTCTGCTTCTGCAAAGAGAACCTCTAAACGATGGGAAAAAGGTAATTCCGTAAAGGTTTCATCTTGGCTATAGTCGGTTTCAGTCAGTTCCAACGCAACCTCTTCTAAACGATCCATTTCATAAGGATAATCATTTAGAGTTGCACCTGCCACACTGTAACTGTGATTGGACATGGTAATCAACAAATGCCATGACTCTAGATAACGGGCTCCAAAATGGCTCGCAACCATGTAGGCACTTTCGATACATTCATTCAATGCTTTTGAATAGTTCATCTTACTTCTCTTTTCTATCTACCTCTTGTAATAGCTGTCGGAGCATATTGGCACGGACAACTGAGGATTCTTCCCCTAGGACACGATCTGTTGCCACAGATGCCAGCAAGGTCATCTCCTGCTTGGTCATCAAGTCCTGCTCCACCAAAAGCTGGAGAATATCCTCATAGATCTCCTGACTAACTCGCTCACCAATCGAGTAAAGCAAATCGCGGAGCATCTCATGATGACTGGAAAATTCAATCCGCCCTATGCGAATGTAGCCTCCGCCACCACGCTTGCTCTCAACCAAGTAACCTCTGCTTTCCGTAAAGCGGGTCTTGATGACATAGTTGATCTGGCTCGGTACAACCTGGAAGGTATCTGCTAACTGGCTCCGTTGCAATTCCACAATACCAGATTGGTCTAAAATCGCCTTGATATAGGCTTCGATATGATCTGATGTATTTTTAAATCTCATAGTAAATCAAACTCCTTCTTTGAACCTTGACTATCTTTGACTATTATACCGAAATTTTTGATTTTTTTAAAGGAAAAGGGAACAAGTTGCGAAGATTATTATAAACTATCCAAAACAAAAAGATGGGACCGTCAAACGGTCTCCATCTTTTTTAGTTATTCAAAGTTAAGATTAGTCAACTTTTTTAGCACGGTATACAAGTCCTGCCAAAGCTGCAAGAACTAGACCAAGAATAGTAGAGAATACTGTAAAGTCTGATCCACCAGTATTTGGCAAATCTCCCTTAGGCTGTTCACCCTTAGGATCTTCCTTAGGACCTTCCTTAGGTTCTTCTTTTTTCGGTTCAGTATACGTGTTAGTGATTGTTGGGTTGTTACCTGTAACTTCTGTTACAAGTTGACCTGCACCATTATCTGTCACTTTTACTGTCACTTCGTAAGAATTTTCATCATATTTGATATTCTCATCGTTACCTTTTACTTCAGTAATAGTGTAAGTGTGCTCACCTGCTGCTGCGTACTTAATTGCTTTGAAAGTAACAGTACCGTCTGCAGCGTTTGTCGCTGTTTCGATTAATTTGTCACCTTCTTTAAGTTCAAACTTAAACTGACCTTCTGCAAGTTCTTTATCTTTTTCTTTATCTTTCAAGACTTTCTTAGCTGTGAAGGTTACTTGTGTAGAAGAAGCAACATAAGTGTTTGTGAAGGTTGGGTTGTTGTCAGTTACAGTCGCAACAAGTTTGCCTGCACCGTTGTCAACAACTTTAACAGTCACTTCGTGTTTAGTAGTGTCGTATGTCACACCTGCTTCGCTACCTGCTTTTTCAGTGATAGTGTAAGTGTGGCTACCTGCTTCTTTGTATTCGATACCTTCGAAAGCAACTGTACCGTCTGCAGCGTTTGTCGCTGTTCCGATTACTTTGTCACCTTCTTTAAGTTCAAACTCATATTTACCTGCTTCAAGGGCTTTACCTTCTAAGACTTTCTTAGCGGTAATATTTACAGTTGTTGAAGATGCTTTATAAGTGTTAGTGAAGGTTGGGTTGTTACCTGTAACAGTTGCAACAAGTTGACCTGCACCGTCATCTTTAACGTTCACCTTAACTTCGTGTTTGGCAGTATCGTATGTCACACCTGCTTCGCTACCTGCTTTTTCAGTGATAGTGTAAGTGTGGTCGCCTGCTTCATTGAACTCAATTTCTTTGAAAGTAACAGTGCCGTCTGCAGCATTTTTAGCTGTTGCAACGACTTTGTCACCTTCTTTAAGTTCAAACTCATATTTACCAGCTTCTAGAGCTTTACCATTCAAGACTTTAGTAGCCGTGATAGTAGCTGTTGTTGTAGCTGCTTTATAAGTGTTTGTGAAGGTTGGGTTGTTGTTAGTTGCAGTTGCAACAAGTTTGCCTTGACCATTATCTGTAACGTTTACTGTCACTTCATGTGTAGCAGTGTCGTATGTCACACCTGCTTCGCTACCTGCTTTTTCAGTAATTGTGTAAGTGTGAGGGCCTGCAGCATCATAGCTGATTGCTGGGAAAGTAACAGTACCGTCTGCTGCGTTTTTAGCTGTCGCAACGACTTTGTCACCTTCTTTAAGTTCGAATTCGTATTTATCAGCTTCAAGGGCTTTACCGTTCAAGACTTTCTTAGCTGTAATCGTTGCACTTGTTTTAGCTGCTTTATATGTGTTGGTGAAGGTTGGGTTGTTGTCTTTTACATCTGCAACAAGTTTTCCTTCCCCGTTATCTGTAACGTTCACTGTTACATTGTGAGTAGATTCATCGTATGTCACACCTGCTTCGCTACCTGCTTTTTCTGAGATAGTGTAAGTGTGGTCGCCTGCTTCATTGTATTCGATTTCTTTGAAAGTAACAGTACCGTCTGCAGCGTTTTTAGCTGTCGCAACGACTTTGTCACCTTCTTTAAGTTCGAACTCATACTTGTCAGCTTCAAGTTTTTTACCATCCAAGACTTTAGTAGCTGTAATCGTTGTACTTGTTTTAGCTGCTTTATATGTGTTGGTGAAGGTTGGGTTGTTACCTGTAACAGTTGCAACAAGTTGGCCTTGACCATTATCTGTAACTGCTACCTTAACTTCGTGTTTAGCAGTGTCGTATGTCACACCTGCTTCGCTACCTGCTTTTTCTGAGATAGTGTAAGTGTGGTCGCCTGCTTCATTGTACTCAATTTCTTTGAAAGTCACAGTACCGTCTGCAGCGTTTTTAGCTGTCGCAACGACTTCTTCACCTTTTTTAAGTTCGAATTCGTATTTATCAGCTTCAAGGGCTTTACCGTTCAAGACTTTAGTAGCTGTGATAGTTTCTTTAGCTGATTTAGCTTTATAAACGTTCGTGAAAGTAAGGTTTTCAGCACCTGTTGCAGTTGCAACAAGTTGACCTTGGCCGTTATCTTTAACGACTACTGTTACTTCATAAGCATTTGGATCGTATTCAACTCCGGCTACATCACCAGCTTTTTCAGAAATAGTGAATGTACGAGTTTCCTCTTTTGTGAACGTAAGTTCTGGGAATTGAATCTTACCGTTTGCATCGTTTGAAACAGTGTGGAGAACTGTTCCGTTTTCTTTCAACTCAAATTCAAATTGGCCAGCCTCGATAGCTTTACCGTTCAAGACTTTCTTAGCTTCAAGTTGAAGTTTTGCTTCTTTAGCAGCGTATGAGTTTGTAAATTCTTTCTTAGAATCTTTATATTTAACGCTTGCAATCTTTTGACCATACACGTTTGCTACAGTAACTTCTGCTTCAAGTACTGAATCATCGTATGTATAGCCAGGTTTGCTGTCATTTACTTCTTTAATTTGGTATTTGAATGTACCTTCATTAGAGAATTTAACTGTTGGGAATTTAATATTTCCTTCAGCATCATTCTTAGCTTCTTTGATAGTTCCATCTGGAGCAATCAATTGGAAAGTAAATGCATCTGCCTCAAGAGTTTTTCCTTCAAGTTTTTTCTTAACTTGGAATTCAACCTCATCAGACTTCGCACCTGAACCGATACCTTCTGTAGTTGTCAAAGCAGCAAATCCATGAACATCAAATGTTTCTTGATCGGTTGTCGCTTTTACATCGTTAAATGCTTTTTTAGTTGCATTGTCAACTGGAGCAGTTAGACGAGTTTTATATAGAATATAGAGACCTTGTCCGTCCATTGTACCATCACCGTTTGGAGTGATTGTAAAGTGATTTCCATCAACAACGTTGATATGGGCAGCTTCTAGTCTTGGACGAGCTTCAGCTTTGTTCCACTCAGTAAAGTAGTAACCAGTAATTTCACTTGCAAGAACTTGTCCTTCTGGAATAGTATCTTCGAGTTTAACCCCTGTGTAAGATTTTGCATAGCGGTTAACACGGATACGCCAGTTTACATAGTTAGGATCGTCTGAGTCTTGAACTCCCCATTTAGTAAATCCAGTTGGGTCATCATCTGGGACGATACGAGTCAAAGTGTAAACTTGGTCACCTGGGATATTAATTTGATAAGGAGTGTTTAGTTTAACACTATCTGCCCAAACGACTGTAAACAGGGCAGTAATCTCCTTGTTCTCTGACAAATTAGCAAAGTAAGCAGCATTTGTCACTTTGACAGTAGCTGTGTTATCTGCTTTACTAGTTGTCAATTCAGCAATAGTTGTTTGCCCATCTGGTGCTTTCAATTCCGTAGTAGAATCTTTTTCAATTTTAAATTCGTTTGGAACATGATACACCATGTAATCCCCATCTTTGAGGGTTACATCATTTGGGAAACTATAAGTTGGTTGAAGATAGAATTTACCTTCCCCGTACTTAGCGCCATCAACAAGTTTGTTATTGTTGATTTTTGAAACAGTTTTCATTGTGTAACTGCTCGCTGGTAGTTCCTCCGCTTGAACAACTGTGCTAACTTTGAGTGCAGGCAAAAAGACCGACACAACCAGTAGCAAGGCCATCAAGCCATGAAAGAGTTTACTAGTTCTCTTTTTCACCACATTATCCTCCTTATTGTCTATAATGGTTCAATTATATTATACAGTTCCATTACAAAATGTCAACTAAAATTTAATTATTTTTATATTAACTTACCATTTCTTTAAATATTAAGCCTAATCATGCATGTTCATCAGCTTTGAAACAATTAAATCCAAGCAAGGATTTCGCTTGTATTTAATATATACTAATTTCCTAAAAGGCTACGTATTTAATCCCAATTCTGCTAATATTTGCCGTTTGTAGGCAATTTTTTGGACTTCCTTGTCTTCGTTCTGGGGCCAATCTAGTTTGACTTCAGAGACAATCTGTCCAGGACGATTTTTCAAGATATAGATGCGGTCGCTGAGATTGAGGGCCTCTTCGATACTATGCGTGATGATGAGGGTCGTCAGCTGTAGCTGTTTGTGAATCTCCAGATACCAAGAGTGGAGTTCCATCTTGGTCATCTCATCCAAGGCACTAAAGGCTTCGTCAAGAAGAAAGAGCTTGTGCCCAAAAAGATAGGTCCGGAGCAAGGCTACACGCTGACGCATCCCTCCACTGAGTTCGTGAGGATACTTATCCCGTACAGCTGTCAACTGGAAGGTCGCAAGGATCTCATCCGCTCGGGCAATGGCCTCCGCCTTATCCACCTTTTGAATCAAGAGGGGCAAGATGATATTGCCAAGCACCGTCTTGTGCTCCAAGAGGAGATCCTTTTGCAGCATATAACTCACGCGCCCCTTAGGATTTTCCTCGCCATCAAGGACAATTCTCCCCGACTGGACTTTTAAAATCCCAGCGATTAGGTTAAAGAGAGTGGTCTTTCCAACACCACTTGGACCTAGGATAGAAACCACTTCACCCGAAGTCACCTGCAGGTTGATGTCCTCTAAAATCTTTTCATCGCCATAGGCATAGCTTACGTGTTCTAGTCTAATTTCTGTCATTATTTTACAAATTCATTAGTGAAACCTTTGTCAGTCAAGTCTTCTTTAAGGATACCATTTTCTTTGTCCCATTTGTAGAAGGCATTCCAGCGAGCTGCATCAAATTGTCCCCATTTTTCCTTGTCACTTGCGTATTCTTTTGACAAGTATTTTTGCGATTCGATGACAAAGTCACGTTTTTCCTTGAGTTCAGGTGCATTTTTGATAAGAATATCCGCAGCTTCTTCTGGATGTTCCATGGCATATTGGTAGCCTTTTTTGATAGCTTGGATGACTTTACGAGCTTCTTCTTTATTGTCTTTGAGGTAGTCGTTGTTAGCGATGATAACTGGTGAGTAGTAGTCAAACTCTTTAACATAGTCTTTCAAGTACATGAAGTTGGCGTCTACACCTTGAGATTTAGCAAGGATACCATCCCAACCGTAGTAAATCCAAGCAGTGTCAAAAACGCCATTGGCAATTGGTGTGATGGAGTTTGAGTCGTTGTTTGGTACTTTTTCGACCTTCTCGAAGTCTCCACCTTGAGATTCCACCAAGGTTTTCAACATAGCAAGCTCAGTCGGGTCATTCCAGGTTCCGTATTTCTTCCCAACCAAGTCCTTTGGACTGCTGACATTGTCCGATTTACGTGAGATGATTCCTGATGTATTGTGCTCAACGATAGCTGCAACGGCAGTAATCCCTGCCCCTTTTTCCAATTTCTTAGCCATGTAGTCTTGGAAATAGATAGCAAATGGTGCCTTGCCATTGATCACCAAGTCAGATGAACTTTCTTCTGGTGGCAATTTCAAATCAACATCCACTCCAGCTTCCTTGAAATAGCCTTTTTCCTTGGCTACATAAAGTCCCGTGTGGTTGGTATTTGGCGTCCAGTCTAGGATAAAGTCAATCTTCTTGACTTCTGCTTCTTTGTTGTCCTTAGAAGCAGTTCCTTGGCCACAAGCCACCAGCACGACAGCTACAAAAGCTGTTACAAGCGTTAAAAACACTTTCCATGTTTTCTTCATTTTCATTTCCTCTTTTCTTTTTCAAAAACGCTCTATTTAAGTACGTTTCCATTTAATCACATATTTTTCACTGATATCGACCAGCTTCATACCCAAAAGACTGATAATCGACACCAGAATAATAATCGCAAACATGGTATCATACTGAAACAGTTTCTTGGACTGAATCATATAAACACCAAGTCCTTCAAAGCCTCCCAACCACTCAGATACCACTGTTGTGATAAAGGCGTAGGAGACACTAACCCTCAGACCTGCATAAAAGTAAGGCAGGCTGACCGGGATTTTAAAATGCCACAGGATTTGCCAAGGGTTTGCTCGCATCAGACTAAACAAGGTCAGCATATCCTTGTCACAATGCCTAAAACCATCCAAAATGCTGACGATGATAGGGAAGGTTGTCGTCAGGATAATCAAGACAATCTTGGGCAAAATTCCATAGCCTAGCCACAAGACCAAGATAGGAGCTATAGCAATGGTCGGAATAGTCTGGACAACCACCATCATAGGGTAGATAAGATCATTGAGCCAAGTTAGACTGTCCATAAGCACCGCCATGAGGCAAGCAATCAAGACTCCTAAAACTAGCCCCAGCAAAGCCACTCTCAAGGTCGCCCAGCTATGGTGCCAGAGAAATTCTCTGTCACGAACAAAGGCCTGGAGAATTTCAAAAGGGGTTGGCAGGATAAACTTGGGTAAAAGTTTGAATATTCCCGCTAACTGCCAGACCGACAAGACTCCTAGAAAACCCAATAGACTAATGTGACGTCTCAGTATACTTTTCAAGTTTCTCATCAATACTTAAAATCTCTCCTACATTTATTTTGACATTGGCAAAGACATTATCTGCTTCCCGCCCTGCCACTTCTAGTGCGTCTTTGAGAATGCGCATGAGCTCATCAAACTCCCCTTCCAAGACCGTTTCAAATGGTGTCACTACCATGGTCACGGACTGAGCTTGCAGATAGGTAATAACCTGATCGATAATAGCAATTCGATCAATCCCCTGTGATAGGGGTAAGACTTGCAAGGCAATGCTTGCTTTCATAAAAACCTCCTCTTCTCGGTTTTCCTTTTTGACAAAAAGAAAACCTCTTCCATATATGGAAAAGGTGCAGAATTCGGCTAAGTATCGTTCCCTACGCTGGCATTACCCAGATCAGGTGCGGTCGAAGTTTAACACTTCCTCTCAGACTGTACACAGACTCCCATATCTTATATGGACATATAGTAACGCAAATACAAGGAAAAGTCAAGGAAACTGCTTACAGAAAATCATGAAAAAGAGCTTGAAGACAAATGTTTCAAACTCTTTCATAACTTTCTTATTTAGCCTCGTACCAGGTTGCCCCTTCATTCTCATCTGCAATAAGGGGAACACTGAGTTGAATGGCTTCTTCCATGGTTTGTTTCACCAGTACTTTGATGGCTACTAGTTCTGATTTCGGAACCTCGAGGACGATTTCATCATGCACTTGTAACAGCATCTTGGTCTGATAACCGCCCGCTACTAAAGCCTTGTCTAGCTGGATCATTGCAATCTTGAGAATATCTGCTGCCGAACCCTGGATAGGAGAGTTGATGGCAGTCCGCTCTGCAAAACCACGAATGTTGAAGTTACGCGAATTGATATCTGGTAACTCACGACGACGCTTGAAGAGGGTCTCTACATAGCCCTTATCACGCGCTTCACGTACCACTTCTTCCATATAGTTTTTGATTCCAGGAAAACGTTCAAAGTAAGTGTCAATGTAGGCTTTGGCCTTCTTACGACTAATACCAAGATTGTTTGCCAAACCAAAATCTGAAATCCCGTAAACCACTCCAAAGTTTACCGCCTTGGCATTACGACGGTCGTTTGGAGTCACATCTTCAGGACGTTCAATGCCAAAGACCCGCATGGCCGTCGAGGTATGGATATCTGCCCCCTCTTGAAAGGCCTTAATCAAGTGCTCATCCTTAGAGATATGCGCCAAAACGCGCAATTCAATCTGTGAATAATCCGAGCTGAGCAGCACGCTATCCTCCCATTCAGGTACAAAAGCCTTACGAATGAGGCGACCTTGTTCCAAACGAACAGGAATATTTTGCAAGTTTGGATCTACACTAGACAGACGTCCGGTCTGAGTCAAATCTTGCACATAGCGCGTGTGGATCTTGCCATCATCCAAAATCCAGTCTTGCAAACCAATCACATAGGTAGATTGAATCTTGGCAATCTGACGGTAATCTAGGATTTTTTTAACAATCGGAGCAATAGGAGCTAGTCGCTCTAGCACATCCACGGCTGTCGAGTAACCTGTTTTGGTTTTCTTAGTGTATTCTAGAGGAAGACCCAGTTTTTCAAAGAGAAGCACGCCCAACTGCTTAGGGGAGTTGATATTAAACTCCTCACCAGCTAGCTCATAAATCTCTTGAGTGAGTTGCTCAATGACGACCTCATTTTCAGCCTGCATCTCAAGCAGGGTTTCTTTTTTGACCTTGATCCCAGCAATTTCCATCTTGGCAAGGACAAAAGCCAGAGGTTGCTCCATGTCATAGAGAAGGTCTAATTGCCCATGTTCACTGAGTTTTTCAAGTAAAACCGGCTCAGTCTCAATCAATACAGCAACCTTGCGAGCCAAGTGCTCCAAGAATTTCTCTCTCTCAGGGATGGCTTTCTTGACACCCTTACCGTAGAAAGTCTCATCATCAGCCAGATAAGTCTGGCCGTAGAGACTCGCAATGGTTGAAATTTCATTGTTCTCGACTGTTGAGAGGAGGTATTTGGCCAAACGACTGTCAAAAGCAGGTGCCTGGAGATTCAAGCCCAAGCGATTTAAAAGAACCTTCGCTTTCTTAAAGTCATACACTTTCAGAGGTGTTTTTTCTAGAAAATCCTTGAGAATCGGCTCCTGCAAGAGCTCAAGTTTATCTGTAGTGTAAAGTTTATCCCCACAGGACCAGGCAAAACCAACCAAATCATCTGTATGGTAATTTTCACCAAAGAGTTCAAAGTGGAAGATAGAGTCGGCACTCAGCATGTCTTGACTGACTTGGTCAACAATAGTGAAATCCAAGCTCTCAGGCGCATCCTTCGACGAAACATTTAGAGCTTGTTTGAGCTGTTTGAAGCCCATCTCATCGTAGAATTTCCCGAGATTTTCCACATTTGGGCCATTATAGACCAAATCATCAAGACCAATCTCAATCGGTGCCTGAGTCTCAATAGTCGCCAAGGTTTTAGACAAAAAGGCTTGTTCCTTGTCATTGATGAGATTTTCCTTCATCTTAGAAGCCTTCATCCCATCGATATTTTCATAAATACCCTCGAGCGAACCATGTTCCAGCAAGAGTTTGATACCCGTCTTTTCACCGATTTTAGTGACACCAGGGATATTATCAGACTTATCCCCCATGAGGGCCTTAAGATCAATGAACTGAGCTGGTGTGAGGCCCATCTTTTCCATGAGATAGTCCGGCGTAAAGGCCTCAAACTCAGCCACACCTTTTTTGGAAATCTCGACCACCGTATGCTCATCCGTCAACTGGATCAAGTCCTTGTCTCCGCTAACGATAGTCACATCAAAAGAATCCTTCTCAGCCAAACGACCTAGAGTCCCGATGATATCATCGGCTTCATACTGGGCCAACTCATAATGGCGAATCCCAAGATGATCTAACAACTCACGAATGAAGGGAAATTGCTCACGAAACTCATCTGGAGTTTTAGCACGGCCACCCTTGTAGTCTGCATACATCTCTGTTCGGAAAGTCGTCTTACCTGCATCAAAGGCAACCAAAACATGACTGGGCTCAACCCGCTCTAAGACATGATTCAACATGAGTTGAAAGCCATAGATTGCATTGGTATGAAGGCCATTAGCATTTTTAAAACGATCCAACTGCTGATAAAGCGCAAAAAAAGCTCGAAAAGCAACTGAAGATCCATCAATTAATAATAATTTTTTCTTGTCCATACACCCATTATAAAGGAAAGCAAGGAAAAATACCATCGGAAAGAGCTGAAAAACATGGACTTGTCCCTATTTCACCATAAAAAAGAAAAGGACCATTCAAATCCTTTTCTTTTATTGATTTCATGCGATTTATTTGTTTAATTTTCTCTTTGCAAATGGTAGCAAACCAAGAAGGAGACCAACAAATCCTAGTGATGCGACTGCTGAAGCATCTTGGCTTCCTGTATTTGGAAGGAGTTGCTCATCCGTTGCTGCAGGCGCTTTGTAGGTACGATCTTGTTCTGTTCCAAGAGTAGGGTTTGTAGCCAAAGGAGCTACACTGCCAGTGTATTCTGGAACTTCATTTACTGCAGGTTCAATCTTTTCAGCATAGGCTGGAATATTGGCCACTGCTGGGGCACCACTTTCTGCATAAACTGGAACATTTGCTAGGGCTGGGGCACCACTTTCTCCATAAGGAAGAGCATTGTTTACTATTGGTGTACCGCTTTCTCCGTAAGCTGGAACATTCACTACGGCTGGGGCGCCACTTTCTGCATAAGGCAGAGTATTGTTTACTATTGGTGTACCGCTTTCTCCGTAAGCTGGAACATTCGCTACGGATGGAGCTCCGCTTTCGCCATAAGCTGGAATATTAGCCACCGTCGGAGTACCACTTTCGCCATAAGCTGGGACATTCGCTACGGATGGAGCACCACTTTCTGCATAGACTGGGAGTTCATTTACAGCAGCTTCTACCGCATTTGCACCTTTGTTGTATTCTGGCAACTCTGCAGTTGCAGCTTCTACTGCGTTCACCCCACCTTTAAAGTCTTCAATTTCAAGAACAGCCGACATGACACTACTTAGAGACTTAATAGCATTCTCATAGTCTACTAAAGCTTGTTGCAAGTCTTTGACTTGACTATTCTTGTCACCAGAAACTTGTAAACTTGATAATTGCGCTTTAATCTTAGCAACTTGCTCTTCTAATTTACTTAGCTCAAGTTTTTTCGCATTACTATTTTCTTCCGCCGCTTCCTTGTCAGCTGCAGTGAGTTTAGCTTGATCTTGACTTGAGAAATCTTCTTGGCTCTTCGCTTCGGCTGGTGTCACCTGGTCACTGTCTTCTGCCAAGAAATCATCTAACAAGTCGGACGCTTCAATATCTCCATCTTCGATAGCTTTCAAGATAGCATCCTTGCCAATCACTTCTTTAGCTGCCTTAATCGCCGCTTCCTTATCAGTGATAGTAGCAACTTTGTTGATGTCGTCAATGGTTGATTTTTCAATTTTTTCTAAGGTAGCGATTAAATCTGAGCGAACTTTTGCTGCTTCTTCCGCCGCTTCCTTGTCCGCTGCAGTTAGCTTGGCTTGGTCTTGGCTTGAGAAATCTTCTTGGCTCATCGCTTCGGCCGGTGTTACTTGTTCACTGTCTTCTGCCAAGAAATCTGCCAACAAGTCGGACGCTTCAATATCTCCATCTTCAATGGCTTTCAAGATAGCATCCTTACCAATCACTTCTTTAGCTGCCTTAATAGCTGCTTCCTTATCAGTGATAGTAGCAACTTTGTTGATGTCGTCAATGGTTGATTTTTCAATTTTTTCTAAGGTAGCGATTAAATCTGAGCGAACTTTTGCTGCTTCTTCCGCTGCTTCCTTGTCAGCTGCAGCGAGTTTTGCTTGGTCTTGGCTTGAAAGTTGAGATTGGCTCTTCGCTTCGGCCGGTATTACTTGTTCACTGTCTTCTGCCAAGAAATCATCTAACAAGTCAGATGCTTCAATATCTCCATCTTCGATAGCTTTCAAGATGCCGTCCTTGCCAATCACTTCTTTAGCCGCCTTAATCGCTGCTTCCTTATCAGTGATAGTGGCATCCTTGGTGATGTCGTCGATGGTCTCTTTTTCAATTTTTTCTAGGGTAGCGATTAAATCTGAGCGAACTTTTGCTGCTTCCTCCGCTGCTTCCTTGTCGGCTGTAGCGAGTTTAGCTTGGTCTTGGCTTGAAAGTTGAGATTGAGTTTTTGCTTCGGCTGGTGTTACATGATCGCTGTCTTCTGCCAATAAATCTGCCAGTAAGTCGGACGCTTCGATATCGCCTTCTTCGATAGCTTTCAAGATAGCATCCTTGCCAATCACTTCTTTAGCTGCCTTAATCGCTGCTTCCTTATCAGTAATAGTAGCATCCTTGGTGATGTCGTCGATGGTCTCTTTTTCAATTTTTTCTAGGGTAGCGATTAAATCTGAGCGAACTTTTGCTGCCTCTTCCGCCGCTTCCTTGTCCGCTGCAGTTAGCTTGGCTTGGTCTTGAGTTGAGAAATCTTCTTGGCTCATCGCTTCGGCTGGTGTCACCTGATCGCTGTCTTCTGCCAATAAATCATCTAACAAGTCAGACGCTTCAATATCTCCATCTTCGATAGCTTTCAAGATGCCGTCCTTGCCAATCACTTCTTTAGCTGCCTTAATCGCTGCTTCCTTATCAGTAATAGTAGCATCTTTGTTAATGTCGTCGATGGTTGATTTTTCGATTTTTTCTAAGGTAGCGATTAAATCTGAGCGAACTTTGGCTGCCTCTTCCGCCGCTTCCTTGTCCGCTGCAGCCAGTTTAGCTTGGTCTTGACTTGAGAAATCTTCTTGGCTCGTCGCTTTGGCTGGTGTTACTTGATCACTGTCTTCTGCCAAGAAATCATCTAACAAGTCGGACGCTTCGATGTCACCTTCTTCGATGGCTTTCAGGATAGCATCCTTGCCAATCACTTCTTTAGCTGCCTTAATAGCTGCTTCCTTATCAGTGATAGTGGCATCCTTGTTGATGTCGTCGATGGTTGATTTTTCAATTTTTTCTAGTGTAGCGATTAAATCTGAGCGAACTTTAGCTGCATCAACCTGAGCCTCTTTATCAGCTTCGTCTAACTTAGCTTGGTCTTCATCTGTGAATTCTGATACAGGTTCAGCTACTGTTTTGTGCTCGCTCGTATCTGCTGGCCAGTCTACAATAACATCCCCAATCTCCAAATTCTCATCTGCGATAGCCTTCAAAAGATCTTCTTTACCAATCTCTTCTTTGGCTTCTTTGATAGCCGCTTCTTTATTGGTGATTGAAGCGTCTTTTTTAATATCTTCAATTACAGCATTTTCAAGAGATTCTAGGGCTTGAACCAGGGCATCAGTCGCTTGAGAAACTTGTTCTTTGGCATCTTTTTCAGCCTGGTCTAATAGAGCCTTCTCCTCAGTAGATAATTTTTTATTAGTTTGAACTTCAGGACCTGTTACCACTGCTTTATCTTCTGCACCTTCTGGCAATTCAGCGATGATATTATCTAAGCTGAGCTCTCCAGACTCAAGAGTATCTGAAATATACATCTTACCGATATATTCCTTCACAGCTTCAGCTGCATCCTCTTTGTCCTCAATCGCTTCCTTATCCTTAATATCACTAATAGCCTGTTCCTCAAGTTCATCCAAAGCCTTCATCAACTCTTCTTTGGTCATTCTAGCTGGATTTGTCGCACCAGGATTAGCTGGACTAGCGTTTTCTGATCCCTTTTCAGTTTGAGCTCCGCTATCCCCTTCTGCTGCGGCTTGTGGTTGTGCAGGAGCAACTGCCTGCTCTTCTGCTTTTCCTCCATCTGCCTTGACTACTGAAGGCTGTGAAACGAAAACACCAGCTCCCAAAACAGCTGCACTTGCTAAACTTCTTAAAATTACTTTTTTCTTGTCCATTAGACAATGCCCCTCTTATAGTTTTTTAATATTATTATATTATACTACTTAATGAGCGTCAACTAATTTGTTATAGCTTTTTAAAAATTTTTTAATAAGAAGAAAGCTTATCTCTTGTTTAAGAAAGACTCGACATTCTCACCCCGTTACTATCGAGTTTGTAGCCATCAATAATCGTATTAACAGCTAAGGCTCCCGAAGCATCGACATAGTAATGTTTCCCCGAGACTTGGAACCATTGACTAGCTTTCATCCGGCCAGATTCCTCTAAGTAATACCAAGTTCCCTTGTCTTTAAGCCAGCCCGTCTGCATCTCACCCGAAGCCTTTAGATAATACCAGTGAGAGCCATCCTTAATCCAGCCAGTTGACATGGTCCCATTTTCTTTTAAATGATACCAATTGCCATTAACTTTTTTCCATCCTGTCGCTAGCTTACCATTCTCTCGGTAATACCAACTCCCTCCTTCTTTTTTCCAGCCTTTCACTGTATTGCTTAACTCTGCATACTGCACATATCTTCTAGCACCACTGTAGGATAGATAGCCGAGCCACTTATAACCATCCTTTTCAAGAACTTGATCATAACTCACACTCTCACCAGCATAATAGTAGTCAATAACCTGTCCTGTACTTGACGGTTGGTCCATAATCGGCGATTTCTCCGTGAATACTATTGCCCCACTAGACGGAAGCTCTGAGCTACGAGCATTCTCACCCGCACTATGGCTAGCAGATAAATCCCTAAAATGAATAAAACCTGTCATCGAACTAGCCTTGACTTTTCGACGATTATACTTTTCTCGAACCCCATAGTTATACTCTTCGATCTCAATCGTATCCCCCGACACATTTGATACCCAGGCCACGTGCCCATAATAACCTTCTGTCGACCAAGCAATAGCTCCAACTTCTGGCTTAGTATCCACACGGTAGCCTTCTCGCCTTGCACGGTGTCCCCATTCATTTGCATTTCCGTAGGCAGGAGGAATCTCAAAGCCATTTACACTACTCAAACGAAAGGCCGCAAAAGAGGTACACTGGCGAGAATACATCCGCCACTGATCGATTTCAACACTACCATTTTTGTAGTGAAGCGGATAGTCATCTCCACGCGCTACACTGTCGGCCTGAACTGATTCTCCACCAAACAAAAAGGTACTCGTAACGAACAAAGTAGCCAGCCCTACACTCAACTGAGTACATCTACTCTTCTTAACTCCTGATTTAAAAAACGTCATTCATTCTCCTTAATAATATAAATTTCCGAGGTTACCCTCGTTTATACTATTCGGGAGAAAAAGAAAAAAGTGAGCAAAGCTCACTTCATTTTAGGATTCTTAGTCTAGATAGCGAATCAAGTTCTTTTCTGTCAAGATATCTGAGTAGGTGAAGGATTCAACGTAGACATTGGCTTGTTTGTCTCCCTCAACATCCCCAAATTCAACGATAAATAGAGATGGATAAACCTCAATTAGCTTACCTAATCTATTTTTTTGGCGCTTACGGCCATTCTCCAAAGTCATTTCAACGACTTGTCCCTCATGTGCCTTGATTTCTTCTTTGATTTTTTTCATCTTGGCTACATCTGTAAATGCATCTGACATCTTATGCCTCCCTCTTTGAGATACTTGAAAATTTATTGTATTCTTTTTGGAAAATCAATTCCACCGTTCCACGAGCTCCACTACGGTTTTTCTCGATGATAACCTCAACCTTGTTATTTGGAATTCCTTCCTCTTCTTCACCCGCACGATCGTAGTAGTCGTCACGGTATAGAAAAGCTACGATATCCGCATCCTGCTCGATAGAACCCGATTCACGAATATCAGACAAGACTGGTCTCTTATCCTGACGCTGTTCCACTCCACGAGATAACTGACTAAGAGCAATGACTGGAACCTTTAGCTCTTTAGCTAGAATTTTCAACTGACGAGAAATTTCAGAGACTTCTTGTTGGCGGTTCTCACGACCAGTCCCTGTGATAAGCTGTAGGTAGTCGATCAAAATCAAGCCTAGATTGCCTGTTTCTTGAGCCAGTTTACGTGAGCGAGAGCGAATTTCCGTGATCCGAATCCCTGGCGTATCATCAATATAGATACTCGCGTTGGCTAGGTTCCCTTGGGCAATGGTATACTTTTGCCATTCCTCATCAGTCAATTGACCTGTACGGATAGAATGGGACTCCACTAATCCTTCGGCCGCCAACATACGGTCTACTAGACTTTCCGCACCCATTTCCAGTGAAAAGATGGCAACCGTCTTGTCCAACTTAGTCCCAATGTTCTGAGCAATGTTCAAAGCAAAGGCCGTCTTACCAACCGCTGGTCGCGCCGCTAGAATAATTAATTCCTCCTCATGGAGACCTGTCGTCATATGGTCCAAATCACGGTAACCCGTTGCAATACCAGTGATATCCGTAGTTTGTTGTGACCGAACTTCTAGGTTCCCAAAGTTGATATTTAGAATATCTCGGATGTTCTTGAACCCACTACGATTGGCGTTTTCGCTAACATCAATGAGTCCCTTTTCAGCCTGAGCGATGATTTCATCTGCAGGCTTAGAAGCCTCATAAGCTTGGTTGACAGACTCTGTCAACTTGGAAATCAAGCGACGAAGCATAGCCTTTTCGGCTACAATTTTAGCGTAATATTCTGCATTGGCTGAAGTTGGTACTGAGTTGACAATTTCAACAAGATAAGACAAGCCACCAATATTTTGGAGATCCCCTTGGCTATCCAAAATCGTTCGAACCGTCGTCGCATCAATCGCTTCCCCACGATCCGACAAATCTACCATCGCTTGGAAAATCAACCGATGAGCATACTTAAAGAAGTCACGAGAATCAATGTATTCTCGGACAAAAACGAGCTTACTCTCATCTATAAAAATAGCCCCCAGAACAGATTGTTCTGCTAAAATATCCTGAGGTTGAACTCGCAGTTCCTCTACTTCTGCCATCCGACTTTCCTTCCTTTTACAATCTTGTCAAGAAGTTGTAAACTTAACCTTCTTTTACACGAAGATTGATGACACTTGTAACATCTTGATAGATCTTCACTGGTACATCAATCAAACCTACTGCTCGAATTGGTGCTTGCACTTGAATATTGCGTTTGTCAATCTTAATACCAAACTGCTTTTGCAATTCTTCTGCAATTTTCTTGTTAGTGATGGAACCAAATGTACGACCATCTGGTCCAACCTTTTCAACAAACTCTACAACCGTTTCTTCTGCTTCAAGCTTAGCTTTGATGGCTTTTGCTTCAGCAATCATTTCAGCATGAGCCTTTTCTTCAGATTTTTGTTTTCCACGCAACTCACCCACTGCTTGAGCAGTCGCTTCCTTGGCCAAATTCTTTTTAATCAGGAAGTTTTGAGCATAGCCTGTTGGCACTTCCTTGATTTCACCTTTTTTCCCTTTTCCTTTAACATCTGCTAAAAAGATTACTTTCATTCTTCTTTCTCCTTTTCCTTTAGTTCTTCCAAGATTAGTTGAGTCAATTTTTCTCCTGTTTCTGACAAACTCATATCCTCGATTTGTGCAGCTGCTAGATTAAAGTGGCCTCCACCACCCAGCTCTTCCATAATACGTTGCACATTGATTTTACTACGACTTCGAGCCGAGATAGAGATAAATCCTTGTGTATTTTTTGCCAGAACGAAGCTAGCCTCAATACCAGACATAGCCAGCATAGCATCAGCAGCCTTACTGATAACAACTGTGTCATAAGAAATTGAGTCCTTAGCTTGGGCAATCAAGATATCTGAACCTAACTTACGACCTTGTAAAATGAGTTCATTTACCTCACGGTACTCTTCAAAATCTGTCGCAGCAATCTCCTGGATAGCAATACTGTCACTTCCACGTGTTCTCAGGTAGCTAGCCACATCAAAGGTTCGACTCGTCACGCGAGATGTGAAATTCTTGGTATCCAGCATCATACCAGCCATCAAAACACTAGCCTGCATACGACTCAAACGATTCTTCTTAGAATTTTGGAACTGAATCAATTCTGTGACCAACTCACTGGCACTACTTGCCCCACTTTCAATATAGGTGATGACTGCATTCTCAGGGAAATCCTGATCACGTCTATGATGGTCAATAACAATAGTTTGAGTGAACAAATCATAAAAATCTTTTGACAAAGTCAAAGCCGTCTTGGAATGATCCACCAGAATCAATAATGAACGGTTTGTAACTAACTTCATCGCATCTGTAAGAGATAAAAGTTTCGTGACATCTTCCTTCTTCAAGAACTGAATAGCACGTTCGATATCTGCTGGCATATGGTCTGCATCATAGACAGCATAACTGTTCTCAATAATATTACTTGCAAACAACTGCATACCAACAGCAGATCCCAAAGCATCCATATCTAGATTTTTATGACCGACTACAAAAACTTGGTCAACACTTCGAATCTTATCAGAAATGGCTGTCATCATGGCTCTGGTACGTGTACGAGTACGTTTGATAGATGCAGCAGTTCCTCCACCAAAGTAGACAGGATTCTTGGTTTCGTTATTTTCCTTGACCACCACCTGGTCACCACCGCGAACTTCTGCTAAGTTCAAGTTGAGCAAGGCAATTTTCCCTATCTCTTCATGGTTTCCATCACCATAAGAAAATCCCATACTTAAAGTTAGGGGTAGATGCCTCTGTTTTGATTCTTCTCGGAAAGTATCAATAACGGAGAATTTATCATTCATCAATTCCTCTAGTACCGTGTAATCTGTGAATACATAAAAACGATCCATCCCCACACGGCGAGAAAACATAGCATACTTACTAGCAAATTCTGAAACAAAATTGGCTACAAAACTATTGATATGACTGATATCTGAGTCAGATGTCGCATCCTCCAAATCATCATAGTTATCTACCGAGATGACTCCAATGACTGGACGACTAGTTACCAATTCAACAGTTGCTTCGTACTCTCCAGAAACATCAAAGAAATACAAAACACCTGAAGCCTTGTCCATATGGACAGCATATCGTGTTTCGCCCAAGGTAGCATACGAACCTGGATTCCCAACAGAAGCCTTGATGATGGTTTGAATTAACTCAACATCAATTTCCCCTTCTTCAGTAGTTAAAATCAGCTCAGCATAGGGATTAAACCATTCCACTTCTCCGCTTGATAAGTCTAATTTCAGGACTCCCACCGGCATTTGATCAAGCAAAGTACTCAAGCTATTTTCGGCTTGGTGATTTACATATTGGATTTGTTCAATTTCGCTCTTTTCATACTGTTTTTTTTGCCAAACGAATAAAAGCAAATAAAGCAGTACAAATAAAAACAAAACAGTGATTGTTACAGCAAGATTATGTGAAAAAATAATCAGCAAAGTTAAGATTCCGAAAGTTGCAAGTCCTAGCAAGACTGCAGAAAACGGGATTAAATTATTTTTTTTCATTCTAAACCTCTTGCGCATTATTATATCACAAAAACCCTTAAAAAGCGACCTTTTAAAAGATGCAAGCCTTTCTTTCATGATTGATTTCTCTAACTTCAGACACAAAAAGAGGAGGGAATCATCACCCTCCTACCCACGTGTTCAGATCACTAACACCTAACGTTCCACGATAAGGGCAGTCCCCATCCCTCCTCCGATACAGAGAGTTGCTAAGCCAGTTTTAGCATCACGTTTCATCATCTCATGTAGCAGCGTTACTAGGATACGGCAACCGGAAGCCCCAATTGGGTGACCAAGAGCAATGGCGCCACCATTGACGTTGACAATATCTGTGTTGAAACCAAGTGTTTTACCAACCGCACAAGCCTGAGCAGCAAAGGCTTCATTTGACTCAATCAAGTCGAGATCTTCAACTGTCAAATTGCCTTTTTCAAGAGCCTTGCGAGTCGCATAAATCGGTCCACATCCCATCATCTTAGGATCCAAACCTGCATTTGCATACGAACGAATGTGGGCAATCACTGAAAGTCCTAATTCTTCAGCTTTTTCAGCACTCATCATCAAGACAGCGGCTGCTCCGTCATTGATGCCTGAAGCATTACCCGCTGTGACAGAACCGTCTTTTTTGAAAACAGAACCTAGCTTAGACAAACTCTCCAAGCTAGTATCTTTTCTAGGATATTCATCTGTATCAAAAACGATAGGATCGCCTTTGCGTTGAGGAATGACAACTGGCACAATCTCTTCTTTAAAGCGTCCAGATTCTATAGCCGCAACTGCTCGTTTTTGTGACTCTAAAGCAAGAGCATCTTGCTCTTCTCGACTGATACCATATTCTTCAGCCACATTCTCAGCTGTAATCCCCATATGGTATTCGTTAAAGGCATCAGACAAACTGTCCTTAATCATGGTATCTACCACTTTCGAATCTCCCATACGACCACCCCAACGGAAACTTGGCAAAACGTATGGAGCCTGACTCATGTTTTCTGCACCACCAGCTACGATAATATCTGCATCGCCACATCGAATCGCTTGCGCAGCCAACTGCACTGCCTTCAAACCGGAACCACAAACCTTGTTGATAGTAAAGGCTGGTGTAAATTCAGGGAGTCCTGCGTGAATGCTCATTTGACGAGCCACGTTTTGACCTAAACCTGCGCCTAGGACATTCCCCATAATCACTTCGTCTACCTGCTCTGGTTTGACATTGACTTTTTCCAAAGATCTCTTTATAACCAAAGCTCCCAAATCGACAGCTGAAACATTCTTCAAACTTCCTCCAAAGGAGCCTATTGGAGTTCGCACTGCCGAAACAATCACCACGTCTTTCATAACTGCCTCCATTTATACCTTTTATAATGATGCAATACAAAAGTGGTTTACACTGGTGTAAACCACTTTGAAAATTCTATTTTATGATTCTTTCACTTCTAACAAACCAACTTCACCATCTTCACGGCGATATAAAACATTTGTTGTTTGATCTTCTACATCTACATAGATAAAGAAATCATGTCCCAACAAATCCATTTGAAGAAGGGCTTCTTCTAAATCCATTGGCTTCAAATCAATTTGTTTTGAACGAACGACTTTTGGTTGCACAACATTTGCATCCTCAACTAGAGCATCTGTAAAGAGTTGGCTTGTCGCAACTTTATTTTTATTTTTACGTTCGATTTTTGTTTTATTTTTACGAATCTGACGTTCAATTTTATCTGTCACAAGATCGATAGAACCATACATATCTTGAGAAATATCTTCAGCACGAAGAGTAATAGATCCAAGCGGAATTGTTACTTCAACCTTTGCTGTTTTTTCACGATAAACTTTCAAGTTCACACGTGCATCCAACTCCTGATCAGGTTGAAAATACTTTTCGATCTTTTCGAGTTTAGAAACTACATAATCACGAATTGCTTCTGTTACTTCTAGGTTTTCACCACGGATACTATATTTAATCATATAAGTACCTTCTTTCTAAACATTTTTGTTTTTCTAACTATATTATAACGCTTTCATTTTCGTTTTGCAAATTTTTTCCTCATCTTACAAGGGAAAAAGTTTTAACATCCAAAGCACCTGATTCTTCCAAAAGTCGTTTCACACGATTCACAGTTGCCCCTGTAGTATAGATGTCATCAATCAGCAGAATTTTCTTAGGAAGTGAGATTCCATCTTTAATAAAAAATGGAATTTCAGTAGCCAACCTTTCCAAACGGCTTTTAGAAGAACTAGCGCTCTCTTCTCTTTTTCCTAATATATCTTTAAAAGAAAAGCCTGCTGCCTCAACCAAACCCTCGACTTGGTTAAACCCCCTCTCAAGCAATCTTTCAGGGCTTAGGGGAATCAACACAAATTGATATCCTCTATACTTTTTCAACTCCTCAGCAAGAACAGAAGCAAAAACTTTTCTAAGCAAAAAATCGCCATCAAACTTATATCGACTGAAAAAGTCTTTCATAGCTTGATTATAGGTAAAGATTGCCTTATGATCAACCTGAATTCCTTCTTTACACCAAAGTTTACAATCTTGACACTTAGTTGACATGCCTGTTTTCATACAGTTTGGACAATAATTCTCACCAATATTCTCAAAACTCGTAGCACAAGCTGAGCATAGATAACTGCAGTCGTGCTTCAAAAGGAAGAGGCTACTAAAAGTTAACTCCCCCTTTGTAGCCTGACCACATAATAAACAGTTCATAATCCAGCCTCCTTGTTCATCTGCTTGATTTCCTTTATTGCCTTCTTGATGGAAGCATTTAATCCATCATGAAAGAAGAGCAACTCACCAGTCGGTCTGTCCATACTACGCCCAACTCGACCACCAATCTGAATCAAGCTAGACTTGGTAAAGAGACGATGATTAGCTTCTACTACGAAAACATCTACACAAGGGAAGGTAACTCCGCGTTCCAATATTGTTGTACTGATCAGTATTGTTAGTTCTCCATCTCGAAAAGCTTGTACTTGCTCTAATCGGTCTTCTGTCACAGAAGATACAAAACCAATGCTCTCATTCGGGAAATGCACCTTTAGTATTTCTTTTAGTCCCTCACCTTTCTTAATCTCTGATGTAAAAATCAGTAAGGGATAACCTGTTCTTCTCTGTTTCTCAATATAAGTCTTTAACTTGGTTGACAATTGATTTTTCTCTAAACAGCGATTAAAATCCGATAACCAGACTGGTTTAGGAATAATCAATGGATTTCCATGAAATCGTCTTGGCAAGCTCAATCGTTTTAATTCTCCAGTGCGAACCTTCTTATCTAACTCATCTGTAGAAGTTGCTGTAAGAAATATCCTTAACCCCTCCTCCTTTACACATTGGTTTACAGCATAGTAAAGAACAGAGTTGTCAACATAAGGAAAGGCATCTACTTCATCCACTATCAGCAAATCAAAAGCATGATAAAATTTTAACAGCTGATGAGTCGTTGCAACAACTAGTGGTGTTCGAAAATAGGGTTCTGACTCACCATGAAGTAGTGCTATCTCACAAGCAAAGTCATTCTGCAGTCGCTTATATAACTCCAAGCAAACATCTATTCGAGGGCTGGCTAAACAAACTGCACCACCTTCATCAATCACTTTAGCCACAACTTGATAAATCATCTCTGTCTTTCCAGCTCCTGTTACAGCGTGAACCAAGGTTGGCTCTTGCTTGTCTATCGCTTGAAGAAGTCCCTCTGAAACTTTTTCTTGAAAAGGTGTTAACTGACCACGCCATTTGAGGACGTCTTGCTTAGGAAAATCCTCCTGTGGAAAATAGTATAAAGCTTGATCACTCCTGACTCTCTCCATCAATAAACACTCCCTACAATAGTAAGCGCCTATAGGCAAATGCCATTCTTCTAGAATACTACTATTACAACGTTGACAAAACAGTTTCCCTTTCTCTTTTCTCATTGCTGGAAGTTTCTCAGCCATCTGCCGTTCTTCTTCTGTTAATTCTTTCTCAGTAAACAAGCGACCGAGGTAATTTGGATTTACTTTCATACTTCTTTATTCGTAAAAATCTAGCACTTTAGATATTTTTTTAGTACAATTAAATCATGGAATTTAGAACAATTAAAGAGGATGGGCAGGTCCAAGAAGAAATCAAAAAATCTCGATTTATCTGTCATGTCAAGCGTGTTTATAGCGAAGAAGAGGCTCGTGACTTCATAACTACCATCAAAAAAGAACACTATAAAGCCACCCATAACTGCTCTGCTTTTATTGTAGGGGAACGCAGTGAAATCAAACGTACGAGTGATGATGGGGAACCTAGTGGTACTGCTGGAGTCCCTATGCTGGGTGTCTTAGAAAATCATAATCTAACCAATCTCTGTGTGGTAGTGACACGCTACTTTGGTGGCATCAAACTAGGTGCTGGTGGTTTGATTCGTGCTTATGCAGGTAGCGTAGCCTTGGCTGTCAAAGAAATTGGCATTATTGAAATCAAAGAACAGGCTGGCATAGCAATTCAGATGTCTTACGCTCAGTATCAAGAATATGGTAATTTTCTTAGAGAGCATCATCTCATGGAGCTGGATACAAACTTTACAGATCAAGTTGATACAATGATTTATGTTGATAAGGAAGAGAAAGAAAATATCAAGTCTGCTCTTGTAGAGTTTTTTAATGGAAAGGTTACTTTAACAAATCAAGGTTTACGAGAAGTTGAAGTTCCTGTAAACTTAGTGTAAACAAAGGAGAAATACATGGCGTTTGGGAAATTTATTCAAGGACTTGCTGGAAACTTTAGCGAGGAAAACAAAGAGACTCTTATCAAAGAATATGGTCAATATCTACTAGAGAATGAAGAAATTCAAAGTGGATATAAACTTATTCGCGATTCAATTATCTTTACAAATATCCGTATCATCTTTACAGATAAGCAAGGTGCCACTGGTCGCAAGATGTCTGTTAAGTCACTCTTTTTGATGAACATTGTAAACGTTGAAATGGAAACTGCTGGAGCAGGTATAGATGATAGTGAGATTACAATCACTTACTTAGAAAATGTCTTTCTAAAAGCACATAATGAACATCTGAGTTTCCATAAATTTGAATTCCCTAAAAAAACGGACATCCTCCCTCTTTACACCTATTTATTAGAATTGGCTTATCACAATCGATTAAAAATTAATGGCTTAGACCTTTGATATAAAAAAATCCTATCACTTTGATAGGATTTCTATATTTTACAAATAGCCTTGAGCGCGTTATACTAGTATCATCTTATACAAAGAGGTATATCTATGACTATTTATAATAATATCACTGAACTAATTGGACAAACACCGATTGTTAAACTTAACAACATTGTTCCAGAGGGTGCTGCAGATGTCTATGTTAAACTAGAAGCTTTTAACCCTGGATCGTCAGTAAAAGACCGTATTGCCCTTAGCATGATTGAAAAAGCGGAACAAGATGGTATTCTAAAACCGGGTGCTACTATTGTTGAAGCAACGAGTGGAAATACTGGTATCGGTCTTTCATGGGTAGGTGCTGCTAAAGGATATAAAGTTGTTATCGTCATGCCTGAAACGATGAGCGTGGAACGCCGTAAGATTATCCAAGCCTATGGTGCTGAACTCGTCCTCACTCCTGGTAGCGAAGGAATGAAAGGGGCCATTGCCAAAGCTCAGGAAATCGCCACTGAACGTGACGGCTTCCTTCCACTCCAATTTAATAATCCAGCTAATCCAGAAGTACACGAAAGAACAACAGGAGCTGAAATACTGGCTGCTTTCGGTTCTGATGGTTTAGATGCTTTTGTGGGTGGTGTTGGTACTGGTGGAACGATCTCAGGTGTCTCTCACGCTCTTAAAGCAGCAAATTCAAACATTCAAGTTTATGCAGTTGAGGCAGACGAGTCAGCTATCTTGTCTGGTGAAAAACCAGGACCCCACAAAATTCAAGGCATCTCAGCTGGATTTATTCCTGAGACACTTGATACAAAGGCCTATGATGGTATCGTCCGCGTAACGTCAGATGATGCTTTAGCACTTGGCCGTGAAATTGGTGGAAAAGAAGGCTTCCTTGTTGGGATTTCTTCAGCTGCAGCGATTTACGGGGCAATTGAGGTTGCCAAGAAATTAGGTACAGGTAAGAAAGTCCTTGCTTTAGCACCAGATAACGGCGAACGTTATTTGTCTACAGCACTCTATGAATTTGAAGTGTAGCCTCCTAAATGCACTTAGCCCTTATTAAAGGGCTTTTTTTATATACTCATATAGAGTCTATTCTCTAGACAAAAAGAAAAAGGAAGCAAATTGCTTCCTTTTCTATTAGTTATTCAAGGCTGCTGCCATTGTAGCTGCAACTTCTGCTTCAAAGTCGTTTGCAGCTTTTTCGATACCTTCACCAACTTCAAAGCGAGCGAACTCAACTACTGAAGCGTTAACTGATTCAAGGTAAGCTTCAACTGTCTTGCTGTCGTCCATGATGTAGACTTGTGCAAGAAGTGTGTATGCTTGGTCAACTTTAGTGTTGTCAAGCATGAAGCGGTCCATTTTACCTGGGATGATTTTGTCCCAGATTTTTTCTGGTTTGCCTTCTGCAGCCAACTCAGCTTTGATATCAGCTTCAGCTTGAGCAATCACTTCATCAGTCAATTGTGCTTTTGATCCATACTTCAAGTGTGGAAGAGCTGGTTTACCAACCATTGCACGGCTTTCGTTATCTTGGTCGATTACGTGGTTCAATTGTGCCAACTCATCTTTAACGAATTGCTCATCCAATTCTTTGTAAGAAAGAACTGTTGGTTTCATCGCAGCAATGTGCATTGAGATTTGTTTAGCAAGCGCTTCGTCTCCACCTTCAATAACAGAGATAACACCGATACGACCACCATTGTGTTGGTATGCTCCGAAGTGTTGTGCATCTGTTTTTTCAAGCAAAGCAAAACGACGGAATGAGATTTTTTCACCAATTGTAGCTGTTGCAGATACATATGCAGCTTCAAGAGTTTCACCTGAAGGCATTGTCAAAGCAAGAGCTTCTTCGTTGTTAGCTGGTTTTCCTTCAGCGATTACTTTAGCTGTTGCGTTTACCAAGTCAACGAATTGAGCGTTTTTCGCAACGAAGTCAGTTTCGGCATTTACTTCAACTACTGCTGCAACGTTACCGTTAACAAATACACCAGTCAAACCTTCTGCAGCAACACGGTCAGCTTTCTTAGCTGCTTTCGCCATACCTTTTTCACGAAGCAATTCAATCGCTTTTTCGATGTCACCGTCTGTTTCTACAAGCGCTTTTTTAGCGTCCATAACACCGGCACCAGATTTTTCACGCAACTCTTTTACAAGTTTAGCTGTAATTTCTGCCATTTTGATTCTCCTATATTTTTTAAAAATAGGAGAGCTGGGCTAGGCCCCGCCCTCCTAGGTAATTACTATTTATATGAATTAAGCGTTGTCGCCTTCTACAACTTCAACGATTTCTTCGATTGAGTCAGCTTGAGCTTCTGAAGCTACAAATTCAGCTTCAACTGCTGTTGCGTCCTCACCTTGACGTCCTTCGATGATAGCGTCAGCCAATTTAGCTGTAATCAATTTAACAGCGCGAATAGCGTCATCGTTAGCTGGGATGATTACATCGATATCGTCTGGATCAGTGTTTGTGTCAACCATCGCTACAACTGGGATACCCAATTTTTTAGCTTCTTTAACAGCGATTTGTTCTTTATGTGGGTCAACTACGTACATTACATCCGGGATACGAGGCATGTCTTCGATACCACCCAAGAATTTTTCAAGACGTGCACGTTGTTTGTTAAGAAGTGCAACTTCTTTCTTAGGAAGAACGTCGAAGATTCCTTCTTCTTCCATACGTTTGATTTCTTTCAAACGAGCAATACGTTTTTGGATAGTTCCCCAGTTAGTAAGAGTTCCACCCAACCAACGGTGGTTGATGTAGTATTGACCTGAACGTTCTGCTTCTTCTTTAACAGCGTCAGCAGCTTGTTTTTTAGTACCAACAAACAATACAACTGCATCGTTAGCTGCTGCATCACGCATAAAGTCGTATGCTTGGTCAGCGTATTTTACAGTTTGTTGCAAGTCGATAACGTGGATTCCGTTACGCTCAGTGAAGATGTACTTAGCCATCTTAGGGTTCCAGCGACGAGTTTGGTGACCAAAGTGTACACCAGCCTCAAGAAGTTGTTTCATTGAAATTACTGCCATGAGTATTTCTCCTTTTTGTTTTTTTCCTCTCCTCGACTTCAGCTTGCAAAACGACCCGAGGGCAACAGTTTCACAATTCATCAAGAATGAGTATTATCGTTTACACGACAAGTTTCATTTTATCACATTTTAGCCATATTTTCAAGTAGTTTTGCTAGTTTTTAGCCTAACTTAAGACTAAAAAAGAAAAGAGACTCAAATCGAGCCTCTTTATTTCATTCATTAGTTTGGATAGATGTATGTTACGTAACCTTCAGAAGTTGTAGTTGGGTTGAACCATCCACGTTTGTTACCGATTGTACGATCTCCACCATAGTTTGATTCTGATACTTGAATGCTAGTTGATGATGAAACTGCTGTAACAACCGCTACGTGTCCATATCCACCGTCATTCCAACATGCAATCGCACCAACTTGTGGAGTTGATCCTGTACGGAATCCTGCAGCTGCTGCACTTGTAGCCCACTGCGCTCCGTTACCCCAGTAATCTCCAGCCCAAGGTGCTAATGTTTTAGCTCCCCAAGTACATTCTCCAGTTGGATAACTTGAAGCATTTGTACTGTATGTTGGACGCTGTCTTGTTGGAGTTGGAGCAGGTGCTGGAGTGTAGCTTGAATCATCATCTGATGAAGAGCTTGAAGTTGCTTGCACTTGATCTGAAAGTGTTGTATTTCCAGAAGCAACAACTGATTGTTGTTGACTTGTTTGACGTGCTTTATAAGCCGCTTCTGCTTCAGCTGCTGCTTTTGCTTCTGCCTCTGCTGCTGCTTTTTGTTCCAATAAAGTAGCTTTATCACTTTCTGCAGTAGCTTTCTCTGCAGCAAGGTTTAACTCAGCAACTTTCAACTCTGCTTGTTTTGTTGTCAATGCTTGTGCATCGTCAGCAAGCGTTTGTTGGTTCGCAATGACTGTGTTGATTGCTTCATTATTTGCAACCTGTTTTTCAGCGATAGATTTCTTATCAGCTTTCTGTTGTTCCAACATTTTGTTGTTAGCTGATACAATCTCGCTCATTGCTGCAACACGTGAAATAGCTTCTGTAATTGATTTTGAGTTTACAATTGTATTGATGTAGCTAGTTGCAGCACCGTTTGTTTGTGCGCTACGTGCTTGTTTCTCCAAAGATTCATTACGAGCAACAATGTTCTTAGAAAGCTCTGTAATTTCTCCTTCAAGTTTTTTAGATTCAGCTTGTAGAGTTTCGTTCTCAGCTTCCAAGTTCGTTTGTTGAGTTTGGATAGCTGTAACTTGCGTTTGGATTTCATCTACTTGTTTTTGAGCTTCTTTTTGTTGAGATGTCAAATTACTAATCTTACTATCTTGAGCAGCAATCTTTTCATCAGTTGTTTCAGCGTGGACAGTTGTCAATACCGCCGCTTGAGACACTAATACTGTACTTAATAAAAGTGACGCTAAGATTTTTTTCTTCATATTGTGTAGATACTCCTTCTATTTAAGACATTACTAGTATACCAAAAAAAGACATAATAAATATTACGCCTTTGTTACATTTTTATTTCTTTCTTATAGATAACATTTTTCAAAAATATATTGGAAAATAAGCATCCATAAAAAGTTTAAAATCATTGATGGGACAAGGCTGTAGACGATGAAAACTGGCATCGATTCTATTGTCAATCCCATAGCAAGAGCAAGGAGGTAGCTCCCCATATCAAATAGGAAACTCATCACAACTATTGTTAACATTCTTGTCCAACGGTTTAGCAAAATTACACTATTAAATTTATGGAGCGAAGCACCTATCAAGATAAATAGAAGTGTCGCAATTCCTATCAAGTGGAAAAAATAGATATCGTACACCAAACCCACTATACAGCAATAAGCTAGATAGAGATATTCTGAAACCTCAATTGTCTCAAACAAGAGAAATAAAAACAGAAAATGACTTGCTAAATGAAAGTGAGGGAAGAAGGATCCCGCTAATTGTCCAATATGTGCATCAATTAGTACGACAAAAGGGAGTAAAAAGAAAATACCAATTTGTTTTAACAGTCTCATTGCTAATTCCCCACTAACTCTACCACATGAAGATTTTTGGTGTCAGCACTTAACTTGACTGTTACTTCCTTTGTTAGATAATCACTGCTGTGTGTTGTAGCAACAACCTCTCCAACAGGGATATCCTTAACATTAAAGTTTCCGAGCCCCCCTGTAGTCACCTTGTCTCCCGCGCTAATGTCGCTGTTGCTGTTTAATTGGCTAATTTTAAGCAGTTCAGATTCCTTATCATAACCAACGATAATCCCGTAAATTTCAGTAGAACCATGCAGGATTTTAACAGAAATTTTGTCTGAATTTTCGGTGTTTGTCAATAGATTGACCGTTGTTGAATGATCCTCCACCTTTGAAACACTACCAATCAAACCCCCGTTTGCAATGGCCAACATATTTTCAGAAGCTCCTTTTGAACTTCCCGCATCAATTGTTAACTCTTGTTTCCAAGATACTGGAGCTCGCATAATCACATCTGCTGCAATGGTTTTTGTAGCCTGCAATTTTGACTTCATATCCAGCAACTGACGTAATTGTTCATTTTCATTTTTTAAACTTTCTGATTGATTAGACTCCACCTCTAGTTGATAGAGCTGTTTCTTTAGACTCTCATTTTCATTGTAAGTCTGCGTCAAATGTCCCAAATCCGATTTGAAAGTATCAAACCACTGAAAGGGTTTTTGAACAATTCTATCCACTAAGGAAATCCCATCTCCTAGTTTCGTCACAATAGCGCTTGAATAGGTTGTCACTAATAGAACAGAAACTGCCAGAACTGTGACAAAAACGATGATTAGATATTTTGATTTTTTAAAACGGTTCATATTCCTACCTTTATACTAAAAACCTGCTACTGTGAGCTTCTTATCAATCCTACAAACCTGCTAAGATTTTAAGAAAAATAAGAAACATCCCAGTACCAAAATCACAAGAATTGCCAGTGTATCCTTTTGACTCCATTTCAACTGTCTATACTGACTTCTACCCTTTCCTCCCTGATAACCACGCGCTTCCATGGCTATTGCCAATGAATCTGCACGCTTTAAGCTAGTCGCAAAAAGAGGAATTAAAATTGGAATCATAGCCTTTACTTTTTGAACGATGCTGCCTTCGCCAAAGTCAACTCCACGAGCTTTTTGAGCATTCATAATTCTCGTTGTGTCATCCATCAAGGTTGGAACAAAACGCAAACTCATTGATAGCATGAGACCAATTTCATGAACGGGAACTTTCACGCGTTTCAGCGGTGCTAAAAGAGCTTCAACTGCGGCTGCCAGACTCAAAGGCATGGTCGTTAAGGTTAGCAAGGTTGAAAAGAAAATAATCAACACAAAACGACAGAAAATGATTCCTGCTTGTTGCAAAGCATAATCCGTTATTCTTATAAAAGAAAACTCAAATAGGACATTTCCACTTGAAATGAAAAAGAGCTGAAAAAGAGTCGTAAAGGCGATCAAGAAGAACATGGATTTTAATCCCTGAACGAAAAATGAGAGAGAAACGCCCGATAATGCGATAAATATACCTGTCGCTACAAACAGAACGAGATTGGTGAGAGGATTATTGGCCCAAAATACAATCAAAATCAGCAGAATCATGGCAAGCAATTTACTACGTGGATCCAAGCGATGAATAATGGAATCCCCTGGTATATAGCGCCCTAAAATCATACTATCCATTTAGCGACTCCTTAAACTCCTCTATCTTGATTGGCAGTTTTTTAAAATCTACACCCCTATCTGCCAAACGTTTACAAAAGGCTGTGATTTTAGGCACACCTAACTGTACCTTTTCCATAGAGGCTACATCTTGAAAGACATCACTTGGTTTGCCACTTTTGACCAAACGCCCCTTTTCCATAACATAAACCTGATCAGCATATGCAGCTACATCATCCATCAAATGTGTTACCAGGACGATTGTCATTCCAGCAAGGTGAAGTTTTTTAAACAGGGTCATCAGTTCTTTTCTGCCCAGAGGATCTAGTCCAGCTGTAGGCTCATCCAAAACCAAGACAGTTGGCTCCATGGCTAGCATACCTGCTATAGCCACACGTCTCATCTGACCACCCGAAAGTTCAAAAGGACTGCGCTCAAAGAGTGACTCATCGATGCCTACCAAGGCTAACTTTTCACGCGCAATTTTCTTGGCCTCTTCCTCAGAAACTCCAAAATTTTGCGGTCCAAATGCAACATCTTTCAAAACAGTCTCTTCGAAAATCTGATTTTCAGCAAATTGAAACACTAGACCAACCTGCTTTCGAATCTGACGAATTTCTTTGTTGGTTGATGTAGGTGTAATGACGGTATCAAAAACTCGAACAGAACCCTTACTTGGTACCAATAGGCCATTTAAAAGCTGTAAAATCGTTGATTTCCCACTACCTGTATGCCCTACTAAAGCTGTATAGGAACCATCCTCAATCGTCAAAGAAACATCAGTCAAGGCTGATGAAGATAGGGGAGTTCCCTCTTGATAGGTAAAGCTCACATTTTCTAGAGTAATTCCCATAACTTGTCCTCTAGCTCTCCTTCTGTCAAATAGCCATCCGGCAACTGATAACCAGTCTCTCTCAAAGATTCTCTCAATTGATTAGTAAAAGGCTCATCCAACCCTATCTGGTCAAGATCATCCCGAGAAAAAAGTTCTCTTGGGCTGCTGGTTGACTCCACTTGGCCTTTTTTCATGACCAAGACACGGTCACTCATCGCAACTTCTTCTAAGTCATGTGTAATGGAGACGACTGTCATCTGGTGATCTTTTCGAATCTCTTGAACTGTCTGAATCAGTTCTCTTCGTCCCTCGGGGTCCAACATACTTGTAGCCTCATCCAAAATCAAAATAGCTGGTCTCAGGGCAACAACTCCCGCAATAGCCACACGCTGTTTTTGTCCACCAGATAAACGAGCTGGTTCTCTCTTCTTAAAGTCTAGCATACCTACCAACTCCAAAGATTCAGCCACTCTCTTCTTCATTTCTTCACGAGGAAGTCCCTGATTTTCTAGACCGAAGGCAACATCATCTTCAACAGTTGCCCCCACAAATTGGTTATCTGGATTTTGAAAAACCATACCAATTTGACGGCGTAAGTTCCAAACATTCTCAGAGGACAGCAATTGCCCATCTATCCAGATTTCCCCAGACTCTGCTTCAAGCAATCCATCAATCAAACGGATAGTTGTCGATTTTCCACTCCCATTATGACCTACAATCGAAAGCCATTCTCCCCGTTTCACGTGAAACGAGACGTTATTAACGTCATAATGATCCTGGTCTTCCTTATAACGAAAAGACAGATCTTTTATTTCAATAATCGATTTCATTTCGAACCAAATGTCCCTTTGAATACATGAGCGCTACCCTTGAAATAATCATAACCAGAGTAGATAGTGAAAAACAAAGCGATATAAAGCAACAGCTGACCAATTAAATTCCAATGTAAGAGCAAAAAGATAATGGCAAACATCTGACTAAAGGTCTTGATTTTCCCTGGCATCGCTGCTGCTAGAACTGTCCCTCCCGTCTCAACAAGCAACAAGCGCAAGCCTGTCACCGCAAGTTCACGACAGATGATAATAGCAACAACCCAAGCTGGAGCCATGCCTAACTCAATCAACATGATAAAAGCTGACATAACCAACAGCTTATCAGCCATCGGATCTGCAAATTTTCCAAAGTTGCTGACTACATTCCATTTACGAGCAAGGTAACCATCAAGATAATCCGTTATACTAGCAACTGCAAAGATGATCGCTGCCAGCAAATGACTGCCTTGTGAATGGCCCAAAGTCAAAATAAGAATAAAGAGAGGTATGAAGAGAATTCTACCAATAGTTAATACATTAGGAATTTGTTCTTTTTTCATTGATTTTTCCTTAATCTGTAGTAAATGTAAGTGTTACAGTTCCAGTCTGAGTTGTCAGCTTCGAAGTATCAATCGTTTGATTGTCAACAGTTACAGTAACTCCCTTCACTACACCTAAAGTAATGGTAACGGGATTCTTAGTTGAAACTGTTGTTTTTGCATTCTTATTGTCTGTGGATAGTGTCACACCACCCTCCAGCTCACTTCCTGAAACACTAACCCAACTAGTTGCATCTGATACTGCCAGTTGAACAGTAGCGATTTCCTTACTCGTTTTATACCGAGCTTCAATGCGGTTTCCTTCGCCTGACACTGTAATAGTTGATTCCGTAGTAGAAGACGAGCTAGACGTCTGACTACTAGAAGATGAACTAGATGAGGTTGTTGAACTAGTCGAGCTCACAACACTATAATTAGCTGAAGAAGGACTTGGCTGAGTTTGGATGTAGTTCCAAACATAGTAAGTGACAAAAATTAAAATTGACAAAGCAAATAGGACGAAATAAAACAAGGGGAGATAAGACGTTTTTTTCTTATTTGATCGTCTGCGACCAGATAAGTCTTCTTCATCGACATCTACCTCTTCGTAGGTAATCATACTACCTGAATCATAGGCATCCAAAACAATTCTTTCATCTAACTCTACTGCCCAGGCATATTTTCTTAAAAAAGAACGAGCATAGAAGGTACTAGGAAGTTGATCAAAATCATCTGCCTCCATAGCTTCTAGAAAATGCAACTGAATTTCAGTTTTTTCCTGTAATTCTTCCAGACTCAATCCCTGGTTAATTCTGGCTAAACGTAGAACCTCGCCAATTGTTTTTTTTCTCATACGTACCATTCCTTCTTTCTAGTATTAGTCATCTTTTAAGCTGGAAAGATTGTAAAATCAACTAGATCACCATCATCAATCAAACGATGCCCAGCTTCTAGAACATCCTCCAAAGTAATTTCCTGTAAAATTTTCGGAAAATCAAAAATTGTTTCTCCGCGATCCATCGGATCGTATTGAGTGGCAATAAACTCCAAGGAGTTCATACTGCTGAAAAACTCCCCAAACATCTCACTCTTAACAAGATCTAAATGTTCCTCTGTAATATCCGTATCACTACTAAACTGACGAATCGCTTTCCGAAATTGATGCGACAGAGAAACAGGCTCTTTGGTATCCATCGTCAATATCACAAAATGAAAGCGACTGTTGACTTCAACCTCAAGTGACAATGACGTGTCTAACTTCCCAGACTCATATAACTTTTGAAAACGATCAGAAGTCCAACCAAACATCATCGTAAATAGTAATTTCAATAAAATATTGTAACGATAAGACTCAGCTTCTGTTATTTGCCCATTACCTCTAATCGCAACAGCAAGTTTGGGTGAAGAAACTTCCATCCGAAGACTATCTGTTTGCTTCACAGGCTGCAAGGGTAGTTTCTCTTTTGTAACTATAAACTGTTCTAAAGTCTTCTTTTCCTTTTTCGAAAAGTATTCCTCAACAACTTCCAAATCAATATTTCCAACTAAAAACAGTGACATGTTGACAGGTTTGTAAAACTCTGTAAAATTCTCTTTTAAATTCGAAACTTGAATCTCAGAAATTGATTTTTCACTTCCAACTATATCTGTCGCTAAAGGAGTATCAGGATAAAGGTTGGCTAATGTTGCAAAAAACAAGCGTGAGTCTGGATCGTCTTGATACATTTCTCGTTCTTGCTGGATAATAGCCTGTTCCCTCAAAACAGACTCTTCTGTAAAATGAACATCTCCGACTAACTCATCTAGCAAATCTAAATTCTCTAATAGATGGTCAATTGTTGAAAAAAGATAGCTGGTCTTAGTAAAGCTTGTAAAGGCATTACTGTCCGCACCTAATCGAGTAAACGTAGCCATTATATCCTCAGAATTTTCTCTTTCAAACAATTTATGTTCAAGAAAATGTGCAATTCCTGCTGGATGATGACGTAAACCTTTTCCCAAGCTTGTATAAGTTGCATCTACAGAACCAAATTGAACTGTTACAATCCCATAAACCTCATTGAAATCTTGTTTAGGAAGTAAAGAAACTGTCAATCCATTTGACAATTGTGCTTTGTAGACTGTTTCCTTTACAGCAGGATAGTATTTTTCTTCAAAAGTAACCTTTGTCATTCTACTCCTTCCATAAAGTAAATCGCTTGTAACTTCAAATTGTTGGCAGCTTTACAGACAGCTTCTTTACCAACATTCTCTAATTTTGCCACCAATCGATCAATGTCAAAGCTTGATTTTCCAAATAGAGCATTCAAATAGACTCTTTCAACTAAGGTCTGTTGATTATCTTGAGCCATCAACAAAGATCGTCGAATCATCTCCTTGGTTTGTTCAAGTTCAAAATCTGTAAAGTTACCCTTTTTCAGATCTAGCAATTGATGATTCATCAATTTTCTAGCCTGATTTCGATTTTCTCTATCAATACCCGCATACATCCTTAACAGACCACTAAACAAATCCAATTGACTCGAGACTGTATAGGCTATTCCAGCATTTTCACGAACGTTTGTAAAAAGTTTCGAATGTGCAAATTCACCCAACAAACCATTCATCACAAGCATGGGCAAATGCTCATCATCACCATATTTTACAGGAGAATGATAGCCTAATTCTAAAATAGATTGCCCAACATTCCTCTGAACCATTCCTTCTCGTAGAACATTCGAATAAGATTGATAGTACTGGATAGTGACGCCGTTCTCTCTAACTGTAAAGGGTAATGACTTCAACGATTCTGTAATTTCTACTTCATTAAAATCACCTAAGAAAAAGAAATCAATACGATCATTCTTCAGAGCATTTTGAAAGCACGTGTAGCTACTTTCCGGAGACTCATTTGAAATACTATTTCGTAAATCACTGTATCTCAATTGAAGACGCTCATCATGGAAGAACAAGCTATCCAACTCCTTATGAGCAAAATAAAACGAATCATCCATATCAGTAGCTAAACTAGCCAATAACTGTTTTCTTTCAATTTCAAATAGGGCTGGCTCAAAAGCACCATCTTGAACTAAGGGAGCAAATAAAGTCTGTTTCACTAATTTCAAAATTCGAGAAGTCAAGACATTCTTTTTACTTAGAAAATCATCCCTCACATAGGTAAACGTTAGGTCAAGAATATGTGCCTGTCCCCTACGATAAGCACTTGTGGAAATATCTGTTCCATATAAACTTGCCAAGTATCTGCGAAATGCTTGTGATGTGGGATAAGCTTGATTTGCCGTCTCCAACATACTTGCACTTAACATGCGTCCTGCTATTGTCTCAAGAGATAAGGGAGCAGTAAAACGAATAGTGATTTTATTTGTTTTAAACTTTTTGGATTGAACAAAATGTGCTGAAATTCCAGGCACTAATTCCATACCTTACCTCCTTACATATAGAGTTCTATTATACCACGAAAATCAAAATTTTTCTTGTTCTCTTTATAGCTTTAAAGAGTAAAACCGTTTTCATTTCAACTAACTTTCCTCCAGCTATTTCAAGGAAAATATGGTATAATACCAAAGATTGAGGTGAATTATGGAATACAAATTATTTGAAGAATTTATTACGCTCCAAGCCCTCCTAAAAGAGCTTGGGATTATACACAGCGGTGGTGCTATCAAATCCTTTTTAATAGAGCATCAAGTTTACTTTAATGGCGAATTAGAAAGTAGACGTGGGAAAAAAATCCGTATTGGAGATACGATTGACATTCCTGATTTAAAGATTGACATCATCTTGACGCAACCAAGTTTAAAAGAGCAAGAAGAGTATCAAGCAGATAAGATTGAGAAAGAGCGAATTGCTAAACTTGTCAAAGAGATGAATAAAGGTATCAAGAAAGAAAAACAAAAAACTTCTTCATCGCCTAAAACCAAACAAGTTCCACGTTTTCCAGGAAGATAACCATGTGGCTCCAACATTTAACAATTAAAACCTTTCGAAACTACAAAGAGGCGAAAATTGATTTCAATCCAAAATTAAATGTCTTTCTAGGTCAAAATGCACAAGGAAAAACCAATATTCTAGAGGCAATCTATTTCTTGGCCTTGACACGTAGTCATCGGACTCGTACAGATAAAAATCTCATTCATTTTGATGACGAGCAACTCCATCTTTCTGGCTTGCTACAGAAAAAAACAAGCTCTATCCCTCTAGAAATTGATTTAACACCAAAAGGGCGTGTGACCAAGGTCAATCACTTAAAACAAGCGCGCCTATCGGACTATATTGGACATATGAATGTTGTCCTCTTCGCACCTGAAGATCTGCAGCTAATTAAAGGAGCACCTTCTGTCCGTCGAAAGTTTATAGACATTGAACTGGGACAAATTAAACCAATCTACTTGTCAGACTTGTCAAACTATAACCACATACTCAAGCAAAGAAATACTTATCTAAAATCCAGCCAGAAGATTGATGAAACATTTCTGTCAGTCTTAGATGATCAGTTAATAGATTATGGTTGTCGCGTTATAAAGCATCGGATAAAATTCATTAAAGACTTAGAGAAATTTGGCCAAAAAAAACACTTAGAAATTTCAAATAAATTAGAAGAACTGTCAATATCTTATCAATCAACTGTCAACTTCACTAATGAAGAAGTTTTAATGGATTCTTTTAAAATGGCTTTAGAAAAAAGCAGATCCAGAGATTTATTTAAAAAGAATACTGGAGTTGGCCCTCATCGAGATGATATTTCTTTTTATATCAATGGTATGGATGCTAGTTTTGGAAGCCAAGGTCAACATCGTAGCCTTGTTCTTTCTATCAAACTGGCAGAAATTGAGCTAATGGAAAGTATTACCAATGAGTCTCCGATACTACTGCTCGATGATGTTATGAGCGAACTTGACAATACACGGCAACTAAAATTACTAGAAACCATTTCTCAATCTATCCAAACCTTTATTACAACAACAAGTTTAGACCACTTGCAAAATTTACCAGAAAACCTTAGTATTTTCAATATTCAAAACGGTAAAATTTCTGTAAATCAAAATTGACAACTTTGTAAACAAAAAGAACTCCTGAAATTCAGGAGTTCTTTTTTACTACTTACATAGAGTAGTTTGGCGCTTCATTAGTGATTTGCACATCGTGTGGATGGCTTTCTTTTAGGCCAGCCCCAGACATTTCGATAAATTGAGCATTGTCATGCAATTCTTTAAGGTTAGCTGCACCACAGTAACCCATACCAGAGCGAATACCACCAATCATTTGGAAGACAATATCAGCTGCTGCGCCTTTATAGGCAACACGGCCTTCAATTCCTTCTGGAACGAGTTTGTTTGCTTCATTGACCGCACCTTGGAAGTAACGGTCACTTGAACCTTTCTTCATTGCAGCGATTGATCCCATACCACGATAAGTCTTAAACTTACGCCCTTGGAAGATTTCCGTTTCTCCTGGAGCTTCATCTGTTCCAGCAAACATTGATCCAAGCATAACTGCATTCCCACCTGCAGCAAGGGCTTTTACAATATCTCCAGAGTACTTGATTCCACCATCAGCAATGATTGTTTTACCATATTCACGCGCAACAGCTGCTGCATCATAGATTGCTGTCACTTGTGGGACACCAACTCCTGCAATCACACGAGTGGTACAGATAGAACCTGGTCCAATACCGACTTTGACAACATCTACACCTGCATCATAAAGAGCACGCGCACCTTCTGCAGTGGCAATATTACCCGCAATCAAAGTGCGGTCTGGGAAGTGAACACGAATTTCAGCAATTTTACGTAGAACACCAGCAGAGTGACCATGAGCAGTATCAATAACAATTGCATCAGCTCCTGCTTCAAAAAGGGCTTCGGCACGTTCAAATGTATCTGAAGTGACACCTACCGCTCCAGCAACTAGAAGACGACCAAACTCATCTTTTGCAGCATTTGGAAACTCAATAACTTTTTCAATGTCCTTAATAGTAATCAAGCCAGAAAGACGACCTTCTTCATCCACTAAAGGAAGTTTTTCAATACGGTGTTCTTGAAGAATGCTTTCAGCTGTTGCAAGGTCTGTACCAACAGGAGCAGTAACAAGATTTTCACTGGTCATATGGTTTGAGATTGGCTGATTGTAATCTGAAATAAAACGAAGATCTCGATTTGTTAGAATACCAACCAATTTACGATTTTCAAGTGTCTCCACAACTGGAACACCACTAATACGGTAACGTCCCATCAGTTCATCTGCTTCAGCAATCGTGTGTTCTGGAGTCAAAAAGAATGGATCAATAATAACACCATTTTCAGAACGTTTTACCTTGCGAACTTCATCTGCCTGTTGCGCAATAGACATATTTTTATGGATTACTCCAAGACCACCTGCACGAGCAATGGCAATAGCCATTTGACTTTCTGTGACTGTATCCATGGCGGCTGTTATAATTGGGATATTTAAAGTCAAATTATCTGCCAATTTTGTTGTTAAATCTGCATCATTAGGCAACACATGACTTTCTGCTGGAATGAGCAATACATCATCAAAGGTAAAACCTTTTTTTAAAAATTTAGTATCCCAATTAGACATTGAAGTTTCCTCTTTTCTTTCTTTTTGAGCTTGACTCTTTTTGTATTGTATCTATCATACCATTCTATGAAAATTTGTCAATTATATTTATGGTAGAAATCATAAAAAAACTATCCCTGTGATCCTATGGAAGAGATAGTTTTACGATTCATATTTTATCTATAATTTAAAATAATTTAGTCCCATTGCTCCCTTAACTTCAGATAGAGTTTGCTCCGCAACCTCACGTGCTTTCTCACTACCTTTTTGAAGCATATTGTACACTTCTCCCATATCCTTAGCAAATTCGATACGGCGCTCACGAATAGGGCCAAGTTCGCGTTCTAATATTTCAAGTAGATAACGTTTCGTCTTTACATCACCAAGACCACCACGTTGATAGTTTTCTTTCATCTCTGCAATGTCTTGAGCATCTTCTGGACGACCAAACACATCTAGATAATGGAAAACCATATTTCCTTCAATCTTACCTGGATCCTCCACTCGAATATGATCCGGATCAGTATACATGCTCATGACTTTTTTACGCAACGTATCTGCATCATCTGCTAGATAAATACCATTATTAAGGGATTTAGACATTTTAGCATTTCCATCTAAACCAGGCAAACGTCCTGCTCTCTCATTTTCTGGATAAATACCTTCCGGCTCCACCAAGACCTCACAATTATAAGCATGATTAAAGGAACGAACAATCTCACGAGTTTGCTCAATCATTGGTTTCTGATCTGTCCCAACAGGAACATAATTAGCCTTGAAGGCAGTAATATCTGCTGCTTGCGCAATCGGATAAACCAAAAATCCTGTCGGAATACTTTCTCCAAACCCTTTCTGAGCAATCTCTGTTTTTACTGTCGGATTCCGTTCCAAACGAGCTAGTGACACCAAATTCATATAGTACATAGATAATTCAGCCAACTCTGGAATTTGGCTTTGAATAAAGATAGTTGATTTACTTGGATCTAATCCAACTGCTAGGTAATCTAAGGCAACATTCCCAATCGATTCTACAATCGTTTGAGGGTCTTTGGCGTGATCTGTCAATGCTTGTTGGTCCGCCAAAAAAACAAACATGTCATACTTATCTTCTTCCTGTAGTAACACTCTATTTTTTAGACTACCAACATAATGTCCAATATGCAGTTTACCTGTTGGGCGGTCTCCTGTTAAAATAATGGGTTTCGTCATTTTTTTCTCCTTCGAAATGGTCTCTTCAATTATAGCATTTTTTTGTTAAAATAACAGAAAATTATTAAAATCAAACAACTAACTCATTGTAAACAGATCTGTAAACTTAATTGACACAAAATTGACAAACAAAAATTTGAATATTTCTCTCTTTTCTAGTAGAATAAATATATTACATATTATAGGAGAAAAACATTGCTTACAGTATCTGATGTTTCACTACGTTTTAGTGATCGCAAACTTTTTGATGATGTCAATATCAAATTTACAGAAGGAAATACATACGGATTAATTGGTGCTAATGGTGCTGGGAAGTCTACATTCTTAAAAATCTTAGCTGGTGATATCGAGCCAACAACTGGTCACATCTCTCTTGGTCCAGATGAACGTCTCTCTGTTCTCCGTCAAAATCATTTTGACTATGAAGATGAGCGAGTTATTGATGTCGTTATTATGGGAAATGAAAAACTTTACAACATCATGAAAGAAAAAGACGCCATTTACATGAAGGAAGATTTTTCAGATGAAGATGGTGTTCGTGCAGCCGAACTCGAAGGTGAATTTGCTGAACTTGGAGGTTGGGAAGCAGAAAGTGAAGCGTCTCAACTACTTCAAAACCTAAACATTCCAGAAGAATTGCACTATCAAAACATGAGCGAATTAGCCAATGGTGAAAAAGTGAAGGTTCTCCTTGCTAAAGCCTTATTTGGTAAACCTGATGTTCTTCTTTTGGACGAGCCAACCAATGGTTTAGATATCCAATCGATTACTTGGTTAGAAGACTTCTTGATTGATTTTGATAACACCGTTATCGTAGTATCCCACGACCGTCACTTCTTAAACAAAGTGTGTACTCATATGGCCGACCTTGACTTTGGAAAAATCAAACTCTATGTCGGAAACTATGACTTTTGGAAGGAATCTTCTGAACTCGCTGCTAAATTGCTAGCAGACCGTAATGCCAAGGCAGAAGAAAAAATTAAGCAATTGCAAGAATTCGTTGCTCGCTTCTCTGCCAACGCTTCTAAGTCAAGACAAGCAACGTCTCGTAAAAAAATGCTTGACAAGATTGAATTAGAAGAGATTGTGCCATCTAGTCGTAAATATCCATTTATCAACTTTAAAGCAGAACGTGAGATTGGTAATGATCTCTTGACAGTAGAAAATTTAACTGTAAAGATTGATGGCGAAACTATCCTAGACAATATTAGTTTCATCTTGCGTCCAGGTGACAAGACTGCTCTTATTGGACAAAATGACATCCAAACGACTGCATTAATTCGCGCCATTATGGGTGACATCGACTATGAAGGAACTGTCAAGTGGGGAGTTACTACTAGCCGTTCTTACTTGCCAAAAGACAACTCGGCTGATTTTGCAGGAGGAGAGTCAATCCTTGACTGGCTGCGTCAATTTGCAAGTAAAGAAGAAGATGACAATACCTTCCTACGTGGTTTCCTTGGTCGTATGCTCTTCTCTGGTGATGAGGTTAACAAACCTGTAAACGTCTTGTCAGGGGGAGAAAAAGTACGTGTCATGCTTTCAAAACTCATGCTCTTGAAATCAAATGTCCTTGTACTTGATGATCCAACAAATCACTTGGACTTGGAATCTATCTCAAGCTTGAACGATGGATTGAAAAACTTTAAAGAATCAATCATCTTTGCCAGTCATGACCACGAGTTTATCCAAACTTTGGCAAACCATATCATTGTTTTGTCTAAGAATGGCGTCATTGATCGTATTGATGAAACCTACGATGAATTCCTAGAAAATGCAGAAGTACAAGCAAAAGTTAAAGAACTTTGGAAAGATTAAATAAGACTTCAAAACTCAGTTGGGGTAACCAACTGAGTTTTCTATCATTCTACGAGGTAACATGAAATCATTTTTTAAAACATATTGGACCTATTTTGTTTCTTTCATCATTCCTTTAGTAATTATGACTGGAGGATACCTAACTCAAGGTATCTACTGGAATAGCGATGCATCTCCACTATTAGGAGACGGTTTCCATCAATACGTTATTTTTGATGTAGCTTTACGAAATATTCTGCATGGAAATGGCAGTTTGTTTTACACCTTTACAAGTGGCCTCGGACTGAATTTCTATGCTCTATCTAGTTATTACTTGGGCAGTTTTCTTTCACCCCTAGTTTACTTTTTTAATCTGTTGAATATGCCAGATGCTGTCTATCTAACCACTCTCTTAAAATTTGGATTGATTGGTCTGTCAACCTTCTTTAGTCTAAATAGATTATTTAAAGATATCCCAAAATTTTTAAAACTTGCCTTATCTACTTCCTATGCTCTAATGAGCTTCACTATCAGTCAGTTAGAGATTAAAACCTGGCTAGATGTTTTTATCTTGATTCCTTTAATTATAACTGGTTTACACCTACTTATAACACAAAAGAAGCGCCTACTATACTTTACAAATTTGTCAATCTTATTTATTCAAAATTATTATTTTGGGTATATGACAGCATTGTTTCTTATTTTCTGGTATCTCTGCCAAATTTCTTGGGACTTTAAAACTCGAAAATCATCTTTTCTTGATTTTGTTGTTACCTCCTTTTTAGCTGGAATGGCTAGTTTGATTATGACTCTTCCTACACTGTTTGATTTACAAACTCATGGAGAGAAGTTGACTGCCATCACAAAATTAAAGACAGATAGTAGCTGGTATTTGGATATTTTTGCAAAACAATTCATTGGATCTTTTGATACAACTAAATATGGATCTATACCAATGATTTTTGTTGGATTGCTTCCTTTTATTTTAACCATTCTATTTTTCACAATAAAATCCATAAGGTTTCACGTGAAACTTACCTATGCAATTTTCTTTACTTTTTTAATAACAAGCTTTTACATAGAAGCACTTGATTTATTTTGGCAAGGGATGCATACCCCAAATATGTTTTTGCATCGCTATGCTTGGATTTTTTCAACTCTGTTAATTTATACTGCAGCAGAAGTCTTAAATCGTTTGAAAGAACTGAAGCTATGGAATCTATTTGTCTCACTTTTTCTTGTACTAACAGGATTTTTGGCTACTGTCTATTTTAAATCACACTATTCTTTTTTAACTGATTTGAATATCCTGCTCACTCTTGAATTTCTACTAGTTTATGCTCTTTTACTTCTTGCAGTCATTAGAAAATTTATCTCTGTAAATCTATTTGCAATTCTTTTGTCTTTATTTATAACGGCTGAGATAAGCTTAAATGCATCATCTCAAATGGAAGGAATAGCTAAAGAATGGGCCTTTGCTTCTCGTAGCGCCTATAATAGAGATATCACTGCTATGGAATCCATTCTAAACCAAATTGACAATTCATTTACACGTACTGAAAAACTGCAAATTCAGACTGGAAATGACAGTATGAAATTTAACTACAATGGAATCTCTCAATTTTCGTCTGTACGAAATCGTTCAGCTAGCACTAGTTTGGATAAACTGGGATTCAAATCCTCTGGAACCAACCTTAATCTCCGTTATGCAAATAACAGTCTTTTAGCAGACAGTTTATTTGGAATCCAATACAATATTTCTGAAACTTCACTTGATAAGTATGGCTTTCAAGAGATTTATCAAAAGGATCATTTAACCTTATATAAAAATCAACTCTCTTTACCCATTGCCTTTGCCACTCAATCTATTTACACAGATGTAAACTTTAACAATCACACTCTAGATAATCAGGCTTTATTTATAAACCAGCTTGCTAATCTCAACTTAGATTACTTCTCCCAAATAGCATCTGGTAAAACAGATACTTCAGATGGTTTAACCAGCATCACAGGTTCTGCGAATGAAGATGCAAAGATTGATTATCAAATTGAGGTTCCTCAAAATAGTCAAGTCTATCTCTCTTTTTCAAATCTTCATTTTACAAACGATAAGCAAAAGAAAGTTGACATCATTGTCAATGGAGAAAAAAAGACTTTTACAACTGACAATGCATTTAATTTCTTTAATTTAGGTTATACTGAAGAACAAAAAACTTTCAATATCAGTGTTAGTTTCCCTGGAAATTCTCAGGTGTCATTTGAAGCTCCAACCTTCTATCGTTTAGATACTCAGGCCCTAACTGAAGCAATCCAAAAAATTAAAGAACAACCTGTAGAAGTATCCACCTCTAAAAATAAAGTCTTTGCTACATATGAAGTCAAACAAGATACCTCTATTTTCTTCACTATTCCTTATGACAAAGGTTGGTCTGCATACCAGGATGGGAAAAAACTTGAAATCAAGCAGGCTCAAACTGGTTTTATGAAAGTTGATGTTCCAAAGGGAAAAGGCACCATTACACTTTCCTTTATCCCCAATGGTTTTGTTATTGGAGCAGCCTGCTCACTAACTGCCCTTCTTCTTTTTGGGATCTATAATCACATACGAAATTTATCTAAGACAGAAAAAGATTGACCAAGGAATTGGTCAATCTTTTTAATCTTCTTCCATTTTCTTAGGTTGATAAGCTAGCATACCTAAAGCAGCAAAGAAAACTAGTGTTATAATAAGGAAAATCACTTGGTGATGAATATTTCCTGTCATAGAGATTGTTTGTCGTAAACCTGATACAGAGTAACTCATTGGTAACCAAGGATTGACACCCTTAAAGAAATCATTTGTTAAAGCAAGGGGATAGGTCCCTGCACTTGATGCTAACTGTAATAAAAGTAAAATAAGAGAGAAGAAAGCTCCAATACGGCTATTCCAAGTTGTTAAAGCTGTCACCATAGACATGAAAGCTAAACTTGTGATTATAATTAGAATCAAGGTCCTCATCTCATGGTTCGCAGTCAATCCAATAAGATGGACACCTCCATAAACTAAAACACCTGCTAAGACAGCTATAATCCCATTTATTTCAGAGCGAGACTTCAACCAAGCCCAACGACTCTCTGGATGACGTCCAGAAGGCAACTTAGCAAAAATCATATTGGTAGATATAGCAGCAACAAAAAGAGCAACTGATATCATATAAGGAGCCATAGCAATCCCATTTACAGGGACTTGGTCATTGTCTGTTTTTGAGAGAACTAGAGGTTCAGATAATGTTTCTGCATTTTTAGATTCTGTCGAAGCTGATTTAAGTTGAGTATTTGCATTACCTAATCCTTGTCCTAATGAATCAACTCCTGTCTGTAAATCTTCAAGACTAGAGGTTAAGGTTGTTCCACCATCTGCTAGTTTTCCAGCACCATCTGCAATCTTCATAGCGCCACTTCCTAGTTGAGATGCTGCAGAAAGTAACTGTGTTGATTTATCTGTTAATTGACCAGAGCCAAATTGTAATGTAGTAATACCTGCTATCAGCTCTGGGTTCTTATTATTCAATTGTGCAGAACCAGTTGACAAGCTTTCTATACCTGATACTAATTCTGGAGCTTTTCCAGCTAACGCATCTACTCCAGCTGTCAAGTTTGATGTATTTTCTGTCAACTTACTTGATCCAGAAACTAATTGATCTAGACTAGTTGTTAAACTTACATTCTTTTCACTTAGTTGATTAGCACCTATAGAAATAGTATCCAGTCCTTTAGTATAGTTTACAACTCCTTTTTCAATTGACTGACTTCCAGGAACTAACTGATTATTTACAGAAGTTTGTAATGTTGCAAATCCATTTGACAAGGTTGTCAAGGAGCTAGATGCTGCAGGTAAGAGTTGATTTGCTTTCGTCTGCACATCAGATAGATTAGATACTTGTTGTTCTGAATTCTCTATACTTTCTTTTAATCCCCCTACTGTCGTTAAAATTGTTTTTGCTGACTCAATAGTAGAATTAGAATTTTTAGAAACAGCTTCAGTCAGTTCTTTCTTTTGTTCCTCTGTGAGAGATTGATAAGTAGCTGTTGATTGAAGGTTAGCAATAGTTTTCTCTTGTTCTGTCTGACTTTTGGTCACAATATCCTGAGCAAGAGTTGTTAGATTTGGCAAAGCTTCTGACAATGTACTTTTCAGTTGAGTATTATCTGATATTGTAAGAGCTTGTAGTGTTTTATTTAGTTCTCCTAAGCTTGTTGCCAATTGCGCTATTTCTTCACTTTGTTGAGATGAGGACTCTAATTGGCTTGAAATTTCTTTAATACCAGTATTTAATTGCTCCATTCCATCTCTTAGTGTATCTGATTGATTGGATAATTGACTTGTTCCGTTAGAAAGTTCTTTTACACTACTTGTATAAGCATTTACACCAACTGAAAATTGATTGAGACCTGTATCCAATTGTGAAACCCCACTTGTGTAGGACTTTATACCTGTATTTAGCTGATTTACACCTGTCACCAACTCAGGAGTTTTTGAAACTAATTGATCAAGTCCAGTGTCAACCTGTGAGACAGCATTTGTATAACTTTGTAAACCACTATTAAAAGTTCCTAAACCAATATGTAATTGCTCTATAGCAGACACATAGCTAGATAAGCCTTTTGTAAATTGATCAGCTCCATTTGAAAAAGTTACACTTGAGTTAGCTAGAGTATTAAGATTTGTCGTCAATGTTTGACTTCCCGTCACCAACTGATTTGCTCCATTATCCAATTGTTCACTTCCATCAGCTGCCTTGTTTATCCCAGACTTCAAATCATTCATTTTTTTAAATAGAGTCTTGGTATACGTTTCAGTAACATTAGTAGAAACGGTTTGTTTTAATTGTGTCATAGCAGAATCACTCATCTTACTTGCAATAAAACTATGCCCACTTGACGTCTGATAATCAATCTGCATCTGTTCAGGATGATTTGTTAGGATAGAAGTAGCCTTTTCAGATAAGTCACTTGGTAAAGTTACTACCATGTAGTAGTCACCATCTTCTAAACCTTTTTCCCCTTCCTCTTCATTAACAAAATGAAAATCTAAAGTCTTATTTTCTTTTAAATTAGACACCATGTCTTCACCTATTGTCATTGTTTGTCCATTATAAGATGCTTCCTTATCTTTATTGACAACTGCAACAGGTAGCTCTGATAATTTCCCATAAGGATCCCACATGGACGATAAAAATATAATGTTGTATAGAGCTGGAATGAGAGAAATTCCTATCATTACAATGATAAAGGTCGGTTTTTTAAATATTGCTTTCCATTCTTTAAACATGTTTCCTCCTTTTTTACACATATTGTCTAAAATTTTGATATAATAGATTATACATCAAAAAATCCAAATTACAAGGTAAAAAATACTTTTTTAGACACATAGTCTATTTTTGTGTACGAGGAGAAATTATGAAAGAAAGTAACAAACGCTTAAAAACAAAACGTATTATCGAGAATGCCATGGTTCAATTATTGATGGACTACCCCTTTGATCAAATTAGTACTGTCAAGTTAGCTAAAAAAGCCGGAATTAGTCGTTCCAGCTTTTACACTCACTACAAGGATAAGTATGATATGATTGAACTCTACCAAAGTAAGCTATTTCATACCTTTGAGTATATTTTCCAAAAACATGCTCATCACAAAAGAGATGCTATTTTAGAAGTATTTGAATATTTAGAGTCTGAGCCACTCTTGGCTGCACTCTTATCTGAAAATGGGACAAAAGAAATCCAAAATTTCTTGAGAAATAAGCTTCACATTATGCTTAGCACCGATCTTCAGAAACGCTTTATGAAATTACAACTCACTCCAATAGAATTAGAATACAGCAGTATTTATCTAACAAATGCCCTATTTGGTGTTTGCCAGACTTGGATTGCTCACGGAAAAAAAGAAAGTCCGCAAGAAATGACAGACTTCCTTATGAAAATGTTAGGTGATGTCAACTAAAAAAAGAACACCAATGGTGTTCTTTTTATCTGACTCCGCCAGTAGGACTCGAACCTACGACATCATGATTAACAGTCATGCGCTACTACCAACTGAGCTATGGCGGATAAAATAGTCCGTACGGGATTCGAACCCGTGTTACCGCCGTGAAAAGGCGGTGTCTTAACCCCTTGACCAACGGACCATCTATCTGTAGCAGATATAACCATTATATCAATTTCTTACTAATTGTCAATCACTTTTTAGATTTTTTCTCTAGAATATCTTTTAGTTTGCGGACTTTTAAACGAGTAATCGGACAACGATGATCTTCATAAAAGACAACTTCTAAATTCTTTCGATCAATTTCTCTCACATTTCCCACATTGACAAGGAAAGATTTATGGGAGCAATAAAATCGCTGGGTATGTTTGTCCTTTTCCTGAATATCTGTCATAGTTCCATAGAATTCTTTTGCAAAATTCTTACCAATAATCCGAAGTTTATGAGAAACTCCTGTGGTTTCGATATACAAAATGTCATGGTAAGGAATTTTCAAATCATTTCCTTTATAGTTATAATCAAAATAGTCTACAACATCTTCGTTTTCAAGCAGCATGCTCTTAGTATAAAAAATACTCTGCTCAATGCGTTTTTTGAACAATTCATCATTGATATCTTTATCAACAAAATCTAGGGCTGATACCTGGTATTTGTACGTTAAGGTAGCAAATTCAGATCGACTGGTAATAAAGACAATAATAGCATAAGGATTGTGATGACGGATAAACTGAGCCACTTCAAAGCCTTTTTTCTCGATTCCATGAATATCGATATCTAGGAAATAAAGCTGGTTTACTTCATCATTTTCAATATATTCCTTAAACTCACGAACTTTTCCTGTTGTCTTATATGAAATAGGAATATTCGATTCTTCCGAGATTTCATTTAATATTCTCTCTAGTCTCACTTGATGTTCAATAACATCTTCTAAAATTAATACTTTCATTCGAATTCCCTCTTAAATCTAATAATTTGTCTGAATGTGTTGTCTTCCATCTCAGTTTCTAAGATAATGTTGTCATACTTATCTAAGATCTCTTTGACATTATTAAGTCCTAAACCTCTATTTCTTCCCTTAGTAGAGAAACCTAAGGCAAATAGGTCCTCTGAAGGCGTCATAGTTATTTTGCATGAATTCTGGATAACTATAACTGTTTCAAAATCCATTTTAATGACTGCAACTTCCATTTGTTTCAAATAACTATCTGCAGCACCTTCAACAGCATTGTTTAATAAAATGCTCATGATACGAACAAGATCAAGTAAATCTATTGACAGTCTAGTAATGATATCCTTTACTTCCAATGTAAACTCTACATCATTTTTTCGTGCATAGACAATCGATTGAGCAATTAAACTTCGTAAAGCAGAATCTTCTATATTATTTAAATCAAAGTAAGTATATTTTTCTGACCTCAATTTCTGATTTGCTTTTACTAAGACTTCATTGTAAACCCTGTTAATTTCTTGTAAATCTCCACTGTCAATCGCCATTTGCATGCTGACAAGCATCCCTGCATAGTCATGACGAAAACCTCGAATTTCATTATACAACTCCACAATTTCGTCAGTATAAGTCTGTAAATGTTTTTGTTCAAATTTCTTTTGTTTTAGAGCAATCTCTTTTTCAATTTGAACCTTGTGAGAATTCATTGCAAAGAAAATCAATAACAAGCAAATAAAAACAATGGTTGATAAAATACTTCCGAAGCTATTTAAATGATGAGTTGTACTTACTATATCTGAAATAAACAATAAGATATGTAAACCAAAGAAAGCAACTATTACTTTTTTTAAAAAAGGGTACAGATAATCTTTATCAAAATATTTAATTTCCAGATGAAAATAACGAATTATTATTAGAATAGAAAAATAAGTCATCAACAATACTACTAAAAGGAATGTACTTTTATAGTGTAATACTACTTCATCTCCTGTTATAGAAGATAAGGTTACGGATATAAAAGTATGAGTACTGTGATATAATAAAGACAATAGTAAACTGATAAAAATAGCTTTGTATTTTTCAGACTTCTTTAACTTTCTTAAATAAAGGTACACAACCAAAGGAAATAAAAATTTAGACAAAGCAAAACTATTAGAAAATACTAGTGTAATAATTTCTTCAAGTATAAAAACTGAGATACATGTGTAACAGAAAAAAACAATTTGTTCTTTTCTATTTATTTTACAAATCCATTCATAACTTTTGCTAATGATGAGAAAATAAAAAATAGCTATCCCTAATCCAAATAAATCCATTACTCTCTACCTTTATTTCATTACTTTCTTCTTGGAAAAATAAGATTACGAATTGTTTCTGAAATTCTCCAATCTCCACCCCGAATCTCCTGCAATTCTGCCTCTGTTACTTCTTTAAATTGTTCCAACTTTACTGTATTTTTCATAATGAAATCTCCTGTATTATTTTTTCTTGTAAGTTAACTTACACATCTATTATACAAAATGAAGACCATGTAAGAAAAAATTCTTCCCAACTGTACATTTTTGCACCTGAAACGCACTTTTTTAAGAAAAAAGCTGGGATTTACCCCAGCTTCACATCTAAAATTGATCCCAGCAGGATTCGAACCTGCGACCGTTCGCTTAGAAGGCGAATGCTCTATCCAGCTGAGCTATGAGACCTAACATGACCATTCTATCAAAAAACAAGAGCTAAGTCAATCTTCTATTTGTGGTAAGGAGAACCCTGTTGAATTGTAAAAGCACGGTAAATTTGTTCAACTAAAACCAATCTCATTAACTGATGTGGTAATGTCAGACGTCCAAAACTGACAGAAAGATTGGCCCTATTTTTTACAACAGGAGCTAGACCCAAACTTCCTCCAATGATAAAAGTAAGCGTTGAATATCCTTTGATAGAAGCTTGCTCTAGTTGCTTACTAAATTCCTCTGAGGAGAGTGTTTTTCCTTCAATGGCTAGTACAACGACAAAGTCTCTTTCTCCAACCTTAGAAAGAATTCTTTCACCTTCTGTTTCCAAGATTTTTTGGTTTTCTAATTCACTGGCTTTGTCAGGTGTCTTCTCATCAGTGAGCTCAATCATTTCTAATTTGGCGAAACGTGAAATTCGTTTGACATATTCAGCAATTCCATCTTTAAGGTATTTTTCTTTTAATTTTCCTACTGTTACAATTTTTATTTTCATTCTTATATTCTATCATATCCACACTTCATTTCACATCTTATACACAAAAAAATAATTCAAAATTACTAGTGAATTCACAGAATAAAATGAGTTATCCACAACTTGTGTAAAACTTTAAGCTTTTAAGTTTGGATTAAGTTAATAGGTTTATAATCTGAGTAAATAAATAACAAACGGAGGCGTTTATGAAACACTTACAAAAATTTTACAAAAAGGGAGTTAAAGTTCTTGTAATCATTCTAATCGGATTTTTAAGTGGTGCCTTAGGAAGTTTCGTAACATTACAACTTTATCAAAAACAAGGAAATCAAGCTACGAATAATAATTCTGGCACTGTCACTCAAACATCCTATAAAAATGAAAACTCAACCACTCAAGCAGTAAATAAAGTTAAGGATGCTGTTGTCTCAATCATTACTTATTCTTCTTCTAGCAGTAGACAAAGTAGTGTATTTAATGGTGATGAAACTAATTCTGATTCAGACAATCAACAAATCGCAAGTGAGGGATCAGGTGTTATCTATAAAAAGGATGATAAAGATGCCTATCTTGTAACTAATACTCACGTTATCAATGGAGCTTCAAAAGTTGATATCCGCTTAGCAGATGGTACCAAGATTCCTGGTGAAATTGTCGGATCTGATACCTTCTCTGATATTGCTGTCGTTAAAATTTCTTCAGAAAAAGTTACAACAGTAGCAGAATTTGGGGATTCAAGTCAACTTAGTGTTGGAGAAACAGCGATTGCTATCGGTAGTCCTCTAGGTTCAGAATATGCTAATACAGTTACACAGGGAATCATCTCGAGTCTTAATCGAAATGTTTCTCTAAAATCTGAAGATGGTCAAGCTATTTCAACAAAAGCCATTCAAACAGATACGGCCATTAACCCTGGTAACTCTGGTGGTCCACTTGTAAACATTCAAGGACAAGTAATTGGTATAACATCAAGTAAAATTGCAAGTAATGGTGGAACATCTGTAGAAGGTCTTGGTTTTGCAATTCCTTCAAACGATGCTCAAAATATCATTAAACAGCTTGAAAGTGATGGTAAAGTGACTCGTCCTGCTCTTGGAATTCAAATGGTCAATCTATCAAATGTTGGAGCTAGTGATCTTAGAAAACTTAACATTCCAAGTGGCCTCACTTCAGGTGTAGTTGTTCGATCTGTTCAAAACAATATGCCAGCAAATGGACATCTTCAAAAATACGATGTCATTACCAAAGTTGACGACAAAGAGATTGCTTCATCAACAGACCTACAACACGCTCTTTACAATCATGCTATTGGAGATACTATCAAAGTAACCTACTACCGTAACGGTAAGGAGGAAACTACCTCAATTAAACTAGATAAGAATTCTGGTGATTTAGAGTCTTAATTGACATCAGTGTAAAGAAAACTTTACAGAAAGTAAAAGATATGTTAGTGTAGAATCATGGAAAAATTTGAAATGATTTCTATCTCTGAAATACAAAAGAATCCTTACCAACCTCGGAAAGAATTTGATGTAGAAAAATTAAAGGAATTGGCTCAGTCAATCAACGAAAATGGGCTCATCCAACCAATCATCGTTCGTCAATCTCCTGTAATTGGTTATGAAATCCTTGCAGGAGAGAGACGATATCGGGCTTCTCTCTTGGCTGGTCTGACTTCTATTCCAGCCGTTGTAAAGCACCTCTCAGATCAGGAAATGATGATCCAGTCAATCATTGAGAATTTGCAGAGAGAAAATTTAAATCCTGTTGAAGAGGCACGCGCCTACGAATCTTTAGTAGAAAAAGGATTTACTCACACCCAGATAGCGGATAAAATGGGGAAATCTCGTCCTTATATCACTAATTTTATTCGTTTGCTTTCCCTACCAGAGTATATCTTAACTGAAGTAGAAAATGGAAAAATTTCTCAAGCGCATGCACGTTCTCTAGTTGGTTTAGACAAAGAGCAGCAAGACTATTTCTTCCAACTAATCAAAAATGAAGATATTTCTGTGAGAAAGTTAGAAGCACTTCTTACAGAGAAAAAACAAAAGAAGCAAAAAAAAAGTGATTCTTTCATCAAAGACGAAGAAGATAAATTAAAAAAACTACTCGGTTTAAGTGTAGAAATTAAACTTTCAAAAAAAGATACTGGAAAGATTATTATCTCCTTTTCAAGTCAAGAAGAATACGATAGAATTATTAACAGCCTGAAATAAGGCTGTTCTTTTATTTTCTCAACCCACAAATTTATCCACCTATTTTTTTATCAAAAAGCCCACTAAATCAAGGATTTTTCTTTTTATGCCCAACCTGTGGATAAATACTGTTAACATTGTGGATTCTTTTCCCCAATCTGTGGAAAAATCCTACTATCTATGGTAAAATAAGTCTAGCACTAAACTACTAAAATCATAGTAAAGGAGGAAAACTAGTTGAAAGAAAAGCAATTTTGGAATCGTATTTTAGAATTTGCTCAAGAAAGATTGACTCGATCTATGTATGATTTCTATGCTACACCTGCTGAACTCATCAAAGTAGAAGAAAACACAGCTACTATATTTCTACCTAGATCAGAGATGGAAATGGTGTGGGAAAAGCAATTAAAAGATATTATTATTGCTGCTGGTTTTGAAATTTATGATTCTGAAATCAAACCTCACTATATTTTCACTAAACCTCAGAGCACAGAATCTCCTCAAGTAAATGATACGAATAGTGTCTCTACTTACGATTACACACCTGCACTACCAACGATTCCCTATTCCGAAACAGGGTTAAAAGAAAAATATACCTTTGATAACTTTATTCAAGGTGATGGGAATGTTTGGGCAGTGTCTGCTGCACTAGCTGTATCTGAAGATTTAGCTCTGACCTATAATCCTCTTTTCATCTATGGAGGACCTGGTCTTGGAAAGACTCACTTGCTCAATGCGATTGGAAATGAGATTTTGAAAAATATTCCTGATGCGCGTGTCAAGTACATTCCTGCCGAAAGCTTTATCAATGACTTTCTTGAACACTTAAGACTTGGGGAAATGGAAAAGTTCAAAAAGACTTACCGTAGTCTTGATCTCTTATTGATCGATGATATCCAATCTCTCAGTGGCAAAAAAGTCGCGACCCAGGAAGAATTTTTCAATACCTTCAATGCTCTTCATGATAAACAGAAACAGATTGTCCTAACCAGTGATCGAAGTCCTAAACACCTAGAAGGACTTGAAGAGAGACTTGTCACGCGCTTTAGCTGGGGATTGACGCAAAATATCACTCCTCCTGACTTTGAGACACGTATCGCCATTCTTCAAAGTAAAACAGAGCACTTGGATTACCATTTTCAAAGTGATACTCTAGAGTACTTGGCTGGCCAATTTGATTCAAATGTTCGAGAATTGGAAGGAGCAATCAACGATATCACTTTAATTGCCAGAGTGAAGAAGATTAAGGATATCACTATTGATATTGCTGCGGAAGCTATTAGAGCACGTAAGCAAGACGCCCGCCAGATACTTGTTATTCCAATTGAGAAAATCCAAACTGAAGTTGGTAATTTTTATGGAGTGAGTGTCAAAGAAATGAAGGGTACGAGACGAGTTCAAAATATCGTTTTAGCGCGTCAAGTTGCTATGTATCTAGCTAGAGAACTGACAGATAACAGTCTTCCAAAAATCGGAAAAGAATTTGGCGGAAAGGATCACACCACCGTGATTCATGCCCATGCTAAAATCAAATCATTGATTGACGAAGACGATAATTTACGTTTAGAAATAGAAGCAATCAAAAAGAAAATTAAGTAGCTTGTGGATAAGTTTTCCTTTCTTATCTTTTTTATCCACATTTTTTAAACAGCTAAGAAGCTTGAATTTACTAAATAGAAATCAGTTTTTCCACAGAATTCACACACTCTATTATTACTATTAACTTTCTAATACTAAAAATAAATAAAGGAGAATCCATGATTCATTTTTCAATTAATAAAAATTTATTTCTACAGGCCTTAAATACTACAAAACGAGCTATAAGCTCTAAAAATGCTATTCCAATTTTATCAACAATCAAAATTGATGTTACCAATGAAGGGATTACTTTAATTGGATCAAATGGGCAAATCTCCATTGAAAATTTCATTTCTCAAAAAAATGAAGATGCTGGTCTTTTGATTACTTCCTTAGGTTCGATTCTTCTTGAAGCCTCTTTCTTTATCAATGTTGTATCCAGTCTTCCAGATGTAACGCTAGATTTCAAAGAGATTGAACAAAAACAAATTGTCTTAACCAGTGGCAAATCAGAAATTACCCTAAAAGGAAAAGATAGCGAACAGTACCCACGTATTCAAGAAATTTCAGCAAGCACACCTTTGGTTCTTGAAACCAAACTACTCAAGAAAATTATCAATGAGACAGCTTTTGCTGCAAGTACGCAAGAAAGTCGCCCAATCTTAACAGGTGTTCACTTTGTATTGAGCCAACACAAAGAACTAAAAACAGTTGCGACAGACTCACACCGCCTTAGTCAAAAGAAATTGACTCTTGAAAAAAATGGTGATGATTTCGATGTAGTAATTCCTAGTCGTTCTCTACGCGAATTTTCAGCGGTATTTACAGATGATATTGAAACTGTAGAGATTTTCTTTGCAAATAATCAAATCCTCTTTAGAAGCGAAAATATTAGCTTTTACACTCGTCTCCTAGAAGGTAATTATCCTGATACAGATCGCTTGATTCCAACAGACTTTAACACTACAATTACTTTTGATGTGGTTAATTTGCGTCAATCTATGGAGCGTGCTCGCCTCTTATCAAGTGCGACTCAAAATGGTACTGTGAAGCTTGAAATTAAAGGTGGAGTTGTTAGTGCTCATGTTCACTCTCCTGAAGTTGGTAAAGTAAACGAAGAAATCGATACGGAGCAGGTGACCGGGGATGATTTGACTATTAGTTTCAACCCAACTTACTTGATTGATTCCCTCAAGGCTTTAAATAGCGAAAAGGTTACTATTAGCTTTATCTCAGCAGTTCGTCCATTTACTCTTGTACCAGCAGATACTGACGAAGACTTCATGCAGCTCATTACACCAGTTCGAACAAATTAAGTGAAAGAGGTTGAGCCTGGCTCGCCTCTTTTATGATATAATCAAAAAAGAAAAGGAGAATAGTATGTATCAAGTTGGAAATTTTGTTGAAATGAAAAAACCTCATGCTTGTATAATTAAGTCAACAGGAAAAAAAGCCAATCGTTGGGAAATTACACGTGTAGGAGCAGATATCAAAATCAAATGTAGCAATTGCGACCACCTTGTTATGATGAGTCGCTATGATTTTGAACGAAAAATGAATAAGATTATTGACTAAGAACCCTTAGTTAGAGAGTTAGCAAGTTTTCCCTTTTTGTGTTATAATGTTAGGGATTGAAATGAGAACGGAGAATGAGAAACTATGGCTTTAACAGCAGGTATCGTTGGTTTGCCAAACGTTGGTAAATCAACCCTTTTTAATGCAATTACAAAAGCAGGAGCAGAGGCGGCAAACTACCCATTTGCGACTATTGATCCAAACGTTGGGATGGTGGAAGTTCCAGATGAACGCCTACAAAAACTAACAGAAATGATTACTCCTAAAAAGACAGTTCCAACAACCTTTGAATTTACAGATATTGCAGGGATTGTAAAAGGAGCATCAAAAGGAGAAGGTTTAGGAAATAAATTCTTGGCCAACATCCGTGAAGTAGATGCGATTGTTCACGTAGTTCGTGCATTTGATGATGAAAATGTGATGCGCGAGCAAGGACGTGAAGACGCCTTTGTGGATCCACTTGCAGATATTGATACTATTAACCTGGAGTTGATTCTTGCTGACTTAGAATCAGTTAATAAACGCTATGCGCGTGTAGAAAAGATGGCAAGAACCCAAAAAGATAAGGAATCTGTGGCAGAGTTTAATGTCCTTCAAAAGATTAAACCAGTCCTTGAGGATGGAAAATCAGCTCGAACTATTGAATTTACAGATGAAGAACAAAAGGTTGTCAAAGGTCTCTTCCTTTTGACCACTAAACCAGTTCTTTATGTTGCTAATGTGGATGAGGATGTAGTTTCAGATCCAGATTCTATCGAATATGTGAAGCAAATTCGTGAATTTGCAGCGACAGAAAATGCTGAAGTAGTAGTTATTTCCGCGCGTGCTGAAGAAGAAATTTCTGAGTTGGATGATGAAGATAAGCAAGAGTTTCTTGAAGCACTTGGATTGACAGAATCAGGCGTTGATAAGTTGACTCGAGCTGCTTACCATCTACTAGGACTCGGAACTTACTTTACAGCTGGTGAAAAAGAAGTCCGTGCTTGGACCTTTAAGCGAGGGATGAAAGCTCCTCAAGCAGCTGGTATTATCCACTCAGACTTTGAAAAAGGTTTTATTCGTGCAGTAACCATGTCATATGAGGATCTAGTAAAATATGGATCTGAAAAGGCTGTAAAAGAAGCTGGGCGCTTACGTGAAGAAGGAAAAGAATACATCGTTCAAGATGGCGATATCATGGAATTCCGCTTTAATGTCTAATAATATTTAACAAATAGTGTCAAATAGGTTGGAAAAAAATTCCAACCCTTTTGGCTTTTGAAAGGAAAATAAATGACTAAATTACTTGTTGGATTAGGAAATCCAGGGGATAAATATTTTGAAACCAAGCATAACGTTGGATTTATGTTGATTGACCAATTAGCTAAAAAACAAAATGTCACTTTTACACATGATAAGATATTTCAAGCTGACCTAGCATCTTTTTTCCTCAATGGAGAAAAAATTTATCTGGTCAAACCAACAACATTTATGAATGAAAGTGGAAAAGCGGTTCATGCTTTATTGACTTACTATGGTTTGGATATTGAAGATTTACTCGTTATTTACGACGACCTTGACATGGAAGTCGGGAAAATTCGTTTAAGAGCAAAGGGATCAGCAGGTGGTCATAATGGCATTAAGTCTATAATTCAACATATAGGTACTCAAGTCTTTAACCGTGTTAAAATAGGTATTGGAAGACCTAAAAAAGGCATGTCGGTTGTTCATCATGTTTTAAGTAAGTTTGATCAGGATGACTATGTGGGTATTTTACAGTCTATTGACAAGGTTGACGATGCTGTAAATTACTATTTACAAGAGAAAAACTTTGAGAAAACAATGCAGAGGTATAATGGTTAAATGGTGACTTTATTAGATTTATTCTCAGAAAAGGACCAGATAAAAAAATGGCATCAAAATCTGATAGATAAGAAAAGACAACTAATACTTGGTTTATCAACGTCTACCAAGGCTATTGCAATTGCAAGCAGTCTAGAAAAAGAAAATAAGATTGTGTTACTGACTTCAACTTATGGAGAAGCAGAACGAATTATCAGTGATCTTCTTTCTCTCTTAGGAGAGGAATTTGTCTATCCTTTTTTGGTTGATGACTCTCCTATGGTAGAGTTTTTGATGTCTTCGCAAGAAAAAATCATTTCGCGGGTTGAGGCCTTGCGTTTTTTGAGTGATTCGTCTAAGAAAGGGATTTTAGTTTGTAATATCGCAGCGAGTCGATTGATTCTAGCCTCTCCGACTAGATTTAAAGAAAGTACTATAAAAATTGCAGTTGGTGAAGAATATGACCAACACGAGCTACTTCACTGGTTAAAGGAAATTGGATATCGAAAAGTTACTCAAGTACAGACACAAGGTGAGTTTAGTATTCGAGGAGACATTTTAGATATTTTTGAGATGTCTCAGTTAGAACCTTTCCGAATCGAGTTTTTTGGCGATGAAGTAGATGGTATTCGTACTTTTGAAGTCGAAACACAATTATCGAAAGAAAATCAGACAAATCTCACTATCTTTCCAGCTAGCGACATACTTTTGAGAGAAAAAGATTATCAACGAGGACAGTCAGCTTTAGAAAAGCAAATTTCAAAGACTCTATCACCAATTTTAAAATCATATTTGGAAGAGATTTTGTCAAGTTTTCATCAAAAACAAGTACATTCAGATAGTCGAAAGTTTTTGTCCTTATGTTACGATAAAACATGGACTGTATTTGATTATATTGAAAAAGATACACCAGTATTCTTTGATGACTATCAAAAATTGATGAATCAGTATGAATCCTTTGAAAGAGAATTAGCACAATACTTTACAGAAGATTTACAGAATGGTAAATCATTTTCTGGGATGCAGTATTTTGCAGATACAGAGCAAACCTATAAAAAACAAAGTCCAGTTACCTTTTTCTCCAATCTGCAAAAGGGCTTAGGAAATCTTAAGTTTGATCACATTTATCAATTTAATCAATACCCCATGCAAGAGTTTTTCAATCAATTTTCATTTTTAAAAGAAGAAATTGAGCGATACAAAAAAATGGACTACACTATTGTTTTGCAGTCTAGCAATTCAATGGGAAGTAAAACATTGGAGGATGTTTTAGAGGAATATCAGATCAAATTGGATTCCAAAGATAAGTCAAGTATCTGTAAAGAATCTGTAAACTTGATTGAGGGTAATCTAAGACATGGTTTTCATTTTGTAGATAAAAAAATTCTCTTGATTACTGAACATGAGATTTTTCAAAAGAAATTAAAACGTCGTTTTCGAAGACAACATGCTTCAAACGCAGAGCGATTAAAAGATTATAATGAACTTGAAAAAGGGGATTATGTTGTTCACCATATCCATGGAATTGGTCAATATCTAGGAATCGAAACAATTGAAATCCAAGGCATTCACCGTGATTATGTCAGTGTACAGTATCAAAATGGTGACCAAATCTCCATCCCAGTAGAGCAGATTCAGTTACTGTCTAAATATGTTTCAAGTGATGGTAAACCTCCTAAACTCAATAAATTAAATGACGGTCATTTCAAAAAGGCCAAGCAAAAAGTTAAGAACCAAGTAGAGGATATAGCTGACGATTTAATCAAGCTTTATTCTGAGCGTAGTCAGTTGAAGGGGTTTGCTTTCTCAGCTGATGATGATGAGCAACATGCTTTTGATGATGCTTTCCCTTATGTTGAAACGGATGATCAACTTCGTAGTATTGAGGAAATCAAGAGAGATATGCAGGATTCTCATCCCATGGATCGACTTTTAGTTGGGGATGTTGGTTTTGGAAAGACTGAAGTTGCAATGCGTGCAGCATTTAAGGCTGTCAATGATCACAAACAGGTGGTCGTTCTAGTTCCAACGACGGTTTTAGCGCAACAGCACTATACGAATTTTAAGGAACGATTCCAAAATTTTGCTGTTAATATTGATGTGTTGAGTCGCTTTAGAAGTAAAAAAGAGCAGGCAGAGACACTTGAAAAATTAAAGAATGGTCAAGTCGATATTTTGATTGGAACGCATCGTGTTTTGTCTAAAGATGTTATGTTTTCTGATTTGGGCTTGATGATTATTGATGAGGAACAACGATTCGGTGTTAAGCATAAGGAAACTTTGAAAGAACTAAAAAAACAAGTAGATGTTCTAACCTTGACAGCAACACCAATCCCTCGTACTCTCCACATGTCTATGCTGGGAATCAGAGATTTGTCTGTTATTGAAACTCCTCCAACCAATCGCTATCCAGTTCAAACCTATGTATTAGAGAAGAATGATAGTGTCATTCGTGATGCTGTCTTGCGTGAAATGGAGCGTGGAGGTCAAGTTTACTATCTTTACAATAAAGTTGACACGATTGACCAGAAGGTTTCAGAATTACAGGAGTTGATTCCAGAGGCTTCTATTGGGTATGTTCATGGACAAATGAGTGAAATTCAGTTGGAAAATACTTTATTGGATTTTATTGAAGGACAATATGATATTTTGGTGACAACTACTATTATTGAGACAGGGGTAGATATTCCAAATGCCAATACCTTATTTATTGAAAATGCAGACCATATGGGTTTGTCAACCTTGTATCAATTAAGAGGAAGAGTTGGTCGTAGCAATCGCATCGCTTATGCCTATCTTATGTATCGTCCAGAAAAATCAATCAGTGAAGTTTCTGAGAAGAGATTAGAAGCGATTAAGGGATTTACAGAATTAGGCTCAGGATTTAAGATTGCGATGCGAGATCTTTCGATTCGTGGAGCAGGAAATCTCCTAGGAAAATCGCAGTCTGGTTTCATTGATTCTGTTGGTTTTGAATTGTATTCACAGTTATTAGAGGAAGCTATTGCTAAACGGAACGGTAATGGGAATAAAAGAATCAAAGGAAATGCTGAGTTGATTTTACAAATCGACGCCTATCTTCCTGACACTTATATTTCTGACCAACGACATAAGATTGAAATTTACAAGAAAATTCGTCAAATTGACAATCGTGTCAACTATGAAGAACTACAAGAAGAATTGATGGATCGATTTGGAGAATACCCAGATGTAGTAGCCTACCTTTTAGAGATTGGTTTGGTTAAGTCATATTTGGACAAGGTCTTTGTAGAACGTGTGGAAAGAAAAGATAACAAGATTACAGTTCAATTTGAAAAAGTCACTCAACGACTATTCTTGGCTCAAGATTATTTTAAAGCCTTATCTGCAACGAACTTAAAAGCAGCTATAGCTGAGAATAAGGGATTAATGGAAGTTGTATTTGATGTCCGAAACAAGAAGGATTATGAAATTTTAGAAGGTTTGCTGATTTTTGGAGAAAGTTTATTAGAGATAAAAGAATCAAAGGAAGCAAATCCCATTTAACATTTTTCTTCTATAAAAAGGATAAAAATGGTACAATAATAATTTGAGGTAATAAAAATGAGATTAGACAAGTATTTAAAAGTATCACGAATTATTAAGCGCCGTACAGTCGCAAAAGAAGTAGCAGATAAAGGTAGAATCAAGGTAAATGGAATTTTGGCCAAAAGTTCAACGGATTTGAAAGTTGATGACCAAGTTGAAATTCGCTTTGGAAATAAGTTGTTGCTTGTTAAAGTACTAGAAATGAAAGATAGTACAAAAAAAGAAGATGCAGCAGGCATGTATGAAATTCTCAGTGAAACACGGGTAGAAGAAAATGTCTAAAAATATTGTACAGATGAATAATTCTTTTATTCAAAATGAACATCAACGTCGTCGTTACCTGATGAAGGAGAGACAAAAACGAAATCGTTTTATGGGTTGGGTCCTTATTTTGATGATCTTGTTGTTTATTTTACCAACTTATAACTTGGCCCAAAGCTATGATCAGTTACTGCAACGACGTCAGCAATTAACAGAGTTGAAAGAGCAGTACCAAACTCTTAGTGACGAAAAGGATAAGGAATCTGCTTTTGCTGCAAAGTTGAAAGATGAAGACTATGTAGCAAAGTATGCACGCGCCAAGTACTATTACTCAAAGAAACGAGAAGCAATTTACACAATTCCTGATTTGCTTCCGAGGTAATGTCATGGAAAATTTATTGGAAGTTGTTGAGCAATTTTTAAGTTTATCAGATGAAAAATTAGAGGAATTGGCAGCTAAAAACCATTTATTACGATTACAAGAAGAAAGGGAAGAGAAGAATGCGTAAGTTCTTAGTAGTTTTATTGCTACCTGCTTTTATCATAACCTCAAGAGTAGTTAGCACAGAAAAACAGCTTCCTTACTCTTCGCAAGAAATTTATTATCTAACTGAGTCTGATTATGGATTCTACTATAAAGAAACTCTGGAATCCCCAATGGTATACGGAGAAACAGCAGTCTATGCTAATGAGGATCTTGTCAAGGAGTCTGGTAAATTGACTCCTGGAACCGCCTTTAAAATAGTAGAATGGCGTTTGAATAGACAAGGTGTTCCTGTTTTTAAATTAGATAATCACCAGTTTATCCCTGCAGATAAGCGTTTGATCTATGATCAAAGTCAAGTTCAAACTCAAAATAGACAAGTATGGTTGGAGCAGGGGTTTGTTATCTATAACAGCCCTTATGACACTAAAGAAATTTCTTCATCCCTCTCTCCCTATCAACGCGTAACGGTGGATAGAGCTCTCTTTGCTGAAGGACAAGAATTTCTTCATATCGATCAAGTTGGATGGGTATCAAAAGAGTTCACCTCAGAAGAAGACAATCGCATCCAGAAGGTTCAAGAAGTTTTATCAAACAACTATCAGAATGAAAATTATTCTATTTATGTTAAACAACTGAGTACAGGTAAAGAGGCTGGGGTGAATGAAGACAGCAAACTCTATGCAGCTAGCATCTTGAAACTAGCCTACCTTTATTACGCTCAAGATAAGATAAATCAAGGGGAATATACGCTAGACAGCAGCTTCAAGTATATCCCAGAAGTAAATAGTTTTCCTGGTTCCTATAAACCAGAAGGTAGTGGTAGCTTACCTAAAAAAGAAGACAACAAAGATTACAGTCTTCAACAGTTAATTACCAAGGTAACAAAAGAGTCTGATAATGTTGCTCATAATATTTTAGGTTATTACGTGACCAATCAATCTGACGGGGCTTTCAAAGAAAAAATGTCCACCATTATGGGCGAAGATTGGGATGTGAATGATAAACTAACTTCTTCAAAAATGGCTGGAAAGGTCATGGAAGCTATTTATAATCAGAATGGTTTTGTCCTAGAGTCTCTAGGTAAGACCGATTTTGACAACCAACGAATCGCAAAAGGTGTTTCGGTTAAGGTAGCTCATAAAATTGGAGATGCCGATGAGTTTAAACATGACACTGCCATTGTTTATACGGATTCTCCTTTTGTTCTTTCCATTTTCACCAAAAATTCTGATTATGATACTATTGCTAAGATAGCTAAGGATGTCTATGAGGTTCTAAAATGAGGGACCAGGATTTTTTAAATCATTTTCTCCGAAAAGAGTATTTCAAAAAACATTCGAAAGTCTTATTAGCTCTGTCTGGTGGACTGGATTCGATGTTTTTATACCATCTATTGTCTACTTATCAAAATGAGTTGGGAATTGAGTTGATTTTAGCACATGTCAATCACAAGCAGAGAAGGGAGTCTGACTGGGAGGAGAATGAACTAAGGAAGTTAGCTGATTCAGCTGGACTTCCTATTTATATCACAAGCTTTTCAGGAGACTTTTCAGAAGCGCGTGCTCGAGAGTTTCGTTATAATTTTTTTAGGAAAATCATGAAAGAGGTTGGAGCGACTGCCTTGGTCACTGCCCACCATGCAGATGATCAGGTTGAAACGATTTTGATGCGCTTGATTCGAGGAAGTCGACTACGTCATTTAACGGGAATAAAAGAAAGTCAAGTAGTTGATGATATTGAAATTGTCCGTCCCTTGTTGCCTTTTCATAAAAAGGATTTTCCATCAATTTTTCATTTCGAAGATCAAACAAATCAGGAAAATACCTATTTTCGCAATCGCATTCGGAATAGGTATTTACCAGAACTTGAAAAAGAAAATCCTCGTCTTAAATCAGCCCTTTTAGATTTAGGAAGGGAAATTTCAGATTACCAAGCAACAATAATGGAACTTTCTGAACAGATTGATGTGGAAGATTTGAATGAGCTATTTTCATACTCTCAACAAACTCAAGGAATCTTGCTCCAGAACTATCTCAATCAATTCCCAGACTTAAATCTTACGAAGTCTCAGTTTGATGAAGTTAGACAGATTTTAGCAAGGAAAAGCCAGTATCGTTATCCATTGAAAAATGGCTATGAATTGATAAAAGAGTATCATCATTTTCGAGTTTGCAAAATCAGTCCTCAGGCTGATGAAAAGGAAGATGAACTTGTGTTACACTATCAAAATCAAGTTCGACATAAGGGCTATTTATTTTCCTTTGGTATTCCTATTGAAGGAGAGTCTGTTCAAAAAATAAATGTTTCACGAGAAACTTCGATACGGATTAGAGGTCGAAAACCTGGCGACGTTATTATCTTAAATGGTCATCGAAAGAAATTGAGACGCTTATTTATAGATTTGAAAATCCCTATTGAAAAACGAAAAACAACCCCTATTATTGAGCAATTTGGAGAAATTGTCTCAATTTTAGGAATTGCGACCAGTGATTTGAGTAAAAACACGAAAAATGATATAATGAACACTGTAATTTATATAGAAAAAATAGATAGGTAAAAAGATGTTAGAACACGATATTAAAAAAATCCTCGTTTCACATGATGAAATTACAGAAGCAGCTAAAAAGCTAGGTGCGCAACTAACAAAAGAATATGAGGGGAAAAATCCAATTCTTATTGGAATTCTGAAAGGATCAATTCCTTTTATGGCTGAATTGGTTAAGCATATTGATACGCATATCGAGATGGACTTCATGATGGTATCTAGTTACCATGGTGGAACAGCAAGTAGTGGTGTCATCAATATCAAACAAGACGTGACTCAAGATATCAAAGGAAGACATGTTTTATTTGTAGAGGATATCATCGATACAGGTCAAACTTTGAAGAGTTTGAGAGATATGTTTATTGCAAGAGAAGCAGCTTCTGTTAAAATCGCGACTTTGTTGGACAAACCAGAGGGACGTGTTGTTGAAATTGAAGCGGATTACACTTGCTTTACTATTCCAAATGAGTTTGTAGTAGGTTATGGTTTGGACTATAAAGAAAATTATCGTAACCTTCCTTATGTCGGAGTATTGAAAGAAGAAGTTTATTCAAATTAGAAAGATCTATCTTTAATGAAAAAACAAAATAATGGTTTAGTTAGAAATCCATTTCTCTACTTGTTAATTATCTTCTTCCTAGTGACAGGATTCCAGTATTTTTACTCTGGAAATACTGCTGGACGAAGCGAAAAAATTAACTATACAGAACTGGTAAAAGAAATTACTGCAGACAATGTAAAAGAATTAACCTATCAGCCAAATGGTAGCATCATTGAAGTGTCTGGTGTTTATAAAAATCCTAAGACTAGTAAAGAAGAAACGGGAATTCAATTTTTCACTCCTACAGCTACAACAGTAGAAAGATTCTCAAGTACTATTCTTCCGTCTGATTCAACAGTTTCAGAATTGCAAAAACTTGCTTCTGAACATCAGGCAGAAGTAACAGTCAAACATGAGAGTTCAAGCGGTATGTGGATCAATATCCTTGTCTCTGTTGTGCCATTTGCTATTCTTTTCTTCTTCTTATTCTCTATGATGGGAAATATGGGAGGAAATAGTGGCCGAAATCCAATGAGTTTTGGACGTAGCAAGGCCAAAGCTGCTAACAAAGAAGATATCAAGGTACGATTTTCAGATGTTGCAGGTGCCGAGGAAGAAAAACAAGAATTAGTTGAAGTTGTTGAATTCCTAAAAGATCCAAAACGATTTACCAAACTTGGTGCGCGTATTCCTGCGGGTGTTCTTTTAGAGGGACCTCCGGGAACAGGTAAGACCTTACTTGCTAAGGCGGTTGCTGGAGAAGCAGGAGTTCCATTCTTTAGCATCTCAGGATCGGACTTTGTAGAAATGTTTGTCGGAGTTGGGGCTAGCCGAGTTCGTTCACTTTTTGAGGATGCAAAAAAAGCAGCACCAGCCATCATCTTTATCGATGAAATTGATGCCGTTGGTCGCCAACGTGGTGTCGGTCTTGGTGGAGGTAATGATGAACGTGAACAAACCTTGAACCAACTCTTGATTGAGATGGATGGTTTTGAGGGAAATGAAGGAATTATTGTTATCGCTGCGACGAACCGTTCAGATGTTCTAGATCCAGCTCTTCTCCGTCCAGGACGTTTTGATAGAAAAGTCTTAGTTGGTCGCCCTGATGTTAAAGGTCGTGAAGCAATCTTGAAAGTTCACGCTAAAAATAAACCTCTGGCAGACGATGTGGATTTGAAACTAGTTGCCCAACAAACTCCAGGTTTTGTGGGAGCTGACTTGGAAAATGTTCTAAATGAGGCAGCCTTGGTTGCAGCCCGTCGCAACAAGTCAGTCATTGATGCTTCAGATATTGATGAGGCAGAAGACAGAGTGATTGCTGGACCATCTAAGAAGGATAAAACAGTATCACAAAGAGAACGGGAATTGGTTGCTTATCATGAGGCTGGACATACTATTGTTGGTTTAGTCTTGTCAAATGCCCGTGTTGTTCATAAAGTTACCATTGTACCACGTGGACGTGCAGGTGGTTACATGATTGCGCTTCCGAAAGAGGATCAAATGCTTCTATCTAAGGAAGACATGAAAGAACAATTAGCAGGTTTGATGGGTGGTCGTGTAGCTGAAGAGATTATCTTTAATGTCCAAACGACAGGAGCTTCAAATGACTTTGAACAAGCTACACAGATGGCGCGTGCAATGGTCACTGAATACGGTATGAGTGAAAAACTTGGCCCAGTTCAATACGAAGGTAATCATGCTATGTTTGGTGCACAAAGTCCTCAAAAATCAATTTCAGAACAAACAGCCTATGAGATTGACGAGGAAGTTCGTTCATTATTAAATGAGGCACGAAACAAAGCAGCTGAAATCATCCAATCAAATCGTGAAACTCATAAGTTGATTGCAGAAGCATTGTTGAAATACGAAACATTAGATAGTACACAGATTAAATCTCTTTACGAAACAGGGAAAATGCCTGAGACAGTAGAAGAGGAATCCCATGCACTATCTTATGATGAAGTAAAATCAAAAATGAGTGAAGAAAAATAAATTTAGAGAGGTTCAACCTCTCTTTTATGTTCTAATGTGATGGCTACCGAGCGGATGCCTTGATAGTTGACCCTCCTCGTACAGGCTTAGATGATAA